>NZ_JARWAK010000003.1:0-315159 GCF_031451675.1 Halomonas koreensis | reverse complement strand
CGCCTCGCGCCTCGCGCCTCGCGCCTCGCGCCTCGCGCCTCGCGCCTCGCGCCTCGCGCCTCGCGCCTCGCGCCTCGCGCCTCGCGCCTCGCGCCTCGCGCCTCGCGCCTAGAAGGGCAGATGCACCGAGGCGGTGATCAGGTTGAGGTGCGACAGGGCGGGGTCGTCGACCTCCTCGAACTCCAGGCGGCTGATCCAGCGGTCGAAGCTCAGCCGGGCGCCGAAGCCGTTGATGCGGGTGGTGCCGCCCTCGGGAATCCCCGCCTCCCGAGCGTGGGGCGCCTGGCCCTGCCAGCCGGCGAGTCCGGACTTGGCGTAGAGCCCGAGCCGCCCCAGCCGCACCCCGGCCAGCAGGCTGCCGCCCAGGCTGGTGGTGTCCAGCAGGGTGTCCCGGGTGTCGCCGGCGACCGGCACGTCGTCGCTCTCGCGATAGCGCACCTCCGCGCCGAGATCGAAGCTCGGCAGGCCGCGGGGCGAGAAGCCGGCGGTGAGGCGGAAGCCGGAGGTCATGCCGTCGGGGGACGCCACCTCGTCGCCCAGCAGCCGCAGGCCGTTGTCGAGTCGTGCGATGTCGGTGGCCTCGCCGGTGAAGGCGGGCGCCTCGGCGTCCGCGAGGGCGGGCAGGGCGGTGAGCAGGGCGGCGGCGGCCAGCAGGGGGCGCCATCCGGGGAACTGGGTCATGGTGGGCCAGGCCTTGGAGCGGTCATCCCGTCCGGTGTCGTTATCGACCTGAGGCTAGCAGGCGACACCGCAAGATGCCAGATCGCAGGGGGCCGCGCGTCGGCTCAGGGCGCGCTTTCCAGCCGGCGGTAGAGGGCCGCCAGCGCCGGCGTGGCCAGGCCGTGGCGTCGGCCGGCCGCGATCAGCGGGCCGAGGATGGCGTCGTGCTCGGTGGGGCGGCCGGCGCGCACGTCCTGGAGCATCGAGGCGCGGTTGTTGGCGGTGGCCGACACCACCGACCAGACCAGCGCCGCCCAGCCGTCCTCGGGGGGCGGGATCCCCTCCGCGGCCATCACCGCCGCGACCTCGGCGACGATGTCCTCGACCATGGGCCGGAAGGGGCGGTCGCGCAACTGGCCGTTGCGGATCCCGAAGCGCGCCACCAGCGGGTTGATGGCGGCGTTGACCGCCAGCTTGTGCCACAGTCGCACGCGGATGTCGGCGACCGGCGTGGCCGGCAGGCCCGCGGCCGTCAGTCGGTCGGCCAGCCGTTCGGCGAGGGAGCCGTGCCGCCCATCCAGGTCGCCGATCAGGGTCCGGCCGTGGCCGGCATGGACGACGCCGTGGTCGCCGTCGAGGTAGGCGCCCTCGGTGGTGGTCGCGCAGAGCACCGGGCCCGGCCAGCGCTCGGTGAGGCGGGGCTGCGTCGCGTAGCCGTTCTGCCAGAGCACCAGCGGGGTGTCGGGGCGTAGCCGATCGGCGACGGCCGCCAGGGCGGCCTCGGCGGCATAGGCCTTGGTGGTCAGGTGCAGGGTCGTCGCCTCCCGGGCGGTGGCGGCCGGCAGGGAGGTCGGCGTCCAGCAGCGCAGCGTCGCCTGGCGGCGCTCGCCCTCCGGCGTGGTCAGGGTCTGGCGGCCGGGCAGCGGCCGGCGCCCGATCAGGGCCACCGGCCGGGCGGCGGCCAGGCGCAGGGCCAGCAGCCGGCCCAGGGCGCCGGGGCCGAGGATCAGCGACAGGCTCACGAGCGGCTCCGCTGGCGACGCTTGCCGGCGGCCTGGCCGGCGCCGCCGCGACGCCCGCCGCCAGGCCTGCGCTTGGCCTTGCCCGCCTTTCGGGCCGAATCGCCGCCGGCCTCGACGCCCCGGGCCTCGGCCAGGGCTCGGCGCATGCGTCCGGCGTCGGCCTGGCCGAGCAGCGTCCTCAGGTCGCCGACCAGGGCGTCGAGGAAGGCGTCGGGAGCGTCGGCGTCCTCGGCGATGGCCGATAGCCGCTGCTCCCATTGGGCGGTGCGCTCGGGGCGGCCCACGGCCTCCGGCAGCGAGGCGATCAGCGCGTCCCCCAGGCGGGTGGCGCGCAGGGCCTTGCCCTGGCGCGCCAGGTAGCCGCGGGTCACCAGGGTCTCGAGGATGCCGGCCCGGGTGGCCTCGGTGCCCAGGCCGTCGGAGTCGCGCAGGGTGCGGCGGATCGCCGGGTCGTCCACGTAGCGGGCGATGTTCATCATCGCCTTGATCAGGCTGGCGTCGGTGAACGGCTCCGGCGGCCGGGTCTCGCGATCCTCGACCCCGGCGTCCGCCACCCGGCAGGCCTCGCCCTCGGTCAGCGGCGGCAGCGGCGGCGCCTCGTCGCGGGTGGTGAACAATGGCTTCCAGCCGGCCTCGAGGACTTCCTGGCCCCGGGCGCGGAAGGCCTCGCCGGCGATGCTGAACTCGGCCTTCACCTCCCGGGTCGACAGGGCGGGGTAGAACTGGGCCAGCACGTTGCGCACGATCAGCCGGAAGATATCGGCCTCCTGGCGCGACAGCCGGCTGGTGTCGGCGGTCTTGCCGGTGGGAGCCAGGGCGTGGTGGGCGCCGACCTTGTTGTCGTTCCAGGCCTTGGAGCGCTTGCCGAAGTCGGCGCCGGCGAGCCAGCCGCGCAGGGTGGCGTCGCCGCCGCAGGCGCCTTCGAGGGTGCGGCGGGCTCCGGCCAGGTGCTCCTCCGGCAGGTAGCGGCAGTCGGAGCGCGGGTAGGTGATCAGCTGGTGGCGCTCGTAGAGCCGCTGGCAGGTGTCCAGCACCGCCTGGGCCGAGAGCCCGTGGCGGCGGGCGGCGTCCACCTGGAGCGCCGACAGCGAATAGGGCAGGGGGGCGGCCTGGCGCCGGTCGCGGCTCTCCAGCCCGGTCAGGCGGCCCTCGGCGCCGGGCAGCCTGGCGGCCAGGGCCTCGGCCGGGGCGCGTTCGAGCAGCCGGCCCTGGTCGTCGAGGCGGTGTCCCTCGCCGGGGGCCCACCAGGCGCGCAGCTGGCCCCCGGCCACGGCCAGGTCGGCCCAGAGCACGAAGAAGGGGCGCGGCTCGAAGTCGCGGATCTCGGCGTCCCGGCGCACCACCAGCCCCAGCACCGGGGTCTGGACCCGGCCCACCGAGAGCACGCCGCCGTGGCCCGCCTGGCGGCCGACCAGGGTCCAGGCGCGGGTCAGGTTGATGCCGTACAGCCAGTCGGCCCGGGCGCGGGCCTGGGCGGCCCGGTAGAGCGGCGCGTAGCGGGCGTTGTCCTCGAGCCGCGAGAGGGCGCGCCTGACCGCCGGGGCGTTGAGGTCGCTGACCAGCAGCCGGGCCACCGGGCCTCGCCAGCCCAGGTGCTCGATCACCTCCTGCACCAGCAGCTGGCCCTCGCGGTCCGGGTCGCCGGCATGCACCACCGTGTCGGCTCGCTTCAGCAGGCGGCGGATCACGGCCAGCTGGGCGCGGGCCTTGGGGCGGGGGGCCAGCCGCCAGGGCGAGGGCAGGATCGGCAGGGTATCCAGCCGCCAGGCCTTGTGGGCCGGGTCGTAGGCATCCGGGGGGGCCTGCTCCAGCAGGTGGCCCAGGCACCAGGTCACCACGCTGTCGCCGGCGACCAGGGCGCCGTCCTCGCGGCGGGCGGGGGCGGGCAGGGCCTCGGCGATGGCGCGCGCCAGGCTGGGCTTTTCGGCGATGATCAGGCGCAAGGCAGCCTCGTCGAGCGATGAAGGCATGGGAATTCTTACAGTATTCGCCCGGCCTGACCAGGTGTAACATCTAAAATGTGTTGTACAATTATTGTATCGCTATGTCGGGAGGAGCGAGCCATGCGCGAACGCGGCAGGACACGGCGGCTGCTGGGACTGGGCACCCGCACCGGGAGCGCCCTGCTGCGGACGCGGCTGGGCGGACAGAGCGACTGGCGGGCCCTGGGCGAGGCGCTGTTCGAGGGGCTCTCCGAGCTCAAGGGTCCGGCCATGAAGCTCGCTCAGATCATGGCCCAGTGGGACGATCTGCTGCCGCCGGAGCTCGCCGAGGAGCTCTCGCGGCTGCAGCGCCAGGCGACGCCCATGCCCTGGGAGGGCATCCGGCGGACCCTGGATGCCGAGTACGGCGATCTCGAACGCGTCTTCGAGCGCGTCGAGACCACGCCCTTCGCCAGCGCCTCCATGGGGCAGGTGCACCGGGCGGTGACCCGCGACGGCGAGACGGTGGTGCTCAAGGTGCAGTATCCCGGGCTCGACCGGGTGCTGGAGGACGACCTGGTGCAGCTGCGCCGGCTGATGCGCCTGGGGCGCTGGCTGCGCGTGCCCCAGGCGCGCCTGGATGCCCTGTTCGAGGAGCTGGCGGCGAGCCTGCGCGGCGAGCTCGACTACCGCGCCGAGGCCGAGTCGCTGGCCCGCTACCGGGCACGCTACGCCCATCTCGACGACCTGGTGATCCCCGAGCCCCTGCCGGCGCTGTGCGGGGCGCGGATCCTGGCCATGCGCTACGTGGCCGGCACCCCGCTGCGTGAGCTGGAGGGCGCCGAGGACGCGGTCCGCCAGCGCCTCGCCACCACCCTCGCCGACTGGCTCACCGAGGAGCTGTTCACCCACGGCGAGCTGCATGCCGATCCCCATGCCGGCAACTTCGCCGCCGACGAGGCCGGCCGCCTGGTGATCTACGACCTGGGAGCGGTGATCCCGGTGCCCCGGGAGCGGCTGGCGGCGATGATGCGCCTGCTGCGCGCCACCCTGGATGCCGACGCCATGGCCATGGACGCCGCGCTGCGCGAGCTCGGCGGCCGCCAGGGAGAGGGCGCGCCGCTGGCCCTGTATCGCGAGTCCGCCGAGGCGGTGGCCCCGCTGTTCGCGCCCGGCCCCCAGGACTTCGGCGACGTGCGGGTGCATCGCCGGCTGCGCGACCTGAGCCCCCGGGTGTGGGCGGCCATGGATCGCCTGCAGCCGCCGGCGGATACCCTGCTGCTGTCGCGGACCCTCAACGGCCACTACTGGAACCTGGTGCGGCTCGGCGCGCGGCTCGACATGCACGCCCGCGTCCGGCCCCTGCTGGCCCGGGTCGGCGCCTGACGCGGCTGCCCAGGCCGGCGGCGGGCTGGTAGACTGTACGATTTTTCGGCAGTGGAGACGGCAATGCTGGCGGTATGGGTGGAACAGCTGCTGGGGTTCGCCTCGGGGGCCCTGAAGGCGATTCGACAGGACGAGCGCTATCCGACCCTGATGGCCTGGGCGCGGGAGGAAGGCCCCGCCCTGGTGGGCGATGCGGCGCTGGCGCAGGCCCTGGCCCCGGAGCTCTGGTCCCAGACGCCGCTGGAACGGCTCGACTTCGCCTGCGAGCCGCTGGCCCGGCCGGGGCGCAACGAGCCCTGCTGGTGCGATTCCGGGCGCAAGACCAAGCACTGCTGCGGCGCCGTCACCCTGCCCGGGCATGTGCCCGGGCACCTGATGTGGATGCTGTCGCTGCGGGAATGGAAGGGCGACACCCTCAAGGCGGCCCTGGCCTGCGGCCGGGCTCCCGCCCAGGCCCTGCTCGAGGCCGGCCTGATCGCCGCCGAGTCGGGCCAGCGCGGCCGGGCTCAGCAGATTCTGGAATCGCTGTTCGAGACCGCCGACTGGTCCCGACTGCCCGAGCAGGCCGAGCCGGCCTTCGAAATCCTCGTCGACCTCTATCAGGAGCGCGGCTTCCACCGCAAGCGCGAGGCCCTGCTCGACGCCGTCCTCGACCGCGGCCCGCTGTTCCTGCGCGGCGTGGCCCTGGAGCGGCTGTGCCTGCTGCACCTGGACAACGACGATCTGGACAGCGCCCGGGCGGCCTTCGTGCGCGCCCAGCAGGCCCTGCCCGACTCGCCGACCCTGGCCTATATCGAGGCCATGCTGCTGCTCCACGAGGGGCACGAGGAGGAGGCCCGCGAGCGCTCCCGCTTCTGGTTCCGGCGGCTGTCCCGCCAGGGCGACCTGGACGCCGACCAGCTGCAGTTCCTGGCCGACCTGGCCGACAACCCCGGCGCCACCCTGGCCGAGCAGCTGCTCAACGCCGAGGAGGACCTCGCCGAGCCGCTGGTCGCCCTGCAGTCGCTGCTGGCCTCGCTGCCCACGGCCCCCACCCTGGACCTGCGCGAGGCCGACGGCGAGCTGGCCTACCATCGCAGCGCCAGGGAGGAAACCCTCTATGCCGGCTTCCGCGCGGTCTTCCCCGCCGAGGTCGAACACGAGGCGCCGCTGGGCTTCGATGCCGATCCCTGGCCGGCGGCCGGGGAGTGGCTGCCGGCCCTGTGCGCCCATCCCGAGTGGCTGGATGCCCCGGCGGTGATGCAGTCCCTGGCGCTGGCGCTGACCAGCCGCTTCGGCAGCCTGCCGTGGATGGCGCCGAGCCTCTTCGAGCCCCTGGCCGGCCGCCTGGAGCGCTGGCTGGAGCAGGCCCGCCAGGCCGGCCGCGCGTCGCTGACCTGGGAGGTCGCCGACAACGCCGTGCTGCTGCGCACCGGCCTGGCGCTGGTGGTGGGCATGGAGCGGGGCGCCCGGCAGCGTTCGCGACACCTGGCCGAGCAGCTGCTCGAGCTCGACGACCAGGATAGCCTGGGGTTGCGCGAGCTGGTCCTCGACCAGCTGCTGCGCGAGGGCCGCGACCGCGAGGCGCTGGCGCTGAGCGAGGCGGCCCTGGCCGCGCCGGCCGAGGACCAGGCGGTGCTGGGCCTGTGGATGGGGCGGGCCCTGGCGCTGTACCGGCTGGAACGCGTCGAGGAGGCCGCCGAGGCCCTGGGCAGGGCGCGCCGGCACAACCCCCATGCCCCGGTCCTGCTGTGCGCCGACAACCCCCGGCCCGCCGCGCCGGGTCAGGACGGCGCCGCGGCTCCCGGCTCCCGGGCCGAGGCCTGGCAGTACCGCACCCTGATGCGTGACCAGTGGCGCGCCACCCCGGGGGCCCTGGAGTGGCTCGCCGCCCAGGCGGAGTGAGCCTCAGGCGGTGGTCGGCGCCGGCACCAGGCGGCGGTCGCGGCTGACCCACACGGCCAGGGCGATGGCCGGCAGGCCCAGGGCCGAGGCCAGCAGGAAGAAGCCCGGGTAGCCCTGGGCCTCCACCATCAGGCCGCCGAAGCCGCTGAGGAACTTGCCCGGCAGGGTCATCAGCGACGAGAACAGCGCATACTGGGTGGCGGTATAGGCCCGCGAGGTCAGGCCCGACAGGAAGGCGATAAAGACCGCGCTGGCCAGGCCGTTGGACAGGTTGTCGCCGACGATGGTCACCACCAGCATCGGCAGGTGGTCGCCGACCAGGGCCAGGCCCACGAACAGCAGGTTGGTCAGGGCCGTGGCCGCGGCCCCCAGAACCAGCATGGGCCCCACCCCGTAGCGCGCCACCAGCAGTCCCCCCAGCAGCCCCCCGGCGATGCTCATGGCGATGCCGAAGACGTTGGTGACGTTGGCGATGGCGGCCAGGCTGAAGCCCAGGTCGATGTACAGCGGGTTGGCCATGGAGGCCATGGCCAGGTCGCTGATCCGGAACACCGCGACGAACGCCAGCAGCCACAGCGCCTTGAGCCCGTGGCGGGCGAAGAAGTCGGTGAAGGGGCAGACCACCGCGCCGATCGCCCAGGCGCCCAGCCGCCGTTGCCAGGCCGGTCGGCCGCGGCTGGCGCGCAGGAAGGCGCGCACCCGCGGCTCGTGGATCAACTGGGTGGTCAGCGCCGGCCGGGCGGGTTCCGGGCGCAGCAGCACCGTCACCACGCCGATGCCCACCAGGGCGGCCATGGCCAGGTAGGCGGCGTGCCACGACACCAGCGAGGCCACGTAGAGGGCGCCCGCCCCGGCGGCGATCAGCCCGCCCCGGTAGCCGATGATGTAGGTGGAGGCCATGGCCGCCTGCAGGTCCTCCGGCGCCGACTCGATGCGGAAGGCGTCGATGGCGATGTCCTGGGTCGCCGAGCCGAAGGCCACCAGCAGGGCGAAGGCGGCGACCAGCGGCAGCTGGGTCGCCGGCTCCAGGCTGGCCAGCCCCACCAGGCCGCCGGCGACCATCCCCTGGGCCAGCAGCATCCAGCCGCGCCGCTGGCCGAAGGCGCGGGTCAGGCCGGGCAGCGCCAGGCGATCCACCACCGGCGCCCAGAAGAACTTGATCGAATAGAGGATGCCGATCCAGGCGAAGAAGCCGATCGCCGCCACCTCGACGCCGTCGCTGCGCAGCCAGGCCGAGAGGGTGGAGAACACCAGCAGGAAGGGCAGGCCCGCCGAGAAGCCCAGGAACAGCATGGTCAGCACCGGGGCGCGCAGGTAGATCGCCAGGGCGTCGCGCCAGCTGCGGTGCGCGGAAGGGGTCGGCATGGCGAAGCTCTCCTTGCGGGGGCGGTCGGACCACGCGCCGGGCCATCGGTGATAAGATGGCGGCCTCGACCGGGAGCGGCGACACGGGCGGCGCGCGCCGCCGATTGTTGCAGAGCCCCGGCGCCGACACCAGCCAGACGCGATCGACGACGACATGAGTGACGACGACATCCGCCCGGACGGCGACGATCCGGCCATCCCCCGCTGGTACGTCATCCAGTGCAAGGGCGGGGAATCCTTCCGCGCCGCCGAGCACCTGGGCAACCAGGGCTTCGAGGTCTTCCACCCGGTGCTGCAGGTCCAGAAGAAGCGTCGCGGCCGGCTGACCTGGGTGAGCGAGCCGCTCTTCCCCCATTACTTGTTCATCCGCCTCGACCGGCTGGCCAGCAACTGGCGGCCGATCCGTTCCACCCGCGGGGTGCTGCGCCTGGTGACCTTCGGCGTCGACCTGCCGGTGCCGGTCAGCGACGCCCTGGTGGACACCCTGCGGCGCCACGGTGGCCCGGCGGCCGACGACGACGCCAACGTCTACTTCCGCGCCGGCGAGGCGGTGGAGATCACCGACGGGCCCTTCAAGGACCTGCAGGCGGTCTTCGCCAACCACAAGGGCGAGGAACGCGCCATCGTGCTGCTCAACATGCTGCACCAGCAGCAGCGCCTCGAGATGCCGGTCGCCCAGCTGCGCCGCCGCGACTGATCTTCCTCTCCCCATTACCGGAGGTCCCATGACCATAGCCCCCCAGCGGGTCGTGACCCTGCACTACGTGCTCAGCGACGAGGACGGCCAGGTCCTCGACGACTCCCGCGCCCGCCAGGCGCCGCTCGAGTATCTCCACGGCCACGACAATATCCTGGCCGGCCTGGAGCGGGCCCTGGTCGGCCGCGAGGCCGGCGCCGAGCTCAGCGTCACCCTGATGCCCGCCGAGGCCTACGGGCTGCGCGACGAGGCCCTGGTGCGCGAGGTCGGCCGCGACGCCTTCCCGGTGCCCGAGCTGTCGCCGGGCATGCGCTTCCAGACCCCGGGCGACGACGGCCCCGAGATCGTCACCGTGGTCGAGGTTCGCGACGACGGCGTGCTGATCGACACCAACCATCCCCTGGCCGGCCGGACCCTGCGCTACCGGGTCGAGGTGCTCGAGGTCCGCGACGCCACCCGCGCCGAGCTCGCCAAGGGGCATCCGCTGCCCCCCGGGACCGCCGCCGGGGATGTCGAGGACAAGAAGATGGTCTGAGCCTCGCCGTCGGGCGCCGGCCCGGGGCCCCGCCCGCCGCGGCCGCCGCCGTATCGCCGCCCTGCCTCCGGGGCGGCGCTCGCCCCCTCCCGCCCCGTCCGATACCCCGCGAAACTGACCTGGATCAAGCCGCGAGGGCCCGCCGCCCGGTGGCGGTGGCGAACTTGATGCAGGTCAGCATTTCTCCCGCCGCAAGGGGCTAGAGTGCACTCAACACATCGAGACGGGAGGACCACACCATGTACTGGGATGACGCCGTAATCTTCGGACTGGCCACCGTCGGGATGATGATCGCTTTCATGGGGGGCTGGATCGCGTTCGTCGTTCGCGACCACCATCGCAAGAAGAAGCACTGAGCCAGCCGCTCCTTCCAGTCGTCAGGGGAGGGGGGAGTTTCCCCCCACTAGGCCGATCCATCCGGATCGGCCATTTTTTTGCCTGGCCGGTCCGGGGCCGGATCCCGCCGGGCGTCAGCGTCCGGCGGTGGCCCGTTCCGCCGGCGCCACGGGCGGCTGCCAGCGCCGCGACAGCGCACGCATCACCCGCTCGGGGTACCAGGTCTTGCCCAGGCTGCCGTTGTAGCGGGCCAGGGCCCGGGTCAGGTCGCCGCCCTCCACCGCCAGGTAGTGGGCGAGGATGGTGCAGCCGTAGCGCAGGTTGCGCCAGGGATCCTTGAGGTCGTCGGCCGGCAGGCCGAGTTCGCGGATCCAGAACGGCATGATCTGCATCAGCCCCACGGCCCCGGCGGAGGACACGGCCTCGGCGCGGAAGGCGCTTTCCACCTGGATCACCGCCAGCACCAGCTCCGGGGCCAGGCCGGCGATGCGCGCCTCCTGGTGGATGCGCGCCAGCAGCCGCTGGCGGCGCTCGGCCTGCGGCACGTAGCGGGCCAGGCGGGGGGACATGGCGGACACCCACTGGCGCGCCGCCCAGATCTCGGCGGGCGGGCGGGGCGCCTGGCGAAGGCCCTCGAGGGTGGGGCGCAGGGTCGCGGGCAGCACCCGGACCACGGGCGGCGCGCCGTCGTCCGGGGGGATCGCCAGGGCGTCGAGGAAGTCGCCGTCGGCGCCCAGCGCCGGCGGCCCGGCGAGGGCGACGACGGCCAGCAGCCGGGCCAGGGCCCGGCGGCGGTCAGGCGTCGATGCGCTCGCGCAGGAAGGCGAGGATGTCCCCGGCCGGGACCATGGTGGCGTCGCTGTCACGGCGTCCCTTGTACTCCAGTTCGCCCTTGTCCAGGCCGCGGTCGCCGACCACCAGGCGGTGGGGGATGCCCATCAGCTCCTGGTCGGCGAAGCGCACGCCCGGGCGCAGGTCTCGGTCGTCGAGCAGCACGTCGAGGCCGGCGGCGGTGAGTTCCTGGTAGAGGCGCTCGCTTTCCTCGCGCACCCGCTGCGACTTGTGGGCGTTCATCGGCACCACCGTCACCTGGAAGGGGGCGATGGCGTCGGGCCAGATGATCCCGCCGTCGTCATGGTTCTGCTCGATGGCGGCGGCGACCACCCGGGTCACGCCGATACCATAGCAGCCCATCCAGGGATGCGCCGCCTTGCCGTTGGCGTCCAGCACGGTGGCGTTCATCGCCTCGCTGTACTTGCGGCCCAGCTGGAAGACGTGGCCCACCTCGATGCCGCGCTTGATCGCCAGGGTGCCGCGGCCGTCCGGCGAGGGGTCGCCCTCGACCACGTTGCGCAGGTCGGCCACCTTGGGCAACGCTACGTCGCGCTCCCAGTTGATGCCGAAGTAGTGCTTGCCGTCGACGTTGGCGCCGGCGCCGAAGTCGCTCATCAGCGCCACGCTGCGGTCGACGACGATCGGCATCTCGAGGTTCACCGGGCCCAGCGAGCCGGGGCCCGCGCCCACGGCGGCACGGATCTCTTCCTCGCTGGCCATGGTCAGGGGGGTGGCCACCTCGGGCAAGTTCTCGGCCTTGACCTCGTTGAGCTCGTGGTCGCCGCGCACCAGCAGGGCGATCAGCCCGCCCTCGGCGCCGTGCACCATCAGGGTCTTGAGGGTCTTCTCGATGGGCAGGCCGTGCCGTTCCACCAGGGCGGCGATGGTCTTGGCGTCCGGGGTATCGACCAGGCGCAGCGCCTCGGCGGGGGCGGCGCGCTCGCCCTGGGGAGGCAGCGCCTCGGCCTTCTCGATGTTGGCGGCATAGTCGGACTCTGTGGAGAAGACGATGTCGTCCTCGCCGGAGTCGGCCAGCACGTGGAACTCGTGGGAGCCGGTGCCGCCGATGGCGCCGTTGTCGGCGATCACCGGGCGGAAGTCCAGGCCCAGGCGCGTGAAGATGCGCATGTAGGCATCGTACATGGCCTGGTAGGTGTCCTTGAGCGAGGCCTCGTCGATGTGGAAGGAGTAGGCGTCCTTCATGATGAACTCGCGGGAGCGCATCACCCCAAAGCGCGGACGGATCTCGTCGCGGAACTTGGTCTGGATCTGGTAGAAGTTCGACGGCAGCTGCTTGTAGCTGGCGATTTCCTTGCGCACCAGGTCGGTGATCACCTCCTCGTGGGTCGGCCCGACGCAGTAGTCGCGCTCGTGGCGATCCTTGAGGCGCAGCAGCTCGGGGCCGTACTGCTCCCAGCGGCCGGATTCCTGCCACAGCTCGGCGGGCTGCACGGCGGGCATCAGCACCTCCTGGGCGCCGGCGCGATCCATCTCCTCGCGGACGATGCGCTCCACCTTGCGCAGGGTCCGCAGGCCCAGCGGCAGCCAGGTATAGAGCCCCGAGGTCAGGCGTCGGATCATGCCGGCGCGCAGCATCAGCTGGTGGCTGACCACCTCGGCGTCGGCGGGAGTTTCCTTGAGGGTGGAGATCAAGAGTTGCGTGGCGCGCATGGGTCCGGGGTGTCCTCGAGCAAGATTCCTGGGGAAACGGTGGGCCGCCTGGGGCCCGTCGAGCGGGCGCCGGATGGCGGGATCATGCGGGCATTGTACGGCCAAGCGTGAGTGGCGGCAAAAGCCCGCGGGGGCCGGGCAGCGCTATCGCAGTTGGATCTGACGAGGGGCGCCGGGGACAAGCCGAAGAGGAGGTCCTACGCCATGGGTGAGGAGCACTGCTCCGAACGGGCTGGCCAGGGATGGCCAGCACCGGTCCTGCAAGCGGAGCAGGATGCGAGAGCGCCGCAGGGCGTCGGTAGCGCCCATGGAAGGGTTCACAGCGCCTCCTCGATGGTCCGGCACCCCGGGGCTTGTCGCCGGATCAGCCCCGATCGATCCGCTGTCTGCGATAGTCCGGGGCCGCAGGGCTTACCCCAAAGGGTGCGTCGCGATGCCCGGCGCCAGGCGGCGGTGTTGCAGCGTCCAGTCGGCGTGGTTGTTGACCTGGCCGTGCTCGCGCAGGGCGCGGATCCGCGCCGGGTCCAGGCGCGCCAGCTGCCAGCCGGGGGTGGCGTCCGCGGCCAGGGTCAGCACCCCGTCGGGCGGGAAGCCATGGTCGCAGGGCGTGAAGACGCCGGCCCGGCCGATGTTGATGTCCACCGCCGGCGACCATGGCGCCTCGCCCACCGTGGGCGAGTGGATCACCGCCACCTGCTGCTCGATGGCCCGGGCCTGGGCACTGAGGCGCACCCGCTGGTAGCCGGCCTCGGTGTCGGTGCAGCTCGGCACCAGCAGCAGCTCGGCGCCGGCCTCGACCAGGGCTCGCGCCAGCAGGGGGAACTCGCTGTCGTAGCAGATCAGCACTCCCAGCCGCCCGGCGGGGGTGTCGAAGACCTTGAGGCCGTCGCCCTCGGCCACGCCCCAGTCGTCGTTCTCGAAGCGGGTCATCACCTGCTTGTCCTGGTGGCCCACCCGGCCGTCGGGGGTGCACAGCCAGGCCCGGTTGACGAAGCGGCCGTCGTCCAGGCGCCAGGGCAGGGAGGGGGCGAGGATCGTCGTGCCATGGCGGACCGCCAGCTCGCGCCAGGTCTCCAGGTAGGCCTCTCGCAGAGGCTGCAGACCGTGGAGCTGAGCCTGGAGGTCGCCGCGCTCGGCCTCGGGCAGCAGCGAGGCCAGTTCCATGGCCCCATACTCGGGGAAGACCAGCAGCTCGGCGCCGCGGCTCGTCGCCTCCCGGACCCAGCGTGCCGCCTTGGCCGCGAAGCCGGCGAGGTCGGCGAAGGCCTCGATGGGGTACTGGGCGGTCGCCACGGTCACCGGGCGTTCACTCCCCCTGGTCATGGGCGCAGCGCCTTGAGCCAGAAGACCATCGGCTTGGCGGTCTCCTCGGCCTCGTCCAGGTCCTTCCAGGCGAAGGCGGTGACAAGCGACGGCGTGCGCCGGTAGCCCCGGGCGTTCCAGAAGCCGTGCAGCGGCCGGTAGTCGGCCGGCTTGCGGGGATGGTCGTCGGGGCGCTCCACGGCGCAGAAAGCCGCGAACTCGAACCCTTCACTCGCGGCGTGTGTCTCCCTCGCCTCCATGAAGGCCTTGCCGATGCCCCGGCCGCGGTACTCCGGCAGCAGCACCGACTCGCCGTAGTAGAAGACCGCCTCGGGGCGGTAGCCGGCGGCCTCGAAGGGGCCGCGGAACTCGTCCACCTCGTCGGCCAGCGGCTGGCCGGTGGCCGCGCCCACCAGGGTGTCGCCGTCGAAGGCCAGCACGAAGAGGCTGCGTGGATTGCGGGCGTAGCGGTCCAGGTAGTCGGCCTCGTAGGCCGGGTCGCCGTCGTAGAGGTAAGGATAGTCGCGGAAGACCCGGATGCGCAGCCGCGCCAGGGCCTCCAGGTGGGGGGCGATATCGCGCCCCTGGCAAGTGGTCGGGATGATGGCCGCCATGATCGTCGCTCTTGGCTGGTGGCTGGTCGCCGGCACCCTAGCAGGTCGCTCCGGCATCGCCCATCGTCCCCGCGACCCTCGCCTCGCCGGGGGCGACCCTCAGGCGCCGGAGGCGCGGCGGATGGTCAACCCCAGCATGGCCAGGCCCGCCACCAGGCCCCAGAAGGCGGCACCGATGCCCAGCAGGGAGACGCCCGAGGCGGTGCACAGGAAGGTCACCACCGCGGCGTCGCGCTGTCGCGCGTCGGCCATGGCGCCGGCCAGGCCGTTGCCGATGGTACCCAGCAGCGCCAGACCGGCCAGGGCCGTGATCAGCGCCGCGGGGAAGGCCGCGAACAGCGCCGTGACCGTGGTGCCGAACACGCCGAGCAGCAGGTAGCCGATGCCTGCTGTCATGCCGGCGGTATAGCGGCGTGCCGGATCCTCGTGGGCCTCGCGCCCCAGGCATACCGCGGCGCTGATCGCCGCCAGGTTGAGGGCGAAGCCGCCGAAGGGTGCCAGCGCCAGGGAGGCGGCGCCGGTCCAGCCGATCAGCGGTGAGCTCGGCGGCCGGTAGCCGGCGGCCTGGAGGACCGCGGTGCCGGGCAGGTTCTGGGTGGTCATGGTCACCACGAACAGCGGCAGGCCCACCCCGACCAGCGTCGCCGGCGCGAAGCTGGGGGCGGTGAACACCGGCCAAGTCGGCGTCAGGCCGATCCCGGCCAGGTCAAGCTGCCCCAGGGCGGCGGCCAAGCCGACCCCCGTGAGCAGCACCAGCACGATGGCATAGCGCGGCGCCAGGCGCCGGCCCAGGCCATAGGCGAGCAGCATGGCCAGCGGCAGGCGCCAGTCCCGCTCCACGGCGGCGAAGGTCTCCAGGCCGAAGCGCAGCAGCACCCCGGCCAGCAGCGCCGCCGACAGCGCGGCGGGAATGCGCCGGACCAGGGCCTCGAACAGGCCGGTGATCCCGCACAGGGTGATCAGCGCCGAGGAGAACAGGAAGGCGCCGATGGCCTCGTCCATGGGAATGCCGGGCAGGCTGGTGGCCAGCAGCGCGGCGCCCGGCGTCGACCAGGCGGTGAGCACCGGCACGCGATAGCGCCAGGACAGGCTCAGCGAGGTCAGGCCCGCGCCGATGCCCAGGGCCCACATCCAGGAGCCGGTCTGGGCCCGGGTGGCGCCGGCGGCCTCGGCGGCCTGGAAGATGATCACCGCCGAGCTGCCGTAGCCGATCAGCACTGCCACCAGGCCGGCCACCAGGGTGGACAGGCTCAGGTCGCGCCATGGCGAGCGGCGCGGCTGGGCCCGTCCCAGACTCGGCATGTGCTGGTGCATTCGCGTCTCCCACGCTGTGCGTTATCACGTACAATGGCGGGCACCCTAGCATCGTGCGTTATAACGCACAATGGAGCGACCATGCAGGACATAGCACGGCACCTGGCCGGACGGCTGCGGGACCTGCGCCAGGCGCGGGGCTGGAGCCTGGATCGCACGGCGGCCGCGACCGGCGTCAGCAAGGCGATGCTGGGCCAGGTCGAGCGGGGCGAGTCGAGCCCCACGGTGGCGACGCTGTGGAAGCTCGCCAGCGGCTTCGGGGTCTCCTTCTCGTCGCTGTTCGCCCCGCCCGGCGGCGGCGCCGGCCCGATGACGGCCGGCGCGACCCGCTGGGGGCGAGACGCCGCGGGCATGCAGGCCCGGGTGCTGTTCCCCTACGACCCGGTGCTGGGCTTCGAGATGTTCGAGATCGAGCTGGCGCCGCGGGCGGAGAGCGCCTCGGCGCCCCATGCTCCCGGCGTGGTGGAGCATATCGTGGTGCTGGAGGGCGAGCTCGGCCTGACCCTGGCGGGGGAGGGCGACCACGCCGCCGAGGAGCGGCGCCTGGCGCCGGGCGAGGGCCTGCGCTTCCGGGCCGACTGCCACCACCGGATGCGCAACCTCGGCGCGGCGCCGCTGCGCTTCCACGACGTCATCCACTACCTCGGGGGCGGGGGCTGAGGCCCGGGGCCGTCAGCCCTGCCGGGCCAGTTCGCGCATCGCCGCCTCCAGCCCGGCCGGGGTCAGCGGGTACATGCGGTCGTCGATCAGCTCGCGGATCAGCCGGGTGGAGGGCGTGAACTCCCAGGCCCGTTGCGGCATGGGGTTGAGCCAGGCCAGGCGGGGAAAGGCCTCCGCCAGGCGCGACAGCCAGGCCGCGCCGGGCTCGTCGTTGAAGTGCTCGACGCTGCCCCCGGGGTGGGTCACCTCGTAGGGCGACATGGCGGCGTCGCCGACGATCACCACCCGGTAGTCGTCGCCGTAGGTGCGCAGGACATCCAGGGTGGGGATGCGCTCGGCGTGGCGCCGGGCGTTGTCCCGCCACAGGCCCTCGTAGGGGCAGTTGTGGAAGTAGTAGTACTCGAGGTGCTTGAACTCGGCCCGGGCGGCGGAGAACAGCGCCTCGCAGGTGCGGATGTGGTCGTCCATGGAGCCGCCCACGTCGAGCAGCAGCAGCACCTTGACCGCGTTGTGGCGCTCCGGCCGCCGCCGCACCTCGAGCAGCCCGGCGTTGCGGGCGGTGGCGCGGATGGTGGCGTCGACGTCGAACTCCTCGGCGGCACCCTCCCGGGCGAAGCGCCGCAGCCGGCGCAGGGCCATCTTGAGGTTGCGCGTGCCCAGCTGGCGGTCGTCGTCGTAGTCGCGGAAGCGGCGCTCGTCCCAGACCTTGGCCGCCCGGCGATGGCGCGAGCCGTCCTGGCCGATGCGGATGCCCTCGGGGTGGTAGCCATGGGCGCCGAAGGGGCTGGTGCCGCCGGTGCCGATCCACTTGTTGCCGCCGGCGTGGCGCTCGGTCTGCTCCTCCAGGCGTCGCTTGAAGGTCTCGATCAGCTGCTCGAGGCCGCCCAGGGAGTCGATCCGTGCCTTCTCCTCCTCGGACAGCTGCTTCTCGAACTCCCGGCGCAGCCAATCGTCGGGAATCAGCGCCTCGATGGCGGCGTCGAGGCTCTCGATGCCCTCGAACCAGGCGGCGAAGGCCCGGTCGAAGCGGTCGAAGTGGCGTTCATCCTTGACCAGCACGGTGCGCGCGACCCGGTAGAAGGCCTCGGGGTCGGCGACCACCACGCCTTGCTCGAC
Source organism: Halomonas koreensis (assembly GCF_031451675.1). Classification (NCBI taxonomy): domain Bacteria; kingdom Pseudomonadati; phylum Pseudomonadota; class Gammaproteobacteria; order Oceanospirillales; family Halomonadaceae; genus Halomonas; species Halomonas koreensis. The sequence continues at coordinate 297,841 of NZ_JARWAK010000003.1, read as the reverse complement.
CACGGCGTGCAGGTCGAGCAGCTCGCGCAGCGATACCGGCACCCCGGCGCGCTTGAGGGTCTCGAACAGGCCGATGAACATGGCTCAGCGACTCTTGCGACGCAGCATGAAGGCCAGCCGCTCCAGCAGCTGGGTATCCTGCTCGTTCTTGACCAGGGCCCCGGCCAGCGGCGGAATCGCCTGTGCCGGGTCGCGATCATGGAGCGCCTCCCGGGCCAGGTCGTCGGCCATCAGCAGCTTCAGCCAGTCCACCAGCTCCGAGGTGGAGGGCTTCTTCTTGAGGCCCGGGGCCTCGCGCAGCTCGAAGAACACCTCCAGGGCCTCGGCGACCAGCCGCGGGGCGATGTCGGGGAAGTGCACGTCGACGATGGCCTGCAGGGTCTCGCGGTCCGGGAAGTCGATGTAGTGGAAGAAGCAGCGGCGCAGGAAGGCGTCGGGCAGCTCCTTCTCGTTGTTGGAGGTGATCACCACCACCGGGCGATGGCGGGCACGGATCGTCTCGTCGGTCTCGTAGACATGGAACTCCATGCGGTCGAGTTCCTGGAGCAGGTCGTTGGGGAACTCGATATCGGCCTTGTCGATCTCGTCGATCAGCAGCACCACTCGCTCGTCCGCCGTGAAGGCCTCCCACAGCTTGCCGGGGCGGATGTAGTTGGCCACGTCCTCGACGCCCTCGATGCCGAGCTGGGAGTCGCGCAGCCGGCTCACCGCATCGTACTCGTAGAGCCCCTGGGCGGCCTTGGTGGTGGACTTGACGTGCCAGGTGATCAGCCGGGTGTCCAGGGACGCGGCTAGCTCCTCGGCCAGCCGGGTCTTGCCGGTGCCCGGCTCGCCCTTGACCAGCAGCGGGCGCTGCAGGGTGACGGCGGCATTGACCGCCTGCTTGAGGCCCTCGGTGGCCACGTAGGTGGAGGTGCTGTCGAACGCCATGAAACCCCTCGTCGATCGTCGTCGAAATTCAAACGAGTGTACGTAAGGGCGGCCGATCGGACAAACGTCCCCGCGCGGCCGGAATCAGTCGGTGTCCCGGGCGCGATAGGCCTCGATCAGGGTCGCCGGATCCCGATCGGCGTGTCCCCGGGCGGCATGCCCGCGCATCAGCTGCGCGGCCAGGGCGCTCATCGGCGTGGCGCTGGTCGCCCGGCCGCTCTGGGCCACGGCCATGTCCAGGTCCTTGAGCAGGGTGCGCAGGTGCCAGGGCGGGGCGGCGAAGTCGCTCGCCGCCATGCGCGGCGCGAGGATGCGGAACGGCTTGGAGTCGGCGAAGCCGCCGCCGAGGGCCTCGGTGAGGCGGGTGGCATCGACGCCGCTGGCCTCGGCCAGGGCCACCGTCTCGGCGAGCACCGCCGCCTGGCAGCCGACGATCATCTGGTTGCAGACCTTGGTGACCTGGCCGCTGCCCACCGGCCCCATGCGGGTCACCCGGGCGGCCAGCGGGGCGAAGATCGGCGCCAGTGCCTCGACGTCGGCCGCTTCGCCGCCGCACATGATGGCCAGGCTGCCGGCCTCGGCCCCGGCCACGCCGCCGGAGACCGGGGCATCCACCCAGGGCACGCCGCACTCGGCCTCGAGCCGGGCGGCGAAGGCTCGGGTCGCCTCGGGGTCGCTGCTCGAGAAGTCCACCAGGCGCTGGCCGGCCCGGGCCCGGGCGGCCACGCCGTCGTCGCCGAACACCACCGATTCGACCACCGCGGTGTTGGCCAGGCACAGCAGGATGATGTCCACGCCGTCGACCAGTTCGGCGAGGGTGCCGGCCAGCCGGGCGCCGGCATCGGTCACCCCGGCGGCCTTGTCGGGGGAACGGTTCCAGACGGTCACGTCGAAGCCGGCGTCGAGCAGGCGACGGGTCATGGGATCGCCCATCAGGCCGATGCCGATGAAGCCGAGGCGGGGTTGCGTCATGGGAGGGTCTCCGAGGGGAAAAGCTCCAGAATGCGTCATGGAAAGGATTTCCATCAAGTGGTCGGCCCGCGCCCTGCCGGTGCATCCCGCCCCGGCGACGCCGGTCGAGGGTGCATGCGTCCGCGCTGCCGCCGGTGCCGGAGGCAGGCGCAAGACAGGTGCGCGTCTTCAACTGTCTGGTTTTATTGACCGTTTTTCTGAGTTGGCGCGTATTGTGCTCATGTCAGGACGTCGGCGCCCGGATGCCCGGTGCATCGGCGCGACGAGTGAGCTGGCGTGCTCCAACTGGCCTCCCTTCGGGGAGGCCTTTTTTAGGTTCTTCGCAAATCAGCGTGAAGTCGCTGCACGGTTCAGCCTGGCATGGTGGGTGTGCTCTTCGTGGGAGCGATCTTCAGATCGCGATCCGCCGCGCAGCGGCGGCGATAGAGGCACCGCGGTAGGATCTCCCCCGGGCGCCTATCGGCGCCTTTCGCCCAATGAATTGGGCTCCCACGATGACCTGCGCGATGGCTCTGTCCCGCTGATAGGGCGCTTCGCGGGAGATTCTATGTTGCCCGCCCGGCCTTGAGGGGCTCTGAAGCGCCGAACCGAGTGCCCCCACAATGGTATTCACGCCAAGGTGCGAAGAGGCCTTTTTTATGCCGTGTCCCTCGGGACGGCGGCCTGGACATGGCGGCCGAGGCTGGCTAGCGTCGATCCTTCGATCCCCCAAGGAGACGCGTCGATGCTGGACTATGCCCCGGCCCACTGGATGGCCTTCCTCTCGGCGGCGCTGCTGCTGAACCTCTCGCCGGGGCCCGACATGGCCTTCATCCTCGGCCAGGCCGCCCGGCACGGCCGGCGCGCCGGGATCGCCGCCATGCTCGGCGCATGGAGCGGCACCGGGCTGCACGTGGCGATGGCGGCGCTGGGGCTCTCGGCGATCCTGGCCACCTCGGCGCTGGCCTTCTCGGTGGTCAAGTGGCTCGGGGCCGCCTACCTGGTCTGGCTGGGGCTGCGGACGCTGCTGGCGCGCCGGGAGGCCGACCCGGCGGCGCCGCCGGCGCCCGATCCGCGGGCGCGTTCGCTCTTCCGCCAGGGCGTGCTGATCTCGTTGCTCAACCCCAAGGTGGCGGTCTTCTTCCTCGCCTTCCTGCCGCAGTTCGTGGTGCCCGGGGCCGGTCCGGCGAGCCTGCAGCTGGCGGTGCACGGCCTGCTGATCATCGCCGTGGCCGCCGTGATCGAGCCGCCCATGGTGCTGGCCGGCGCTCGCCTGGCGGGGAGGCTGCGCGGCCATGGCCGCCTGGGCGGCTGGATGGAGCGGGGGCTGGGGGCGCTGTTCGTCGGCCTGGGCACGCGCCTGGCGCTGACCGAGCGCGGCTGAGCCGAGGCGGGCCCCGGCGGGGCGGTGGCCCGTGGTCCAGAGGCGGTCAGGGCGGATCGCCTAGCGGCCCGCCGGCGGGCAGCGCTTCCGCCGGCCCGGGGGCCTGGGGGATGGCCGGGCCGGCGTCGTCGCGCGGCGCCGCCGGGGCCTCCGAGTCGGCCGCGGTTGCCTCGGCGTCGATGGTCACCCGGTTGCGGCCGTCGGCCTTGCCCCGGTAGAGGGCGGTATCGGCTCGCTTGAGGGCCGGGGCCAGGGTCTCCTCGCCCGGGCGGACCCGGGCGAGGCCCAGGGTGGCGGTCAGGCGCTCGCCGTCCCGGCGGGCCGGGTGGGGCAGCCCCGCGATGCACCCGCGCAGGCGTTCGGCGATCTCGCGGGCCTGGTCGAGGTCGGTGTCGGGCAGGGCGAGCACGAACTCCTCACCGCCGAAGCGGCCGATGATGTCGATCTCGCGGAGATGGTCCCGACAGCGCTGGGCGACCAGGGCCAGGATGCTGTCGCCGGCGTCGTGGCCGTGGCGGTCGTTGAGCCGCTTGAAGTGATCCAGGTCGATCATGCACAGGGTCAGGGGCCCGCCGCTGCGTCGCGAGCGCCGCAGGGCCCGGTCGGCCCGCTCGAAGAAGCGCCGCCGGTTGTCCAGGCCGGTCAGTTCATCGGTGCCGGCCAGGTGGCGCAGCCGCTGCTCGAGGCGTCGGCGTTCGCGAATCTCGGCCTGGAGCTGGCGATTGAAGGCGCGCTCGTCGAGCAGCGAGGCATACTGCTGGCGCTGCAGGCGCGCCAGGCGTCGGGCGGTCAGCAGGCCCACCAGGTTGACGAAGCCCAGGATCACTAGCTGGGACAGGATCACGCTGCCCGGCACCCGGGCCCAGAGAGCGAGGGCGGCCAGGAAGCCGAGGGTGAGATAGAGGTTGGCGGCGATCATCCAGGGGATGCGGTTGGGCACGAAGAGGTAGAGGGCCATCACCGTGACCGCCGCGGCCGGGGCATGCAGGCCGCTGGTGTCGGGCCGCAGCGGGACCATCAGGATGATGACCGTGCAGCCCAGCCAGATCACCGGATTCAGGGGCGAGAAGGCGAAGACGCACCCGGGCCGGCGGCGGATCGTCCACCAGGTGAGCAGGCAGGCCGCGGCCACCAGCAGGCGCAGCCCCAGCAGCATCATGAAGGACGGCGTCGCGCCCAGCAGGGCGAGGTCGGCGATGCCCAGCAGCACGAAGAGCGCGGCCGCCACCAGCATCGCCGTGCGCAGCAGATCCGCGGCATCGTCGCGGATGGCGTCGCGGAACCCCGCCTCGAGTCCTGCGTCCCTGAATTCGCCGCCCCAAGGGGTCAAGGCGTGTCGCGTCGCTGTCACGGCTCTGCCCTCCCTGCTACCTGAACAAGCTAGCCTCGCGGCCGGCGCATGGCGAGAGGGAAAACCTGTTACCGGGGTATGAGACGAGCATTTTACGAGATCGCCGACCCGGCGGGGAGCGGATGACGCACGGCATCGTGGCGCTCCCTCGGGGCGTCCGGCCCGATCAGTCCCGACCGCCGGTGAGCTGGTCGCGCAGCGCCCTGGGCACCTTCTTGATGATCAGCCGATCCTGGTCCGCGTCGTATTCCACCGCGGCGCCCAGCAGGTGGGAGTCGAAGCTGATGGAGACGCCTCCGGCGCGTCCGGTGAAGCGCTTGAACTGGTTGAGGGTGCGCTTGTCCGGGGGGATCTCCGGGGCCAGGCCGTAGTCGCTGTTGCGAATGTGCTCGTAGAAGGCCCTGGGCTGCTGCTCGTCGACCAGCTCGGAGAGCTCCTCCAGGGTGATCGGCTCGCCGCGGCTGGCCTGGTCGCTGGCGTAGTCGATCAGCGTCTCGGTCTTCTCGCGGCTGGCCTCCTCGGGCAGGTCCTCCGCTTCCACGTAGTCGCTGAACGCCTTGAGCAGGGTGCGCGTCTCCTGGGGGGCATCCACCTGCTCCCGGGCGCCGAGCACCTCGGCGAAGGCCTCGGCGAGCTTCTTGCCGCCGCGATCCCGGGTCCAGGACAGGTAGGGGTGGGAGGGGCTGCCGCCCTGCCACTGGCCGATGTCGAGCCGGGCGGCCAGCGGCATCTGGGCCAGGTTGAGCTGGCGGCTCGGCACCACGCTGAGGTCGTCGCCGATGCCGAAGCCCTGGCGGTGATGCAGCAGCGCCAGGATCAGGTAGCGCGCCTCCCCCTGGCGATGGTCGACCATCAGCAGGTGCCCGCCCAGGGGCAGGTGGTCATCGACCAGCGGGACAAGCCGCTCGGCGAGCTCCCGGGTCAGGGTGGCGAAATCGAGGGCGTCGTCCAGGTAGCGGGCCAGGGCCTCGGGGAAGGCGGCGTCCGCGTCCTCGCCGAAGCGTCCCCAGGTCTTGGTCTTGCCATGGTAGGCATCGTTGAGGCCGGCCAGAAGGTCGTCCAGGGCCCCGGACGGGGGCAGGGCCTCCCGCGACGGGACCAGGCGTGCCGGCGTCTCGCCGTCGGGCTTGTCGAGGCGATGAATGATGCTGTGCAGAATCGGCATGGGGCCTCCCTCGGTGAACGCTCGAGGGGCGATGATACCCGTCGCCCCGGGGTTCCGATAGCGAGGAAGGCGGCGTCATCGGGCGGCGGCGCCGAGCCGCGCCAGGCGCGCGAACCACCTGTCCCGGGCGGCCCCGTCGAGGCCTTCCACCGAGCCGATCAGGGTCTCGCGCACCGGCGCGAAGCCCACGAAGCCGAGGATGTTACGCTCCAGCGACTTGACGCTGTGAGCCCGGTAGAGGTGGCGGTAGACGGCCGCCGGCATGCCCATGGTGACGATCACCCGGGCCGAGCGCCCCGCGAGGCCCTTGCGCCCCAGGGGATTGCCCTCGACGTACGCGAAGGCGAAGCCCGGGCGCAGCACCTGCTCGAGGAAGGCCTTGACCAGCGCCGGCATGTCGCCGAGCCACAGCGGGAACACCAGCACCAGGTGATCGCAGGCGGCGATGGCCCGCTGCGCCCGGGCCAGGGCTTCGGGAGGCGCCCCCTCCTGCCAGTCGCGCTGGCTGCGCAGCAGCGGCACGTCCAGGGAGGCGATATCGAGGACCTCCACCCTGTGGCCGGCGTCCTCGGCGCCCCGCCGATAGTGCGCGGCCAGGGCATGGCAGAGGTGGTCGGTCCGGCCATCGGGATGGCCCTGCAGGATCAGGATGCGGGTCGGCATGGTCGCGTCCTCTCGCGGCGGCATGCCGCCAGCCTAGCCGGGGCTTGCCCTTCCCGACTTGCCCCACATCAAGGTTTGAGCCGATAGCCGGTGCGGAAGATCCAGCTCACCACGGCGAGCGCCACGCCCAGGAAGAGCCCGATCATCACCAGGCTCGCCCAGATGCTGACGTCGCCCATGCCATAGAAGCTCCAGCGGAAGCCGCTGACCAGGTAGACCACCGGGTTGGCGAGCGTCACCGCCTGCCAGAGCGGCGGCAGCATGTCGATGGAGTAGAAGGTGCCGCCGAGGAAGGTCAGCGGGGTGATCACCAGCAGCGGCACCAGCTGTAGCTTCTCGAAGCCGTCGGCCCAGATGCCGATGATGAAGCCCAGCAGGCTGAAGGTCAGGGCGGTGAGCACCAGGAACAGCAGCATCACCAGCGGGTGGGCGATGGAGAAGGGCACGAAGAGGCTGGCCGTGCCCAGCACGATCAGCCCCAGGATCACCGACTTGGTGGCCGCGGCGCCGACGAAGCCGAGCACCACCTCGAAGTAGGAGATCGGCGCCGAGAGGATCTCGTAGATCGAGCCCGAGAAGCGCGGGAAGAAGATGCCGAAGGAGGCGTTGGACACGCTCTGGGTGAGCAGCATCAGCATGATCAGGCCGGGCACGATGAAGGCGCCGTAGCTGACGCCCTCCACCTCGCTGATGCGGGTGCCGATGGCCGCGCCGAACACCACGAAGTACAGCGAGGTGGAGATCACCGGCGAGACGATGCTCTGCAGCACGGTGCGCAGGCTGCGGGCCATCTCGGCGGCGTAGATGGTCTTCACGGACTGCAGGTTCATGCTTCCTCCCGGACCAGGCGGACGAAGATCTCCTCCAGCGAGCTCTGTCGGGTGTGGAGGTCCTTGAAGCGGATGCCGGCGGCGTCCAGGTCGGCGAGCAGCTCGGCGATGCCGGCCTGGTCGTCGCCGCCGTCGCGGCGGCCGTCGTAGGTGTAGATCAGCGCATGGCCGTCCTCGGCCAGGCTCAGGCGATGGCCGTTCAAGCCCGAGGGCAGGCGGTCCAGCGGCTCGCGCAGCTGCAGGGTCAGCTCCTTGCGGCCGAGCTGGCGCATCAGCTCGCGCTTGCCTTCCACCAGCACCAGCTCGCCGGCGCGGATCACGCCGATGCGGTCGGCCATCTCCTCGGCCTCCTCGATGTAGTGGGTGGTCAGGATGATGGTCACGCCGCGCTCGCGCAGGCCCCGCACCACCTCCCACATGTCGCGGCGCAGCTCCACGTCGACCCCGGCGGTGGGCTCGTCGAGGAACAGCACCTGCGGCTCGTGGGCCAGCGCCTTGGCGATCAGCACCCGGCGCTTCATGCCGCCGGACAGGGTGATCAGGCGGTTGCGGCGCTTGTCCCACAGCGACAGCGACTTCAGTACCCGCTCGATGTGGGCGGGATCCCGGGGCCTGCCGAACAGGCCGCGGCTGAAGCTCACCGTGTCCCAGACCGTGGAGAAGGCTTCGCTGGTCAGCTCCTGGGGCACCAGGCCGATGAGTTCACGGGCCCGGCGATAGTCGTGGACGTTGTCGTGGCCGGCGACCAGGACGCGGCCGGCGCTGGCGTTGACCAGCCCGCAGATCACGCTGATCAGGGTGGTCTTGCCGGCGCCGTTGGGGCCGAGCAGGGCGAAGATCTCGCCGCGGCGGATCTCCAGGTTCACGTCCCTGAGCGCCTGGAAGCCGCTGTCGTAGGTCTTCGACAGGCCCTCCACGCGAATCACGCTGTCCTCGCTCACACTCGCGGTCTCCTCGCAGCTTCCCCGCCCGGCCTCGGCAGGCGAGCGGTACGGGGCGGTGGCGGAATGTATCGGCATCTCCTGATAGAGAGGGGCCTCCCCCATCCTAGCGCGATGCCGCCCCTGACACACCGCCGCCATGCAAGAAAGCCGCGGTGGTGGCCCACGCGCGGCTTTCGCGGTTCGACGGCGGGGAGGATCAGCCGCGGCTGGTGATCTCCAGCAGGTGATAGCCGAACTGGGTCTTCACCGGGCCGTGCACCTTGTTCAGCTCGCCGGAGAACACGACCTTGTCGAACTCGGGCACCATCTGGCCGGGGCCGAAGCTGCCCAGCTCGCCGCCCTGCTGGCCGGAGGGGCACTGGGAGTGCTCGCGGGCGACCTCGGCGAAGTCGCGGCCGTTCTCGATCTCGGCCTTGAGGGCCTGACACTGTTCTTCGCTGCCGACCAGGATATGGCGGGCGGTGGCCTGGGTCATGGGACTCTCCTTCATGGATGGGGTAGGCTCTGGATGAGCCGGGAGAATAGCACGCCGCCGACGCCGAGGAACCCGCCGTGGTCGGCGTCCTCTCCGGCGCCGGAACCGACAGGGAGGAGTCGCGCGTGAGCTGTATCTTCTGTGAGATCGTCGCCGGCCGGGTGCCGAGCCATGTCATCTGGGAGGACGAGGCGCACCTGGCGTTCCTGTCCATCTTACCCAATACGCCGGGGTTCTCGGTGGTCATCCCCAAGGCCCACCATGCCAGCTACGCCTTCGACCAGCCCGACGCGGTGCTGACCGGGCTGGTGCTCGCCACCAAGCGGGTGGCGCGCCTGCTGGATGCCTCCCTCGAGGGCGTCGCCCGCACCGGCATGTTCTTCGAGGGCTACGGCGTCGATCACCTCCACGCCAAGCTGTTCCCCATGCACGGCACCGGCAGCGATTCGGCGTTCCAGCCCGTGGAGTCCCGGGTCGACAAGTACTTCGACCGCTACGAGGGGTATCTCTCCTCCCACGACTACCGCCGCGCCGACGATGCCGCGCTGGCCGAACTGGCCGCGCACATTCGTTCCTTTCACTGAGCCGATGACGTTCGGGTCAGCGCGCTCGGCCCTGCCGCTCATCGTTCAGCTCGGGGAATCGATTCGCCACGTCCTCCGCCGCGATATTGGCGTCGAGGAAGTCCAGCAGGGCCCTCACCGACGGCAGCAGCCCGCGCCGCGAGGGGAAGACCGCATGCAGGATGCCGCCCCGCGGCGCCCAGCCCGGTAGCACGTCGATGAGCCGCCCGGCGGCCAGATCGCACCCGCCGACCAGCAGCGCCAGCTTGACCACGCCCATCCCGGCCAGGGCCGCCTCGTGCAGCGTCTCGGCGCTGTCGGTGACCAGGCGCGGCCGATGCTGGATTCGGGCGGTCGCGCCGTCCGGCCCGACCAGGTCCCAGCAGTGTTGCCCCGCGTGCTGTTCGAAGTCCAGGCTCGGCAGGCGGGGCAGGTCGGCAGGCACGCTCGGCCGCGGATGGCGCTCGAACAGCGCGGGGGCGGCCATCAGCCGCTGGGGACTCTGGGCGAGCACCTTCATGGTCAGGTCGCTGTCCTCCAGCGGCGGAAAGCGCACGCGAAGGGCCAGGTCGAAGCCCTCCTTGACCACGTCCACCCGCCGGCTGGTGGCCTCCACCTGGACATCGACCTTGGGGAACTCCGTCATGAAGCGGACCAGCAGCGGGGTGATCAGGTAATGCAGCACGCTCGGCGAGCAGCTCAGCCGCACCATGCCCCGGGGCTCGGCGCGATTGCGCAGGATCAGCTCGTCCGCCGCCTCGGCCTCCACCAGCATCGCCACGCAATGCCGATAGTAGGCCTGGCCGAGGTCGGTCACCGAGAAATGGCGCGTCGAGCGATTCACCAGCCGGGTCTCCAGGCGCTCCTCCAGCTGGGCGATGCGCCGGCTCAGCTTCGATTTGGGGATGCCCAGGGCGCGACCGGCGGGCGCGAACCCCCCGTGATCCACGACCTGCACGAAGTAAAAGAGGTCGTTGAGGTCCTGCATTCGATTGTCCTATTATTGCAACGGTCAGTGCCGTATGTGCCGTCTAGTGGGTTCATCGTTCATTTAATAGGCTTCTTGTCATCGAGGCCACATGCCTCCTCACCACACTCTGGAGCCCGACGATGAAGAAGATCCAAGCGGTATACGGCGCCCCCCACGGCCACTGGGTCGGCGACGGCTTCCCCGTGCGTTCCCTGTTCACCTATGACCGCATGGGCGCCGAGCACATCAGCCCCTTCCTGATGCTGGACCATGCCGGCCCCCACACCTTCAAGCCGGCCAGGCGGCCTCGCGGCGTGGGGCAGCACCCCCACCGCGGTTTCGAGACGGTGACCCTGGTCTACGAAGGGGAACTGGAGCACCGCGATTCCACCGGCAGCGGCGGCAAGATCGGCGAGGGGGACGTGCAGTGGATGACCGCCGGTGCCGGCATCGTCCACGAGGAGTTCCATTCCCGGGCCTTCACCGAGCGTGGCGGCCGGCTGGAGATGGTGCAGCTGTGGGTCAACCTGCCGGCCCGGGACAAGGACACCCCGGCAGCCTACCAGACGCTGCTCGACGCCGACATTCCCAGCGTGCCGCTGGACGACGAGGCCGGCCGGGTACGCGTGGTGGCGGGCAGCTATCTTGGACATGAGGGCCCGGCCAGTACCTTCACGCCGATCAACATGTGGGACCTGCGGCTGGCCGCGGGGCGGCATGCCACCCTGCCGGTGCCGGAGGACCACAACACCCTGCTGGTGGTGCTGGAGGGCACCGTCCAGGTCAACGGCGACACCGTGGTGCGTGACGAGGCCGTGGTGAGCTTCGAGCGTCGTGGCGAGGAGCTGTACCTGGAGGCCAACAACGATGCCAAGCTGCTGCTGCTCAGCGGCGAGCCCATCGAGGAGCCGGTCGTCGGCCACGGGCCCTTCGTGATGAACAGCGTGGAGGAGATCCACCAAGCCTTCGCCGACTTCCAGCGCGGGAAGTACGGTGCCCTGAACGGCTAGCGGGGGGAATCCGCTGGCGTTTGTCCCCGGCGGCACGGCCGCCGGGTTTTTCCCTGATGCAATAGGAGAGCGATCATGTCCTTCACTTACAACCGCCTGGACAAGGACGACGTGGCCCTGCTGATGGTCGACCATCAGGCCGGCCTGCTGTCCCTGGTGCGCGACTACAGCCCGGACGACTTCAAGAACAATGTCCTGGCGCTGGCGGACATCGCCAAGTTCTTCGACATCCCCACCATCCTCACCACCAGCTTCGAGACCGGACCCAACGGGCCCATCGTGCCGGAGCTCAAGGAGACCTTCCCCCAGGCGCCGTACTTCGCCCGTCCGGGCCAGATCAACGCCTGGGACAACGAGGACTTCGTCGCCGCCGTCAAGGCCACCGGCAAGAAGCAGCTGCTGATCGCCGGCGTGGTCACCGAGGTCTGCGTGGCCTTCCCGGTGCTGTCTGCCCTGGAGGAAGGCTATGAGGTCTTCGTGGTCACCGACGCCTCCGGCACCTTCAACCAGACCACCCGGGACGCCGCCTGGGATCGCATGTCCCAGGCCGGCGCCCAGCTGATGACCTGGTTCGGCGTCGGCTGCGAACTGCACCGTGACTGGCGCAACGACATCGAGGGCTTCGGCGGCCTGCTGGCCGGCCACCTGCCCGCCTACGCCAACCTGATGCAGAGCTATAGCCAGCAAGCTCAAGGCTAGGCGCGATCGGCCCGGCCCCGGGGAATGTCAGGTGACAGGCAATGCCCCGGGGCCGAGCCCCTGTCCGACACGATTCGCAAGGAGTGAGCCCATGAGTACTCTCGTCGATGATCGCGACCTGGCCTCGTCCCGGGACTGCCCGGTCGTCGAGGGCAAGCGCCAGGTCCAGCACGTGGCGCCGCGCACCGCCGATGTCGGCGGCATCCCCGTCAACCGGGTGCTGCCCTCCCGCCACCGCCGCCTGGTGGGCGCCTGGTGCTTCCTCGACCATGCCGGGCCGGCCGTCTTCAAGGGCGACTCCCGCGGCCTGCGCGTGGGCCCCCACCCGCACATCGGCCTGCAGACCTTCACCTGGATGATCGCCGGCGAGGTGCTGCACCGCGACAGCCTGGGCAACGAGCAGGTGATCCGTCCCGGCCAGGTCAACCTGATGACCGCTGGCCGCGGCATCAGCCACACCGAGGAGTCGGTGCCCGGCGAGCGCCACCTGCATGCCGCCCAGCTGTGGATCGCCCTGCCCGAGGCCGATCGGCGCACCGACCCGCGCTTCGACCACTACCCCGACCTGCCGTCATGGGAAGAACAGGACGTCGCCTTCACGCTGCTCATCGGCGAGTTCGCCGGTCGCCGGGCACCGACCCTGGCCTTCTCGCCGCTGGTGGGCCTGGAGCTCGTCGCCCGGGAAGCGAGCACCGTCGAGCTGGCGCTGCGCGAGGACTTCGAGTACGGCCTGCTGCCCCTGGAGGGCGAGCTGGACATCGAGGGCGAGACCTTCCCGCCCAACGAGCTGGCCTACCTGGGTCGTGGGCGCGAGAGCGTCACCCTGAGCCTGCCGGCAGGCGCCCGGGTCATCCTGGTCGGCGGCGAGCCGCTGGACGAGGAGATCCTCATCTGGTGGAACTTCGTCGGCCACAGCAAGGCCGAGATCGCCGAGGCCCAGCGCGACTGGGAGGCCGGCAGCGAGCGCTTCGGCCGCATTCCCGACTACGACGGCGAGCCCCTGACGCCGCCGCCGCTGCCCTGGCAGGCATAGCGATACTCCCGGGACCCCTAAGGCAAAGGACAGCACATGACCCAGCCCCAAGCCGCGTCACGCCACTCGCAAGAGGGGGGCGTGACCATCCGCATCCATCACCGGGTCCGCCCCGAGGCCCGGGATCGCTACGAGACCTGGTTGCGCCAGATCATCGAGGCCGCCGGCCGCTACGCCGGCCACCAGGGCGTGCATATCCTGAGGCCCCAGGCGGGCGGCCAGGACTACGAGATCGCGGTGCGCTTCGCCTCCGAGGCCGACGCGGAGCGCTGGCGTTCCTCCGACGACCGCCGCGAACTGATGGACGACATCCGCGACGCCCTTGAGCAGGACGAGGCGGTCGAGATCCTCTCCGGCATCGACTACTGGTTCACGCCGCCGACCGCCACCAGCAAGCAGCCCGTGCGCTGGAAGCAATGGCTGGTCACCACGGCGGTCATCTGGCCGCTCACCTTGCTGGTGCCGCTGCTCTGGCAGCCGCTCTTCTCCCTCTTCCCGCTGCTCGACACCTGGGGCCTGCGCCACGGCCTCATCGCCGCCACCGTGGTGGCCCTGGTGGTCTATGTGGTCATGCCCCGGGTGGTGCGCCTGGTGGCGCACTGGATGTTCGAGTAGGCCTGCCGTCCGGCCTCAGGCGGGGTCGAGGGTCAGCAGCAGCCGCTGCTGGCCGGCCCCCACCGCCGGGCTGCGATGCACCAGCCCCCGGGCCTCGTTGCCCACCCAGCCGCTGCCCTTGAGCAGGGCCACGTCGCCGGCCTCCAGCCGGCGGATGGCGCCTTCCTCGCGCACGATGTCCGGCTTGCCGGGCGTCGGCGCCCCCAGCCCGGCGCGATTCACCGCCTCCTCGGGCAGCCACTCGCTGCCCGGCCCCAGGTAGGTCGTCACCAGTCGCACCGGCAGGTTGTCGCAATGGAAGCGCGGGCACATGGGCGCGTCCAGTCGACGCAACCGCAGGCCCACCTCGTCGGTGTCGAACAGGCAAGCCATGGCCTCGGCCAGGGTCACGACGTCCTCCACCAGGGGGCCGGACGCCCCGGGGCAGTGCAGGGTTTCCAGCAGGGCGGTGCGCAGGTCGTCGCCCGGCGCACCGCGCCAGCTGAAGGCCAGCGGGCGCTCGGCCCTTGCCTGCGCCAGGGCCCCGGCCAGCAGGTCGTGGGACAGGGGGCGGCGCAGCACGGCGAGGGTGATGGCGTCCTCGAAGATGCGCGGCAGCACCTCGATATCGCCGCCTGCCACCCAATGCGGCAGGGGCTCGGGGGCAGGGCGGTCGGCCGAGGAACCGGCGGTGATCGGCATGGTCGTGGTCTCCCGATGCGCCACCCGAGGGTGGCGTGCAGAATTGAGATGTTATAACGTAACGCACCTTGCGAGGGAGCGCCATCCGCTGCGTCCCTTACCTTCCGGACGAGGTGATCGAGCGATGAACGAAGACAGGCTGGTCGATATCGTGAGCGAGGCCGCCGGCAGTGTCCCGCGCCTGGCCTGGGTCGGCATGGAAGGCATCGACCTGCCGCTGCGGCTGGCGGGGCAGCCCATGGCCGGAAAGGCCGACGCGGGCGTCAGCCTGGACGATCCCGAGGCGCGGGGCATCCACATGTCGCGGCTCTACCTGGCCCTCGAGCGGCTGGCCGACCAGGACCTGACCCCGGCGCGGCTGCGGGAGGTGCTGGCGCATTTCCTGGACAGTCACCACGGGCTCTCGCAGGGCGCCTTCCTCGATCTGCAGGGCGAGGCCCTGCTGCGCCGGCCCGCCCTGATCAGCCCCCTGGCGGGCTGGAAGGCCTATCCGATGGCCATCCGTAGCCGCCTCACCCCCGCGGGCTTCGAGGCGCGGCTGGAGCTGTCCATCGGCTACTCCTCGACCTGTCCCTGTTCCGCGGCCCTGGCCCGCCAGCTCATCCAGGAGCGCTTCGACCGCGATTTCGCCGAGCAAGACACCGTCGATTCCCGGGCCATGCGCGACTGGCTGGGCGGCGAGCAGGGCATCGTCGCCACGCCGCACAGCCAGCGCAGCCAGGCGCATCTGGCGCTGCGCCTGGCGCCCGAGGCCGAGACCCTGCCCCTGGTCGAGGTCGTCGACCGGGTGGAGACGGCCCTGGGCACCGCCCTGCAGACCGCGGTCAAGCGGGTCGACGAGCAGGCCTTCGCCCTGGCCAACGGCCAGAACCTGATGTTCTGCGAGGACGCCGCCCGCCGGCTGGATCGCGCCCTGCGCGATCAGCCCGGGATCGAGGGCTTCTCCCTGCGGGTGGTCCACGCCGAGAGCCTGCATGCCCATGACGCCGTGGCGCGCAGCCAGTGGAACTGGCAGGAGGGCTGATGGACATCTGGATGCAGCTGGAAAATGCCGAGCGCGGCGAACGCCGGCCGCTCGCGACGGTGCTCGAGGCCATCCCCTGGAACGCCGACGGCCTGATCACCGCCATCGCCCAGCAGCACGACAGCGGCGAGGTGCTGATGCTCGCCTGGATGAATCGCCAGGCGCTGCGGGAGACCCTGGACACCGGGCGAGTCTGTTACTGGTCGCGCTCCCGGCAGGCCCTGTGGCGCAAGGGCGAGAGCTCGGGCCATCGGCAGCGACTCATCGAGGCCAGGCTGGATTGCGACGGCGATGCCGTGCTGCTGCGGGTCGACCAGCAGGGGCCGGCCTGCCATACGGGACGACCCAACTGCTTCTACAACGCCATCCGCGACGATACGGTGGAGGTCATCACCGCGCCGCCGAGCCCCTGACGGACCTGCCCCCAACGCCAGGGAGCACGAGTCCACGTTATTAACCCGGCAAGGTTTTATGTCGGGTTAATCGCGGCACAGGGATGTGTCGCCGCCGGCGGTCAGGCCGGCGCGAGCCCGCGCCACACCAGCAGATCCACGCCTCTGCGCCAGTATGGCGCGGGCGACAATCAAAGAGATCAGGATGATCTATTTGATTGCCAGGTTAATAGGTGAATCCCCACCGGGCGTTCATCAAGCGCCTGGCGTTGGCGAACCGACGGCGCGGCGAGATACCATGCTCGCAGCGGGGCGGCCCGTGTTGCCGCGCCCTTTCCCCATTCATCTGCAGGAGCCGACATGCCGCTACTCGACAGCTTTACCGTGGACCACACCATCATGAGCGCCCCCGCGGTGCGCGTCGCCAAGACCATGCGCTCCCCCTCGGGCGACACCATCACCGTCTTCGACCTGCGCTTCAACAAGCCCAACGAGGACATGATGGGCGAAAAGGGCGTTCATACTCTCGAGCACCTGTTTGCCGGCTTCATGCGCCAGCACCTGAACGGCGACGGCGTCGAGATCATCGATATCTCCCCCATGGGCTGTCGCACCGGCTTCTACATGAGCCTGCTGGGCAGCCCGAGCGAGCAGAGCGTCGCCGCCGCCTGGGAGGCCGCCATGCACGATGTGCTGAACGTCCAGCGCATGGAGGAGATTCCGGAGCTCAACGAGCATCAGTGCGGCACCTACCAGATGCACTCTCTGGAGGAGGCGCAGGAGATCGCCCGGGGCATCATCGAGCAGGGTATCGGCGTCAACCGTAACGACGACCTGGCCCTGAGCCCCGAGCAGCTCAAGGCGCTCGGCAACGACCTGGGGTAGGTTGCTCTGTTCCCGCCGCGCTCAAGGGGGGCGCGGCGGAAGACGGCTCGGCGCGCGACATCCGGCGCTTGAGCTGGCCGGCCAGGCTCGACAGGGCAAACAGGATCGCGGCCAGGCTGACGATGGTGGGGCCGGTGGGGGTGTCGAGCCAGTAGGCGGCCTGCAGGCCGCCGGTGGTCGAGGCGGCCCCGATCACCGCGGCCAGCAGCGCCATGATTTCCGGGGTGCGGCAGAAGGGCCGGGCCGCGGCGGCAGGAATGATCAGCAGGGCGGCGATCAGCAGCACCCCCACCACCTTCAGCGCCACGGCGACGACCACCGCCAGGGAGAGCGTCAGCACCAGCTGCTCGCGCCCGGGGTCGATGCCGCTGGCCCGGGCGAGGTCGCCGTCCAAAGTGGCGGTGAGCAGCGCCGACCAGCGCCATCCGACCAGGCATACCACCAGCAGCGCCCCGCCCCCGATGAGCGCCAGGTCGCCCTTGCCGACGGCCAGGATGTCGCCGAACAGGTAGGCCATCAGGTCGATGCGCACCCCGGAGAGGAAGGACACGGCCACCAACCCGAATGCCAGCGCCGAGTGCGCCATGACGCCGAGCAGGGTATCCATGGCGTAGCCCCGCCCGCTGAGCAGCGAGACCAGGGTGGCCATCATCAGCGACACCACCAGCACGCCGGCGAAGATGGAGGTGGAGAGCAGCAGCGACAGCGCCACGCCGAGGATGGCGGCATGGGCGGTGGCATCGCCGAAGTAGGCCATGCGTCGCCACACCACGAAGCAGCCCAGCGGCGCGGCGGCAAGCGCCACGCCGAGGCCGGCCAGGGCGGCGCGCACCAGGAAGTCGTCGAGCATCAGCGGCTGGCCTCCAGGGGAGCGGTGGCGGTCGGCGCCGGCGCGGGCGTGCCGGCAGGGTGGTCGTGATGGGCGTGATCGTGGGCATGGCGATAGAACGCCAGGGCATCCACGGTATCGGGGCCGAACAGCGCCCGATAGGCCGGCGACGCCAGCACCCGCTCGGGCGTGCCCTGGCAGCAGACATGGCGGTTCAGGCACACCACGCGGTCCGAGGCGCGCATCACTACGTGCAGCTCATGGCTGACCATCAGCACCGCGCAGCCCAGTTCGCGTCGCACGTTTGCGATCTGGCGATAGAAGTCGGCCGTGCCGCGGTGGTCGAGGCCCTGGGTGGCCTCGTCGAGCAGCAGCAGGTCGGGCTGCTCCAGCAGGGCACGAGCGAGCAGGATGCGCTGGAACTGCCCGCCGGAGAGGGCCGTCACCTGCTGTCGGCCCAGCCCGGGAACACCGGCCCGCTCCAGGGCCTGGCGCAACGTCTGAACCGGGTGGCGACGCGGCAGATTCAGGAAGCGGGTGACCGTCATCGGCAGGGTGGGGTCGATGGCCAGCCGCTGGGGCACGTAGCCGATGGTGAGGCCCGGCTGGCGCACGAGCCGGCCGCCGGCGGGCCGCACGGCACCGATGATGGCGCGCAGCAGGGTCGACTTGCCGGAGCCGTTGGGACCGACCAGGGTGACGATTTCGCCGCGGTCGAGATGCAGCTCGATGCCCTCGAGAACGGTGCGCCCGCCGAGGGCGACGTGAAGGTCGTCGATCGATAGCAGCGGCATGATGCCCCTCCGGTATGGTCGTCCCGGTGTTCGACGTCATTGAGGCCGGGCGAAGTTGATGCGGCCGCAAATGTTATAATATAACATTTCATTCCGCAATTGCCCCGCTAATGGGCTGCACAACCCCTGGAGAGCAATGATGATGAACAAGCCGCTACGTCCCCTTTGCCTGCCCTGGCTGCTGGCGCCCGCGGTCGCGGCCGCCGAGGTGCCCGATGTGGCCGTGGACATCCCCCCGGTCCACTCGCTGGTCGACCGGGTGATGGGGGAACTGGGCTCGCCGGACCTGGTGATCCAGCCGGGCGCCTCCCCGCACGGCTACTCCATGCGGCCCTCGGAGGCCGAGGCGCTGGCGAGTGCCGATGTCGTCTTCTGGATCAGCGACGACCTGACGCCCTGGCTGGCTCGGGCGCAAGACTCGTTGGCCGACGAGGCGCTGAAGGTGGAGCTGATGCAGACGCCGGACACTCGTCGCCTAGCGTACCGCCAAGGCGCCACGTTCGAGGCTCACGACCATGGGCACGATGGCCACGGCCACGGCGACCACGACGACCACGGGCACGATCATGCCCATGCCGGCGGGGACCCCCATGGCTGGCTCGATCCGGTGAATGCCCAGGCCTGGCTCGAGGCCATCGCCGAGTCGCTGGCCGACCTCGATCCCGACAACGCCGACGTCTATCGCCGGAATGCGGCCGAGGGACAGGCCGAGCTGGCGGCCCTGGTCGAGGAACTGGAGGCGCGCCTGGCGGATGCCCGCGGAACGCGTTTCATCGTCTTCCACGATGCCTACCAGTACTTCGAGAACCGCTTCGACGTGCCGGCGGCCGGAGCGATCTCCCTGGGCGATGCCTCGGAACCGAGCCCGGCACGCATCCGCGAGATCCGGGAACGCGTCGCCGAGCTGAGCATTCAATGCGTGTTCCGCGAGCCGCAGTTCAACCCGGCGCTGATCGAGAGCGTGTTCGAGGGCACCGGCGTCGAGACCTCGATCGTCATCGACCCCCTGGGGGTCGACCTGCCGCTCGGGGCCGACCTCTATCCGCAGCTGCTGCGTGGGCTGGCCGAGGGCGTGACGCGCTGCGCCGCCAACGAGGCAGCGCCCAGCGACCACAGCGGTGATCACAGCCACGACCATGGCCACGCTCACGACCATGATGAGGACATCTACGCCGGGGATTTCGAGGACCGCCAGGTCGAGGATCGGTCGCTTTCCGACTGGGCGGGCGACTGGCAGTCGGTCTACCCCTACCTTCAGGACGGGACCCTCGATGAGGTGTTTGCCCACAAGGCAGCGCAGGACGCCGAGAGATCGGCCGAAGAGATCGAGCAGTACTACGACACGGGCTATCGGACGGACGTCGAGCGCATCGAGATCGAGGATCGAACCGTCGCCTTCTATGAGAATGGCGACAAGCGCTCGGGGGAGTACGTCTACGATGGCTACGAGATCCTGACGTACGAGGCCGGCAACCGCGGCGTGCGCTACGTCTTCGAGCGCGAAGACGGCGGCGAGGCGCTGCCGCGCTACATCCAGTTCAGCGACCATGCCATCCATCCGACCGACGCGGACCACTTCCACCTCTACTGGGGGGACGATCGGGAGGCGTTGCTGGAGGAGGTCACGAACTGGCCGACCTACTATCCCGCCCACCTGGAGGGCGAGGGCATCGTGCGGGACATGCTGGCGCACTGAATGCCCGGACCTGCGAGGGTGACCCGAGTGGACCATCGATCATAGGGCCGCCGCCCGGCGCGGAGGCGGCGGCCTGCGGGGTCGGCCGGGCTTTTTCCGCTGGGGGCGTCGACGTCGGCCGGCTCGTCGGTATAGATGCAGACGTTGGCGTCCTCGACATCGTTGAGCCAGGCTGCAGGCGTGATCCTCGATGGAGACCTTCCCATGCGACTCGACGGTTCCTGTCACTGCGGGGCCGTGCGCTTCCGGGTCGAGGCGCCGCACCCCTTTCCCTTCAATCGCTGCTATTGCTCGATCTGCCGCAAGACCGCCGGCGGAGGCGGCTATGCGATCAACCTGGGCGCCCTGGCCGAGTCCCTGACGGTCGAGGGCGAAGAGCATACGACGGTCTACCATGCCGTGATCGATGGCCAGACCAGCCCGGGCGAGCGCCACTTCTGCTCGCGCTGCGGTAGTGCGCTCTGGGTCCATGACCCGCGTTGGCCGGCGCTGGTGCATCCCTTCGCCTCGGCCATCGACACCGAGCTGCCGGTGCCCCCGGAACGGGTGCACCTGATGCTGGACGGCAAGCCCGCCTGGGTGGAGCTCGAGGCCCGGGAGGGCGATCGCTGCTTTGCCGGCTATCCCGATGAGAGTCTCGCCGAGTGGCACCGGCGGCTCGGCCTGACGCGGTAGGGGCGATGACGGGGCATCGCCATATGGCCATTCCCTTGATATGGGACAAGGTCTCCTTGCATCGGCTTGTGGTGATATGAGCCCCTGCCGAGCGTGATGGCACGCCATGGAAGCGGCCACGCGGTTCGGCGCTCATCGCACGCCCATCAAGGAGGACCCCATGACGACGCCCCACGATGACGCCCCCCCGCGCCGGCGGCGGTGGCTGTCCCTGGTGACCGACAGCCTGCAGATCAAGATCCTGCTGCTGGTGCTGACGCCGCTGGTCATCTCGTCCGCGGCCATGCTGGGCCTGGAGGCCTACGAGCAGCTGGCCTCCAATCGCGCCCAGATCGCCCAGCAGCGCGAGCAACTGCTGGCTTCCCGCCAGGAGGCGGTGCGCGGCCACGTCGAGCTGGCGCGCTCGATGGTCCAGTCGCTCGCCGAGGACGCCACCGACCCGGCCGCGGCCAAGCGCCGCGCCATCGCGCGCCTCGAGAGCATGCGCTTCGACGGCGACAACTATGTCTTCGCCTACCGCTACGACGGCACCATGCTGGTCCAGCCCGCGGCCCCCGAGAGCGTGGGCCGCAACATGCTCGACGCCACCGATGCCGACGGCAATCGGATGATCCACGACATGGCCGAGCTGGCCCGGGAAGGGGGCGGCTTCTATCGCTACCAGTGGCCCCACCCCGAGACCGGCGAGCCCGCGCCCAAGTACTCCTACGCCGCGGCCGTCCCCGAGTGGGGCTGGGTCATCGGCAGCGGCGTCTACGTCGAGGACATCGAGGCCGCCATGGCCGATATCGAGGCGGCCGCCCGGGAGGCGCTGCTCGCCACCCTGCTGCGGCTGTTCCTGATCGGCTCGGTGATCAACCTGTCCATCACCGGCGTGGCGATATGGCTGGCGCGTCGCACCATCCGCCGGCTGCGCGGCACCGCCACCGCCATCGGCGACATCGCCAGCGACATCGCCGCCGGCCGGGGCGACCTGACGCGGCGCCTCGAGGTGGCGGGCCACGACGAGGTCAGCGAGCTGGGCCGGCAGTTCAACGGCTTCCTCGAGCGCATGCAGGCGACCCTGCTCGATGTCCAGCGCGGCGCCCGGGAGGTGCACGTCGCCGCCGAGGATATCGCCCAGGGCAGCGAGGCGCTGGCGACCCGCACCGATCAGGCCGCGGCCAACCTGCAGCAGACCTCCTCAGCCATGGAGGAGATCACCGCCACCGTGGAGCACAACGCCGAGCACACCCAGCAGGCCGACCGGCTGGTGAAGGCCACCGCCGAGGTCGCCCAGGAGGGGCAGGCGGCCATGGGGCAGGTGGAGAAGACGATGCAGGACATCAACGACTCCTCGGAGCGCATCGGCCAGATCGTCACCATGATCGACTCCATCGCCTTCCAGACCAACATCCTGGCGCTGAACGCCTCGGTGGAGGCGGCCCGGGCGGGCGAGCACGGGCGAGGCTTCGCCGTGGTGGCCCAGGAGGTGCGCCGCCTGGCCCAGGACTCCGCGGATGCCGCCAAGGAGATCACCGGGCTGATCGCGACCTCCACCGAGCACTCGCGCCACGGCACCGAGATCGTCCAGCGGGCCGGCGAGACCATGCGTGGCATCTACGACAGCGTGGGGCAGGTCACCGCCGTGATCGCCGAGATCACCGCCGGTTCCCGGGAGCAGAGCGCGGGCGTCGGCGAGGTCAACGCGGCCGTCAACCAGCTCGACACCATGACCCAGGAGAATGCCGCCATGGTCGAGCAGAGCGCCGGCACGGCGGCCCAGATGCGCCGCCAGGCCGAGCGGCTCAACGGCCTGATCGGCGCCTTCTCGCTGGGCGAGCCGTCGGCGGCGCCGGCGCATGCCGCCCCGCCGGTCCCGGTGGCCGGGGACGCGCGGCAGGCGCTCGAGGAGGAGTGGGAGGCCTTCTAGCCGCGGCGGGCGTCGTCTCCCAACGCAAGCGGCGGGCCCGAGGGCCCGCCGCTTGCGTTGCATCGAAGGGCCGGCGGCTCAGTGGAAGACGGCGAAGGACGCCTGGTTGAGCCACAGGTGGGTCAGCACGCTGGCCACGTAGCCCAGCGCGATCAGCGGCGCCCAGCGCATGTGCCCGACGAAGGTGTAGATGCCGCGGGCCTGGCCCATCAGCGCCACCCCGGCGGCGGAGCCCACCGACAGCAGGCTGCCGCCGACGCCCGCGGTGAGGGTGATCAGCAGCCAGTTGCCCAGCGACATGTCCGGGTCCATGGAGATCACCGCGAACATCACCGGGATGTTGTCGACCACCGCCGAGATCATGCCCAGCACCACGTTGGCCCAGGTGGGATCCCAGCCGGCGTAGAGGGTCTCGGAGAGCAGGCTCAGGTAGCCCATGAAGCCCAGCCCGCCGACGCACACCACCACGCCATAGAAGAACAGCAGGGTGTCCCACTCCGAGCGCGCGATCCGGGTGAAGACGTCGAAGGGCACCACGCTGCCCAGCGCCTCGAGCTTGCGCCAGTCGCCGCGCTGGCTGTAGCGGGTGCGCTTGCGCTCCAGGGAGCGGGGCAGGCTGCGGCGCAGGTAATAGCCGAAGAACTGCAGGAAGCCGAGCCCGGTCATCATGCCCAGCGCCGGCGGCAGGTGCAGCACGGTGTGGCACAGCACCGAGATCACCACGGTCAGCAGGAACAGCGCCACGATGCGCCGCGCCCCGCGCTTGAGCCAGATGTGCTCCTCCAGGGAGCCGGGCTTGCGGTTCTTGATGAACAGGCTCATGACGATGGCCGGCAGCAGGTAGTTGACCAGCGACGGCCCCAGCAGCACGAAGAACTCCTGGAATTCCACCAGCTTGGCCTGCCAGACCATCAGGGTGGTGATATCGCCGAAGGGGCTGAAGGCGCCCCCGGCGTTGGAGGCGATCACGATATTGACGCAGGCCAGGTTGATGAAGCGCTTGTCGCCCTCGGCCACCTTGAGCACCACGGCACACATCAGCATGGCGGTGGTCAGGTTGTTGGCGACGGTCGAGATCCAGAAGGCCAGGATCCCGGTGATCCAGAACAGCGAGCGGTAGCTGAAGCCCTTTTCCACCATCCAGGCGCGCAGCTTGTCGAAGACGCGGCGTTCCTCCATGGCGTTCACGTAGGTCATGGCCACCAGCAGGAAGAGCAGCAGCTCGGTGTATTCCAGCAGGGTTTCCTTGAAGGCGTGCTCGGCGGCGTCCGGCAGGCCTTCCTGGACGTAGACCCAGCCGATCAACGTCCAGATAAGGCCCGCCGCGACGAGCACGGGCTTCGACTTGCGCATGTGCAGCTGTTCCTCGGCCATCACCAGGCCGTAGGCGGCCAGGAACAGCGTCACGGCGGTGAAGCCGCTCAAGGTGTAGGTCAGGTCCAGCTCGCCGGCGGCGGCGGCGAGGACCTGGGGGCTGAACAGCAGCAGAGCGGCGAACACGAGAATGCCCGGCCACCGGTCGCATTGCCGGCGCCAGGGTTGCGAGCGACGAGTCAGCATGGCGTGAGCATCCTGAAAAGCAGAGAGGGGAGGGGTTTGAAAGCGCGCTAAATATTACACCAAGGTAGGGGTAAAGACTATTTGGTCTTGTCGTGCAAGTTATGAATTCGCGTCATCGGATGCCGAAGGCCGTAAACTTATCGTTACGCCCGGTCGACCCCTTGCCGGCTCGACGCGCGGCGCAGGGGCAAGGCACGACACCCGCCGGCGAGGCGTCATCATGGGGAGGGCACGAGAGACATGACGGGCGAGGCCAGGGCGCTGTGCACCCGGCGGGATCACGACTGGTTCGTCCAGGGCCCGGCACGGCGGCCCCGGGCCGGCGACCGTCTGTACCCCGGCGGCGGAGTCTCCCTGGTCATCGAGGGGCTGGACACGGCGTCGCCGCGGCCGGGGGGGCATCAGCGGCTGGAATCGGGTGGTGGCCTCCTGCGGCTTCCCGCCCGAGCTCGACCGAGGGGGCGCCTCACCGGCTTGGCGGAAAGCGGGCCAGCAGCTCCCGGGTCGCGTCGTCCCGGCGCACCTCCAGGGGGAGCAGGGTGCCCGGCAGCAGGTCATGGATCAGCGCCGAGAGCTCGCCGGGGGAGGCCAGCGGCCGCCCCGCGGCGGAGAGCAGCAGGTCGCCCTCGCGCAGTCCCGCCGCCTCCGCCACCGAGCCGGTTTCCACCGACTCGATGGTCACGCCGTCCTCCCCCGGCCCGATCAGCACGCCCAGCCGCGGTGCCGCCGGCGCGCCGGTGTCGGCGGTCTCGTCGATCACGAAGAAGCCGTCGGCCAGCCCGGCCGCCGGCGGGGTGCAGGCCTCCGTCGCCGGCCGCGGCATCAGGGCGCGCTGATCCTCGATGCCCAGGTCGGCTAGCTGGTGGGGCACGCCCTGGCCGTGCGCCAGGTGTCGCCAGCCCATCAGGCCGACCACCAGGGCCTCCTCCCCGGCGGCCTCGGCCAGGGCGCTGGCCATGGCCCGGTCCCAGACCAGCTGGGCGGCCACGAAGCGGTCGATGGCGGCCGGCTCGAGGTCATGCTCGGCGAAGCTCTCGGCCAGCGTCTCGCGGTAGGCCGGCGCGGGCGTGGCGGGCGGGGTGATGCCGTAGTGCTCGGTCGTCGGCACCGCCTCCCAGCCCTCCCAGCCCTCGCTGGCCAGCCGCCGGCGCAGCTCGGCGGTGACGTTGAGGGCCTTGAGCGGCACCCCGTGCAGGCGCGCGAAGTGCAGGATGGGCAGGTAGAGGTCCGGGTCCAGCCGCCAGTGCGCGTACCAGTCGCTGGCCGCCAGGAACTCGGCCTCGCTGAGCTCCCCGGCGACCCAGGCGTCGAGCGCCGGCTGGGCCTCCCGCGGCAGCATCTCCAGGCCGATCACCAGCTCGGGGCGCAGGGCGTGCAGCCCGGCCAGGGTATGCAGCTGCCAGCGGTGGTGGTCGGCGCGATCGTGGCGCTCGCCCAGCAGCAGCACCTCGCGGTCGGCCATGGCGCGCAGCAGCCGGTCGGCCGCCACCGGGCTGCCGTCGCCGGCGAGCCACTGGCCGGGGGCGGGACACTCGTCGGCCCCGGCGGTCGATGGCAGGGCGAGGGCGGCGGCCAGGGCCAGGCCGGACAGGGAGGTGGCGAGACGACGCGACATGAGGGAGCTCCGAATCGGGGGCGAGTCCACCAGCCTACCCGGCGCCCGGCGGCGCGCAAAGCGTCCCGCGGGCCCTCGCGAGCGGCGGGCGGGAACGCTATCCTGTCCGAGTCCAGCGAGTCATCGAGGAGCGCGGTATGCAGCAGCCCCCGAATGCGGGTATCCCGGTCGGCATCAGTGCCTGCCTGACGGGCGAGGAGGTTCGCTACAACGGCGGCCACAAGCGGTCGCGCTACTGCCTTCAGGTACTGGCGGAGCGCTTCCGCCTGGAGCCCTTCTGCCCGGAGCTGGCGGCCGGCCTGGGGGTGCCCCGCGAGCCGATCCGCCTGGTGGGGCGGCTCGGCGAGACGCCCCGGGTCAAGGGCACGGTGACCACCGACATGGACGTCACCGATCGCCTGGAGGAGGTGGGGCGTCGCTTCGTCGAGGCCCACCGGCACCTGCGCGGCTTCATCCTGATGAAGGGCTCGCCGAGCTGCGGCCTGGAAAGGGTCAAGGTCTACCACGAGAACGGCATGCCCAGTCACTCCGATGCCGGCGTCTTCGTGCGCACCCTGCGCGCCCACTTCCCCGAACTGCCGTTGGAGGAGGAGGCGCGCATGAACGATCCGGTGCTGCGCGAGAACTTCATCACCCGCATCTACGCCATGGACGACTGGAAGCGTCACGTCGAGGCCGAGCCCGGCCTGCATGCCCTGCTGCAGTTCCACAGCCGGCAGAAGTTCCTGCTCATGGCGCATCGGGTGGAGACCTACCGGGAGCTCGGGCGCTACCTGGCCGAGGCCCACCGGCTGCCGGTCGAGGAGGCCATGGCCCACTACCTGCGGGCCTTCATGGAGGCGCTGTCGCGGCCGGCGACTCGCAAGAGCCACACCAATGCCCTGATGCACGTGCTGGGCTACCTGAAGCAGGCCCTGGACGGCGAGACCCGCCGCGACCTGCTCGCCGCGGTGGAGGAATATCGCCTGGCGCAGGTGCCCCTGGCGGTGCCCATGCGCCTGCTCAACCACTACCTGCAGCGCCACGGCTCCGACTACATCCGCCAGCAGTCCTACCTGGATCCCCACCCCTACGAGCTGGGCCTGCGCAATGCCATCTGAGGCCGCCGACCGGCTGGCGACGCTGACGCGCCTGCTGGCCGAGGGGCGGCCGCTGTGGCAGCCGCTGCCGTTCCGGCACCCGGGCATTCCCTGGGGCGACGCCGCCCCCGGGCTCGCCGAGACCCTGCTGGCGCTGCGCGACGCCGAGGTCGAGCGCCTGCAGGCCACCCCCTTCGACGCCTCGCCGCTGACCGGTCGCCTTCCGGTGGCGGCGCTGGCCGAGGCCGTCGCCCTGCCGGAGCCGGCGGAGACGGCCGCCGCGCTGCCTCCGGCCTGGGGCGAGGGCATCGGCGCGCGCAAGTGGCGCCAGATCCAGGCCTTCGCCCGCTGCGTCAGCCCCGGCCCGGACGCCAGCCTGGTGGAGTGGTGCGCCGGCAAGGGGCATCTCTCGCGCACCCTGGCGCGCCTGCACGGAGGGCCGGTCACCGGCCTGGAGCATGATCCGGCGCTGTGCGAGGCCGGCCATGCCCTGGCCGAGCGGCAGGGCCTGGCGGTGCGGCTGGCTCGCCAGGACGTGATGGACGAGCGGGCCGCGGCCTGGCTCGCCCCGGGCCGCCACGTGGCGGCCCTGCACGCCTGCGGGGACCTGCATGCCCGGCTGCTCGAGGGCGCCGCCGCCCACGGCGCGGCGCTGACCCTGGCGCCGTGCTGCTATCACCGTACCGCCGCGGAGCGCTATCGGGCGCTGTCCCGTCGGGGCCGGGCGCTGATGGCCGAGCACGGGCTGGCGCTGTCCCGGGAGGACCTGGCCATGGCGGTGCAGGAGACGGTCACCGCGCCCCGCGGCGTGCGCCGCCACCGGGCCCGGGCCAACGCCTGGCGGCTGGGCTTCGATCGGCTGCAGCGCGAGGCCCGCGGCCGGGACGACTACCTGCCGGTGCCCAGCCTGGCCTATGGCCGGCTGCCGGAGGACTTCGAAGGCTTCTGCCGCTGGGCGGCCGAGCGCAAGGGGGTCACCTTGCCGCCGGCGCCGGACTGGGCGGGCCTTGAGGCCGAGGGCTGGCGACGGCTGGCCGAGGTCTCGCGGCTGGAGCTGGTGCGCCACCTGTACCGGCGGCCCCTGGAGGTCTGGCTGGCCCTGGATCGGGTCTGCCGGCTGGAGGAGGCCGGCCACCGGGTACGCCTGGGCACCTTCTGCGAGCGCGACCTAACCCCCCGCAACCTGTTGATCGCGGCGACGCCTGCGGCCTGACGCGGCCACGCCCCGGGCGCGGCCGCGCGGTGGCGCCTGGCGGGCTCAGTGGGGGCGGCTGAAGGCCCCGTGGCGGCTGTCGGCCATCAGGCGATCGAACTCGCGGCCGCTCATGTGCACCAGGGTCTCGTGATCGCCGGCGTCGAAGTAGACATCCGGCTGGTGGCGCAGCTGGTCGTCCAGGTAGACCTCCAGCCCGTAGGCCTGGCCCACGGCGGTGGTCGCGCCGGGGTCGCAGTCGCCGAACGTCTGCCGGATCTCGTCCTCGCTGGCCAGCTCCAGCCGTTCCTCGAACAGCCGCGACAGGGCCGCCAGGTCTGCGTCCCGGGTGCTGGGCACCACGGCGACGCGGTAGCCCTGATCGGCGTGCAGCATGATCGCCTTGGCGAGCTGGTCGCCGCCGATATGCGACTGCTGGGCGATGCGGCTGCTGCTCACCTCGTGGGGATGGGGGAGTTCCTCGTAGTCGACGTCACAGGCGCGGAGGTACTCCCGAATCGTCATCGGCATGGCCATGACGCTTACTCCTTCGGCCCAGGGGCCGAACCAACAGGTTACCGTGCCTCCCTGCGTGGCATGTGTCTCATCCTGCTATCAGAATAGTCCGACTGTGGCGCGCTGTATCGGGTGCCTTCCTCCCGTCTGCGAGCGGCGGATCGGTCGCTCCGGGCAGGGACGGCTCTTGGCCGGCTCGAGGCGATCCAGTCCCCGGGAGAGCCCCTGCCGGCCGTGGCGTCATTCCTCGGTCTGGGGGGAGAGTCGCCGACGCTGCTCCTCATCGAGCAGCTCGAATAGGGACCGATGGAGGCGGCGGTGCTCCAGCCAAGTTTGACGCTGGAATTCGGCTAGGCGGGCCTGGGTATCGGTCACCGCGTCGGTATCGATGTCCCCCTCGGCATGGAGGAGTGCCATCAGTTGCTGTTGAAGGACCATCATCTCGCCAGCCCGCTCATGCTGGCCGGCATGAAAGTCCTGTATCAGGGTGCGGGCCTGCTCGCGCTGGTCGTCGTTCAGCACTGACCAGAAGCCGTTGTCCGTGCCAGGGCCATAGCCGCCCATCATGCCGGGGCCCATGCCCGGCCGGTAGCCGCCCATCATGCCGGGGGCCATGCCCGGCCCGTAGCCGCCCATCATGCCGGGGCCCATGCCCGGCCCGTAGCCGCCCATCATGCCGGGGCCCATGCCCGGCCGGTAGCCGTCCATCATGCCGGGGCCCATGCCCGGCCGGTAGCCGCCCATCATGCCGGGGCCCATGCCCGGCCGGTAGCCGCCCATCATGCCGGGGCCCATGCCCGGCCCGTAGCCGCCCATCATGCCGGGGTCCATGCCCGGCCCGTAGCCACCCATCATGCCGGGGCCCGTGCCCGGCCCGTAGCCGCCCATCATGCCGTGATGCCCCATGCCGCCCCCGCCGTGGCCGAAGACGGCGGGGCTCGAGAGCAAGGCGGTGGCGAGGACGAGACCGAGGGCACGGGGAGGTCTGCGGCGTTTCATGAGGCTCTCCTGGCGGGCGAGGCCCGCGGCGCTGGATCGACACGCGAGCCTGCCACCGGCGAGGCTCACCTTCCTCCAGCCTATGCGACTCTCTCCCGGAGGCCGTTGACCTGCATCAAGGGGCGGGCCGTTCCTGAAAGCCCTGTGCAGCCCATAGGTTGCTGTTATGCCGTGAATATTCCTGGTGCGTCGGCGACCGAAATGGAGCCTGGCCGCGTCTATTGCTTGAATAATGGAACGGTTGGTCCTAAAGTCTGCGCATGACACGCGGACGCCCCATCGCCTACAGCCCCGACGACGCCCTGGCCGCCGCCTTACGGGTGTTCTGGGCCAGCGGCTACGAGGCCGCCTCGACCCGGCGGCTGCTCGACGCCATGCAGCTTTCCCGCAGCAGCCTCTATCAGGCCTTCGGCAACAAGGAGCAGCTGTTTCTCGCCGCGCTGCGTTGCTACCGGGAGACGCTGATGGCGCGCCTCGAGCGGCGCCTGGCGGCCGCTCCCACGGCGCGTCATTTCCTCGAGGCGCTGTTTTTCGAAACCGCCGGGGAGGCGTCCGGCGAGCAGGCCGCCCTGGGCTGCCTGATCTTCAACTCGGCCACCGAGCTCGGGCGCCGCGACGACGCCCCGGCTCGGGAGGCGCGCGATAGCGTGGCGGCGATCACCGCGGTCTTCCGCCGCGCCGTCGAGCGAGGGCAGGCCGAGGGCAGCATCGCCCCGGGGCGCGAGCCCGACGCCCTGGCCCGCTACCTGACCCTGGGCATGGCCGGGCTGCGCACCCTGATCAAGAGCGGCACCGCCCCCGAGGAGGCCCGCCAGGCGGCGGCGCTGGTCCTCGAGGGCCTGGATTGACGTTTTCCTGCGCCTTTTCTGGAACGAACGATACAAAAATGGCGCACCCATCGAGGAGGCAAGACGATGAGCACCGAGTATCGCATCCAGCAGGCTCCCCAGACCCTCGACGACGCCGACGGCAAGGCCCGTCCGCTGCTCGAGCAGGCCAGGCAGGCCCTGGGCTTCGTGCCCAGGATGTACGAGTCCATGGCCAAGGCCCCGGGGGTGCTCGACACCTACCTCCACGGCTACCAGCTGTTCCGCGAGGACTCGGGCTTCTCGCCGGCCGAGCAGGAGGTGGTCTTCCTGACCATCAGCCGGCTCAACGGCTGCGAGTACTGCATGTCGGCCCACAGCATGCTGGCCGACCAGGTCTCCGAGGTGCCGGACGCCGCCCTCCGGGCCCTGCGCGAGGACCGCGAGATCCCCGATGCCCGCCTGGCGGCGCTGAGCCGCTTCACCCGGGCGATGTTCGAGAGCCGTGGCCGCCCGTCGCAAGGCGAGGCCCAGGCCTTCCTGGACGCCGGCTTCACGGAGCGGCACATGCTGCAGGTGGTGCTGGCGCTCGCCGTGAAGACGCTCAGCAACTACTCCAACCATCTCAACCAGCCGGAACTGGACGAGGCCTTCGCCGGCCACGCCTGGCAGGGCTGATCGACCCGCCCCCCTCCAAGACGCCCCGCCGAGCGCGGGGCGTCGCGCTCATGGAGCCTTCTCGGGATGCCAGACGAGAGGAGCGCCGGAGAGGCGAAATGGCGCCCCAGGAAGGGAGCACCGCACCCTCGCGGACAGGCGTCGCCGGAACGGTTCATCGCCTGCCTGGGGCGCGGGACCTGACGCCTACTGCCCGTTCAGGGTGGCGATCATCCGCCGGCCGCCGCCCCGGTCGCGATGCTCGCCGAGCCAGATGCCCTGCCAGGTGCCGAGCGCCAGGCGGCCGTCGCGCACCGCCAGGGTCAGCTGGGTGCCGAGCAGGCTCGCCGCCACGTGGGCGGGCATGTCACGCATACGGCTGAGATGGACGCCATATGGACGCCTGTACCTCCCATGGTTGCTTGGAAAGCAGATTTTCTGGATGTCCACATCGATGTCTTGGCGTATGGACTTAGCTAACTGACTTCTGTCCATATTTCTTTCAACCTCGGTAGGATAAAGGTAATGCGGTGTGTTCACTATGGTGTTAGCCATTATTATGAACAATCATGGTTTGACCCCGAGTCTGTTTTTAATCTCATTTATATTTTTTTCAGCTAACATCATGTCATGAGCGAACTGCACAGTGCTCCTTTTATATCGCTCCCATATTATTTTTTGAATCGGAGTCATGGAGTCGTCTCCAAGATCTATAAAATCAATGGCTTCGGAAATTTCTTCTAATGCTATAGCCACCCAAGCTGTAGATGACTTTTTGGGGAGTTCGATATTCGGGAGATTTTTTTTAAAACTCATGACCATTCCTTTAGCGAGAGAAGATTTTTCGTTATTAGTTGCGCGCTATATGTTGGAAGCGTTTTATATCTATATTTTTCAATACATCATCTACCCTGCTGAGACTGAAAGCCACCTCTATGGCCTTTAAAGCATCTGAAGAGTCACGAAGGCCAAGTTTTTCCCCGGCCTGCATTGCCCAAAAAGGCATCCTGTCAGATATTTTTTCAGCCGATACGAGATTGGTTCTCTGCAAGTAAGAGGTTATTGAAGAGTGGAATATATACTGCCTCTCATTAGGCATAGGATGGACAGAACGGGCTCCGCCAGTTAGCTGCTGTAGTAAAGTAGACAGCGAGGTTAATGAATAGACCAAAAATTCATACACAGCAAGACGATTTGGAAAACGAATATGGCGACCTAATCCATCAGGCCCGAGAGCTTCATCTAGAAAGACCATCAAGAATTCTATGGACTGACGGTCCGCCTCAGCTTCGAAGGCATGGCGTATCTCGAAGTCGTCTTCTGAGATGGCTGAACCGCTCTCGCCAAATTCATGTAGCTCACCATAGCCAGTAACTTCTTCAAGATAATCTGTATGGCCAAGAACAATGTGTGAAATCTCGTGTAAGATTATCGCGTAGCTGCAGGTGTAGTAAGAAAAATCTGCGAGCAGCTTTCTTCTTCCCGACTTTCTTTTTTCCTTGTCGATGATTTTCAATTCTTTCAGCCAAGGGAAGAAATTAAAGCTGGACTCAAAAATACGAGAGGCTAGCCAGATATGGTAAGATAGCCCCGCTGTCATTTCTATCTTGTAAAAACCGTTTTTCGTATCTACTGGGCATGCATAAGCTCGAATCTTTTCCGGGTTAAAAACATCCAGAGATAAGTCTATGTTTGTGCGAACACCTTCTTGGTTTTCAAAATGCAGTGAAGAAAGAATCTCTTGGAAGTGTGTGTTCACACTCTCGATCATTGGCTCAAAATGTTCGTAACTATAGCCTGGGCCACCAATGTAAATTATGGGGTTTTTCTTTGATTTCATTCCTTACTCTCCCTGTATGGTGATTACTAATTCTCTGGGACCGCCATGATTGCGATGCTCGCATAGATAGATACCTTGCCAGGTGCCCATGTTCATTCGTCCATCAGAGATAGGAATCTGTACACTGGGTCCTAGGAGGCTGCTTTTTAAGTGTGCGGGAAGGTCGTCACTCCCTTCAAATATGTGTTGGTAATAAGGTACATCTTCAGGCACTGCACGATTAAAGAAGCTTTCAAAGTCGTTTCGTACAGTCGGGTCTGCATTTTCGTTGATGGTCAATGAAGCTGAAGTATGCTTTATAAAAACACTCAGTAAGCCTGTTTTTATATTCTTTATGTCGCCGATAGCCTGTGCAACGTCATCGGTGATCAGGTGAAAGCCACGAGAACGGGGCTTCAAAGTAATTTCTTTCTGTATCCACACAATTGTTCTCCTATTTTCGAAGTGGAACAACTTTCTTTAGGCTTTCAATCTCTTTCTCAAGCTGAGCAAGTCTTTCCATAAGCATCAGCTCACGGTTAAGAGCTTGGTGGTAGAGTTCCCGGTAGTTGTTCTTTGCACTTTGCTCAGCTTTCAGCCGATTGTCAATCGATTGGTATGAGTGATTGATGTTAGCAGCAGCATTGTCAATAGCTTCGATCAGCTCAGAAAAAGAAGTACGAGATTTCTTGATGGATCCCCGCTTTCGGCCAGCCTCAAGCGCTACAGTATCTTTGTTGATGGGGCTGCTCTTGGGAACCCTGACCGGCGTATTGGAACGCAGTCTACTT
This sequence comes from Halomonas koreensis, assembly GCF_031451675.1. Lineage (NCBI taxonomy): Bacteria > Pseudomonadati > Pseudomonadota > Gammaproteobacteria > Oceanospirillales > Halomonadaceae > Halomonas > Halomonas koreensis. Next base: position 264,336 of record NZ_JARWAK010000003.1, on the reverse strand, counting down.
AACGCTTCCCAATAATCATTCAATGCACTCATTGTTCACCTGCCTTGCTCATGACGCGCTCTTTGTATTCGAGGAGATGGCGAAGTTCCTCCTTTTCTGTGCGAAACTCCACGCTATCAGGAACGGTGTCTTCAAGCTCGTCAACAAACAATTGTTGCCTGGCTATGACACGATCAAGCTTGCTCTGTTTGATTACTGACCTAGAGCACGTTAGGCAGGAGGTCATCGAACGAAGCAGCTTCTGGTCACAGGGAGCAACCGTAGTGCAGGCACCCAATGGTGTTTGAACATACGCGATTTCACCCTTTTTGAACTGTTTTATTAGCTCCTCCCTGCTATCCGAAAAGACCAGTTGTTTGTTGCTGCTAGGTTTTTTTCGATCGATAAAGGTGCCATGAGCCCCATACAGAGGCTCCCCAGAACTCAGAACATCACTAATGTAGGCAATGGCGTCTGCTTCTGGTTTATCCCGTTTGATAAGCTGAGAAATGTGCTCTTGGGCAGTGGCGTCATAGCTTTGGCTGCTGGATTGGGAGTAGTAGACGGTCATTTCTCGACTGACGTGCTTTAGCTGTCTTTTTAGCGAGGGTAGGGAAACTAAAGCCGATTGAGCGACATAGAATGAAAGCGAACGTCTGAACTGGTGGATCGTGAATCGCCATATGCTGCCCACTGAAAAGGCTTTCTCACTTTCCCAGGCACGAAAAGGGTTTATTTTTTCAAGTTCATTAAGATCGTCTCCTGTAACCCTAAATGCATCTTGATCCAGAAAATTGTAAATTTCATGAGATTTGCTTGAAGCATCACCCATGATTATATTGACAGCATCATAGTCAACCCGAGTGAAAAGTGAAAGATATCCTGTTGATATGAATAGCGGGGTTTCGTGATACGGTAGTTTGATCTTCCGTGAAACGAGTTTGGCAAGCATGCCGGCAATCTCGTAAGCTCTTTCTACTTCTTGGCTGGTGATCCAGCTAACCCCCTTTTTTTGACCCACAAACTTACTGGTTGTCCCTAAAAGTTTGTAAGTGCCATTAGATACTTTTAGCGAGTTAGTTAGAAGGCTCAGCGATTCAGAGCTGCGCATACCAGTGTAGATATGTAAAATAATGCGAGCCCCATGTTGAATTCGCGTAAGAAAAGTTGACAGAGAAGGCATGTTGTTAACTTTGTACTTGGCTAGGTACTCCCAGATGCCGTGTTCCTGCGCAGCTTCCTTGAAAAAAGGTTTGAAATCTTTTGTGCGATAGCCAATCTTTGTTTGTAAAGCTGGAGAGCGTGCATAACGGTCACAGTCAAGGATTGACTCAATGAACCTTTGCAGCTGGTCTTTGATCTCATGGAGATCTTCAAAGAAATCATCCAGCTGCTGTATCAGTTCTGAGTAAATTCTGTTGGGGACCACCGGATGTTGGTTGTCTTCACCCAAGCTGTGTAGTCTTCTTTTTACTGTCTCGAACTTGAAATTGTATAATATTTTATACTCCGAAGCTTCGCTTGGTAGCGTGATTAGATGAGATAACACGGAAGATAGACCAGTAAGAAGGCTTCTCGTCGTAATCTTGCCCACAAATTTGGTTAGTTCGTCTTCCGCCTGAAGCACTTCTTTAATAGTTAGCCCATGGTTCTCGCAGTATTTGGCCAGACTTCTGACTGCTTTGAAATATGTCATCGTGGTGCTGATGCTGATACCCGATGCTCGCCCAGAATCTACCATAAATAACAAGAGGAACATCAGCCATTTGACTTCTTCTTTTGTACTGTTGCTGAAGACTTTGAAATTGAATCTGGCATTGCCAGTATTTCCACTCAGGCGATAGGGTCTAAAATCCCATACGTCATCTGAATAGATAGATAGTGTTTTGCCCTCAAGAGTCTTTGATACAACAAAATCAGGAAGAGGACGTTGGCCCACTTCATTTGGAGTAAATGGGGCAGGCGCACTGGCGATGTCCTGGGCCAGTGATGAAAAGTTTGGGTAGTAGGCCTGTGCTTTCATTATATTAACTCTAGGTCATCCATAAGTTGAAGCTTCTTGGCCCAGTATTTGGACAACAACTCTTCGTCTTTTATTGAGCTTTGTATTTTTTTTGCATCAACTTCGGAGAGCTTACCCGATGCCTCTATCTGTGAAGCTATGCTGTTGATGGCATCTACGGCCGGTTGAACAACTTCCTCGAAGTGATGACCATTAAAAGCTAAATGCTTTGACTGCTCAAGTATGTATTTGAGGCTTAAGATTTTTCTGTAATCCATAGTGTCTGCGTGAACGCGGAAGTTTTTGCAGAATAAACACCCTTCCGGTGTTTTACAGTCTGGCTGGATATGTGAGCTTGAAGAGGGGGTGGGTGAGTGAAGTTCGACACACTGCCCTGTGGCGATAGAGTTGGTAGGCTTTTCATTGGAGATTATGATATCGCTTTTAAACTTGGTGAAAAAGTTCGTCAGCTCCTTGCTGGCTTGATCGTCAGAGCCTTCAGAATAATGCTTTATCACCGTCTCCGGTGTGTTCTGTAATAGCGTGGCGGTGGTGTTTAAGTCAGATTTTTCAAGTAGCCAGTTGCTCTTGTGGGCTCGCCACATACGCGTTGTGATTTTGGTTTTGAAGTCGAAGCATATTTCAAGCCTTCGATGGAAGTCCGTTGATAGGTTCATGGATAGAGGGTAGATATCTTTCCCGTTGAAGGAGAAGAAAAGATAGTTAAAGCTTTCCCTTCCGGTTCCTTTGATTAAGTGGTCACGCAACCTTAATGCTTTCCTGAAAAGGTTGAGAAACCTAGCCTCAATGTAGAATTCAACCGGTCTTCCGCCTGCCCTATACTTGATTGATCGAAATCCCTGCCGGTCGATGCCGACCTGGTAGTCGTCTGACCACTCTAAGGAGGCGAACTGCCCGAGGCTCATACCCGTGCTGGAAGAAAATAGCATCATGAAAGCCTGAAAGGCCATTGATGCGGCCCTCATCCTATGGATACTGTATTTATCATTATTGGCTTGATCGATTCTTGTTAATGCTCTATTTCGAGCAACCTTTGCATTTTGTGCTTGGGAGCGGTGCTGTGTCATTTTTTGTGCTATTTCTTCAGCACCGAATATCGTTCCATTGATATAGTCGTAAGCTTTATAGTTTTTCCCATTCTGAGTTTTTTTCTCGATATTTGAGGGACCCGCAAATGGCATCTGAGTAGGGAAAAACCAATAGTAGCCATGTTCAAAGTCTAGTCTCTTAGGGAAGCGCTCAAAGTCAATGACAAAGTCACACAGTTGGTGGAATAACGATGTGTAGAACTTTAGTGCCGATCGTGCTTGTTCCTGCTCAGGTGTTTCAGTGATGTTAACCGCCCTAAATGAGCGACTGATTTTTCTAACACCTCTGAAAAGATCACCATAACGATCAGAGTAGATGTTTCTACCAGCAGTGAAGAGCACTAGCTGAAGAGTGGCAGCGGTATTGATATTCATCTGACTCTTTCGTACAAGGTCAATTAAATATTCGGTGAATTCTCCAACTGCATCGATATAATGCTGTTGGGAGTCTAAGCCTTGCACGTAGCTATCGTCACACCAGTTAACAAAGCGTTGAAATTGACCGACTGATGTTTTGAGGCTGGCTGGTGATTTGCCTAGTCGAATATGCTGGCTGAGATAGTCAAGGTAGTTAGTGATAAATGTCTTGCGACCCGTACGGTAACTGTCCGTATCCACTAGGTTGATAACACTTTCCTCCCTTGTGTTATCGCCACTTTTGCGCCTGCGGACTGAATAACACCAGGAGCCAACGTCCATAGGGAACTTGTAACCGGGAATATAGACACGAACCAAGTGCGGGGCAATCAGGGTAAGCTTGCCTTGCGTATCGAAGGGGAGGTCCGAAAGTTTATATACTGTAGTTTTGCGCTCCATCCAGGCCATAGAGTCACTCTTCCTTAACAATTTGTTCCAAGAAGGATTCAAACTCGCTTTGCAGGTGGCTAGCGATCTTGAATTTCTTCCGGTAATTCAAATAGCCCTCAGTTGTGCTGAGTTGGCTATGCCCCATTCGCTCCCGCACGTACATCAATGTCTGAAAGAACTCGGGCCGCTGTTCATCGGTAGCGTGTCTTTCGCTATGTTGGTCAAGCAGGCTCTCCACAAGATTCATGCCAAAACTGGCACGGAGGTCGTGGAATCGAAAGGTGAAATCATGTCCATGCTGATTCAGGTTTGGCATCAGTTGTTGATGAATGAACTGAGTCACAGCATTACCGCGTGGCGGAGAGCGATATAGAAACGCAAAAGGGTCGCTTGTGGCCATGTAATAAGGCTGACCTGCTCGGGTCAGAAAGAGATACTGCTCATCAACCTCCGGATAGGTGTGCTGACTTTTCGCCACCCGTTGCAATCTGCGCGGTGATTGGCTGTAGATCTGGAGCCTGGTGTAGAGCCAGACTGGCACAAGTAGCGTCATTTGCTTGCCATACTTGGTGTTGATCAATGTGCCATGCCCGACCTTGATTCGCTTCGATACGGTGCCGTCACGTGGTGGTGAGGCCACATGCTTCGAGCGAAGCGTGAAGATGGTTTGTAGTCGGGCACCTGTCGTCAAGGCGAGCAGGAACGCCAGCGTCATCTCGGTATTGCCAATGCGCTGGAGTGCCTCGACTAAGGCTATCTGCTCGTCTTTCGGCAGTGGCCGCAGTTTGCCGCCGTCTTCCAGGTATTCGCTGAAATCGTGACTTTGTCGCGCTGTGCGGAACGATCGGGTCAAGTCAGTGCTCTTGACTTGCCTCTGGTGCTGGAGGCCTTTCGCATCCTTGAAGCTGAGGCGCGTGTCACTCTCGACCCATAGGGGGTGGGGGAAACGAACACCATCATGCTCCAGCCAGCGATAAAAATTCTGCACTGTACTCATGCGGCGTTTGGCCGTGCTGGCTTTGATGGTGTGAAAGCCCACGAGGTCATGCAGGAAAGCGCAGTAGCGATAGGTCGGGCGAGCACGAGGGCGTCCGGGGACGTTGAGGAAATCGATATCGTCATCGAGCTGCCACTGGCGAAAGTGAGCGAGGTCGCCAGCGATAGACTCCAGGGTGCGATGGCTGATCGGCGAGATGTCAGCTAGCCGGCTTAAGAGGTAGCGGTTGGCTTCTTGCCAGGGGCTACCGTCCGGATCCAGCACCACCGGGTAGTGGTAGCAATTGTCCCGGAAATGGCTCTGAAGGCGCTCCGCCCAGAAGGGCCGTCCATCACGGGGGGAGCACCGCCATGCCTCTGGGCTGGGACTTTGGGAGACGGACGGCTGGTAACAGTCCAGCTTGCGCAGTACCTCAACGCGCACCTGTGTCGGTGAAGCCTTCACTACCATGCACCTTTTTATTGCATCAATGGCGATGAGACGAAAATAGCTTGACAGGAGTGAGAAGGCAAACCAGTATTCTGCATCATTGACGATGAAACGAGATCGATATGCAGCTGGGCGACCTAGCAAGTATCCAAGCGGGCTACCCGTTCCGGGGCAAGATTGCCGACTTGCCGGAAGGGGAGGCTCTGGTGGTGCAGATGCGAGACATCGCGGATGGCGGCATCGATTGGGCCTCTTGCACCCGCACTGCACTCACCGGCAAGCGAGCGCCGAATTGGCTCAAGCCGGGCGACCTGCTTGTGGCTGCGCGAGGCAGCCACTACTACGCAATCGAGGTGGACTCTCAGGCCGAGGATCACTGCGTGGCGGCGCCGCACTTCTACGTGGTGAAAGCCCAGATGGAGCGGATTCTCCCCCGATACCTTTGTTGGCTGATCAACCAGCGCCCTTGCCAGCGCTTCCTGGAGCAGAACGCCGAAGGCAGTCTGACCAAAAGCATCCGGCGTCGTGTACTGGAATCGCTGCCCATTACCGTTCCTCCGCTCAAGCGGCAGCACCAGTGGGTCGGGCTGATCGATACGCTGTCGCAGGAGCGCAGGCTGCTGCATGAACAACTGGCCGCTAATTCGGCATTGCAGTCGGCACTGGCCGCTGATCTGCTGGGCCATCAGGATGAACGCAACCCATGACAGGACATGACTCAATGAGCGAGCAAATCAACCAGGACAGTATCAACAAGGCCCTGTGGGCGGCCTGCGATACGTTTCGCGGCACCATCAGCGCGGACACCTATAAAGATTTCATCCTCACGATGCTGTTTCTGAAGTACATCTCGGATGTATGGCAGGACCACTACGATAGCTACCAAGCCGACTATGGTGATGAGCCGGAGCTGATCGAGGAGTTGATGAAGAACGAGCGTTTCGTCCTGCCACGTGATGCCAGTTTCTACACACTTTGGGAGCACCGACACGAGCCAGGCAATGGCGAGCGGATCGACCGCGCCCTGCACGCCATCGAGGAAGCGAATGGCACCAAGCTCAAGGACGCAAGCAAAAGCGTATTCCAGGATATCTCCTTCAATACCGACAAGCTTGGTGGAGAAAAGCAGAAGAATACGACTCTGCGCCATCTTCTTGAAGATTTTGCCAAACCTGAGCTCAATCTGAAGCCGAGCCGTGTTGGCTCTTTGGATGTGATCGGTAACGCTTATGAGTACCTGATCAAGAACTTCGCTGCCTACGGTGGCCAGAAGGCTGGTGAGTTCTATACGCCACCAGAAGTGTCGGATTTGATTGCTGAGCTATTGAACCCTCAACCGGGTGATACCATCTGTGACCCTGCTTGTGGCTCCGGTTCGCTGCTAATGAAATGTGGACGCAAGGTTGTAGAAAATTACGGAAGCCGTGAATATGCCCTTTACGGTCAAGAGTCGATTAACTCCACATGGGCGCTATGCAAGATGAACATGTTCTTGCATGGCGAAGACAACCACAAGGTTGAGTGGGGCGATACAATACAGAACCCACTTTTGCTAGATAATAATGGTGAGCTAAAGTTATTCGATATAGTTACTGCTAATCCTCCGTTTAGTCTCGATAAGTGGGGTCATGACGAGGCTGTTCACGACAAATTCAGCCGTTTCCGTCGTGGAGTCCCCCCAAAGACCAAGGGTGATTACGCATTCATCCAGCATATGATTGAGACATTGCAACCTGCCTCTGGTCGTATGGGAGTGGTAGTCCCCCATGGCGTACTTTTTCGTGGCTCAAGCGAAGGGAGGATCCGTAAGAAGTTAATCGAAGAGAATCTATTGTATGCCGTAATTGGCTTGCCAGAGAAATTGTTTTACGGCACAGGTATTCCAGCTGCGATTCTAATCTTTAAAAAGAATAAAAAAGATGATTCTGTTCTTTTTATTGATGCTAGTCGTGAGTTTAAACCCGGCAAGAATCAGAATGTTCTGACGAAAAGCAATATTCAGAAGATTGTTGCTACCTACCGTGAGCGAGTCAGCGTAGATACGTATGCGCATCTGGCAACCCACGAGGAGATCCAAGAAAATGACTACAATCTCAATATTCCGCGCTACGTAGATACCTTTGAGGAAGAGGAAGAAATTGACCTGATGGCCGTGCGTAACGAACGAAAGAAGCTACAGTCTCAGCTTACTGATCTTGAAGGTAGAATGGAGCAGTATTTAGAGGAGCTGGGCTATGGTGCCTGAGGGGTGGCATGTTAAAAGCGTTGGAGACATATGCACTTTCATCAATGGGCATGGGTTTAAATCCCAAGATTGGTCTGATTGTGGGCTGCCGATAATTCGCATTCAAAATTTAAACGGTTCCGAGAGTTTTAATTTTTATGATGGTGCCATAAAAAAGCAGTGGCTTGTGAATCCAGGTGATATACTTTTTGCTTGGGCTGGGACTAAAGGAGTTTCATTTGGCGCCAAGCTTTGGAAAGGGCCAAAAGGTGTCCTTAATCAACACATTTTTCGTGTTGAGCCTAAATTAAAAGTTGATCATACTTGGCTTTACTTTGCCATGCTATCAGTTACCAAGCGTGTTGAAGAGAAAGCACATGGTTTTAAGTCTACCCTTGTTCATGTGCAAAAAAGTGATGTGACCGAGCAGGTTGTTCTTGTTCCCCCGCTTGATGAGCAAAAGAAAATCGCTCAAGTCATCTACACATGGGATGAAGCTGTCCGTACTTGCGAAAGGCTTCTCTCTAATAGTCGCCAGCAGAAGAGGGGGTTACTACAACAGCTGCTTAACGGAAAGCGTAGATTTAATTCTGAGTCTGGAAGAGGGTTTCCGGCTTGGAAGGAAGAGAAAGTCGGTAATTTTTTGAGATTACATAAAGAATATGTGCCTGCTTCAACAAAATTGCCGATACTGACTTCTTCTAGGGACGGTCTCTATGAGCAAGAGCGCTCAGTTATAAATGAAGGGAAGTATGGTGTCATACCTTTTGGCTATTTTACATATAGGCATATGAGTGATGATTTAATTTTTAAGTTCAACTTGAATCGAGAGTGGGAAAAGGGGGCTATTAGCAAAGAGTATCCTGTCTTCTCCGCAAGTGGGGTTGATAAGGATTTTCTAGAAGCTCAATTAAATCATGGCGATGCCTTTAAAAGGTTTGCGATTCAGCAAAAGCAAGGCGGTACAAGAACTCGACTGTATTTTAGAAATTTATGTGAATTCAGGTTTGCGATTCCTTGTCTTGAAGAACAGGAAAAAATTGCTACCGCGCTCTCTGTCGCCAATCAAGAGATTGAAGTTGTCAAGAAAAAGGTTGAGTGCATCAAACATGAAAGAAATGCTTTAATGCAGCAGCTTTTGACAGGTAAGCGGAGAGTGGATTCTGGTGATTTTCAATGTGAAAAAGTTGGCGAGGTGTGAATGTCAGTTTCTGATATGTTTAAAGATTTTTTAGACAATCTAAAGGTTGATAACGCCGAGCGGATTAGTAGTCGCTATGGTGAAATCACTGCTAGCCTAAATAAGAAGTTTAGAGACTCCGAGTCCAAAGAGGCAAACTCACTGAGAGTTGGTTCATATGGGCGTTATACCGGCATCAAAGGCATCTCAGATCTTGATATGCTTTATATAATGCCAAAAGGAGCATGGGATACCTATAAGAATGGGCAGCAGACCCAGCTGTTGACTGATGTTAAGGATGCAATTAAAGCTAGGTATCCGAGTACAAATATTAGAGTTGATCGCTTGGTTGTTACAGTCACATATAAAGACTTCCACGTTGAGGTTCAGCCTGTCTTTGAGAATTTTGATGATGGAGGCAGCTTTTTCAAGTATCCAGACACTTACAATGGTGGAAGCTGGAAAATTACTAAGCCCCGACAGGAAATGCGGGAAATAAAAAAATTAAACGAGCAAAAAAATAGGAATTTGCGTTTATTGTGTAAGATGGGTCGTGCTTGGAAAAACAAGCATGGCGTAGCGATGGGAGGGCTTCTAATTGACACGCTTGCTTATAACTTTATGAAGTCAACGTCATTCTATGATAATAAAAGTTTTCTTTATTTTGACTATTTGAGTAGAGACTTTTTTAACTACTTGGCCGAGCAACCTTGTCAGGATATTTATAAGGCTCCAGGTAGTAATCAGAATGTAAAAGTAAAGAAAAAATTCCAGAAGAAAGCAAGGCAAGCCTACAACTTGTGCTTAAAAGCGATAGATGCAAGGGGAACTGAATCTGAAAATAATAAGTGGAAGAAAGTGTACGGAAGAAGCTTTCCTGCTAAGCAGGGCGTTCAAGAAGCTGTGGCCAAAGCAGGAAGGGGGTGGCGAAACACTGAAGAATTTATTGAAGATACGTATCCCGAAGACATTAAGTTTACTGTTTCTTTGGACTGTGACGTTTCTCAAAATGGCTTTAGAGAGAATTCGCTAATTAATATTATTATGAAAGGGCTGCCCCTTCGGCGGCAGAAGAGACTTAACTTTAAAGTGGTTTCTCATGATGTCCCACACCCATTTTCATTAAAATGGAAGGTCTTGAATCGAGGTGAAGAAGCACAAAAAAGAGATTGCATCAGGGGGCAGATAGAAGATGACGACGGCTCTATGAAAAAAACTGAATCTACTGATTTTAAAGGAGAGCACCTAGTCGAATGCTATGCTGTTAAAGACGGAGTGGTTGTTGCGAAATCAAAAATTGATGTGCCTATCCAGTAGGAGTTAATGGTGAAAAAAAATGATTTGTTAAGAAGCATTGCAGAAAAAGGTTATGATGTTGGTTTTGGGGCAAAAAAGCATTTTGCCACCTATGATATAGTCGAAAAGACGCCGGGGTTCATTAGTTTTATTTCGTTGGCCTTTGGTATTATCGCTCTTGCAATTGATGATATATCAAACAAGCTTGTTTCCTCTGTTTTTATAATTTTAGGCGTTGTGGGTCTCTATGTTTCTTTGAATGATAGTAAGAAGAAGGAGTATGCTGAAGCCGGAGTTGGTATAACTAAGCTTTACTATAGGTTAAAAGCTCTCTATTTTAATGTCAAAGCCATGGATGAGTCAGAGGATGGTTCTGGTTATCAAAAGGAACTTTCTGAAATTGAAGAGGAGTTTTATTCGCTCAGTATAAGCAAGCAGATAATGTTCAGCAATTGGTACGCTCATTATAAGTTTTTCTGGGAGCTCCAGATTGACTGGGTTGCTGAGCAGAGAAGATTCCGTTTTTTTAGAGACAAAGTTCCGCTCTCATTCTTGCTATTTGTCTTGGTTGTTATTTTTTTATCTGGGATTTATTTCTCTGACCTTATAAGCTATGTTTGTCGTTAGCTTTTCTCGTGTGCTTGTTATAGCTTCCATTTTAAATAACTTTATATGCAGGGGTGGGGATGAAAATGGATTCTCCAAGGTTTCAAGAAGAGTTCAGCGCTAAACTCCCCGCGCTAACATTATTGTTACAGCAAGGGTGGGGCTTTCTTTCTCCCGAATTTGCCTTGGCTGCTCGCGGTGGCCAATATGATGAAGTAGTATTGAAAAATATTTTGCGTGAAGAGCTTGGGAAACGTCGCTTTGTCTTTGGCGGTGCAACGCATGCTCTTTCCCAAAATTCGGTCGACAATTTGGTTGCTGAGGTGTGTACGCCCGCATTGAATGAGGGGCTTCTTTCCGCTAACGAGAAACTCTATAATCACCTGCTTTACGGTATCTCGGTAACCGAGTTCGTAGATGGCCGTAAGGCCAGCCCGACTGTAGCGCTAATTGACTGGGATAACCCAGAGAATAACATCTTTCACTTCACAGAGGAGTTCAGCGTTGCTCGCTCGGGAGGCGTGGATACGCGCCGGCCGGATATCGTCTGCTTCGTAAATGGTATCCCCCTGGCGGTGATTGAGGCCAAACGGCCCGACGGCCAGTCTCACAAGGGGCCAACTCTGCACGAGGGCATTTCTCAGTGCTTACGTAACCAGCGCTATGACGAGATTCCCCAACTCTTCGCATACAGCCAGCTTCTGTTCTCGATCAATGGGCATGAGGGTCGCTATGGCACCTGCCATACACCAGAGAAATTCTGGGCGACCTGGAGTGAGGAAGACATTTCGGAAGCCGAGATGCATGCGCTCAAGAATGCCCCGCTCTCGGCGCAGCAACTTGATGCGCTCTTCAGTCATCGTCCACCAGCAGACCGCGAATGGTACGAACAGCGCCTGCAGGGCGGCGAACTGGCCGTGACCGGCCAGGACAGGCTCCTTATCAGTCTGCTTTCACCGGGGCGTCTGCTGGAGATGACGCGCTTCTTCACCCTGTTCGATAAGAAGGCCGGGAAGATCGTTGCTCGCTATCAGCAGGTGTTTGGTATCAAGCGGCTGATCGAGCGAATCAACACCAGACGTCCGGATGGTGGACGAGAAGGTGGTGTCATCTGGCATACCACAGGCTCCGGCAAGTCCTTCACCATGGTGTTTCTCAGCAAGGCACTGATCCTGCACGAGTCGCTCAAGCAGTGCCGCTTGGTCATCGTCACCGACCGGATCGATCTTGAGAGCCAGTTGAGTGCCACCTTCACGTCCGGTGGCGAGCTGGCCACCAAGAAGGACAAGGCTGCGGCCATGGCAACCTCTGGCACACGCCTGGCCGAACAGATTGGCAAGGGCAACGAGCGCATCGTCTTCTCGCTGATCCAGAAGTTCAACTCCGCGACCAAGCTGCCGGAGTGCCACAACGAAAGCTCGGACATCATCGTCTTGATCGATGAGGGGCACCGTAGCCAAGGCGGCGAGAACCATATCCGCATGAAACAGGCGTTGCCCAATGCCGCCTTTGTGGCCTTTACGGGCACCCCCCTGCTGAAGGAGGACCGAACCACTAACAAATTCGGCCCCATCGTTCACGCCTACACCATGCAGCGTGCTGTAGAGGATAAGACGGTTTCCCCGTTGCTCTATGAGGAGCGTATTCCCGATCTGGATGTGAACGAGCGGGCCATCGATGCCTGGTTCGAGCGGATCACCGAAGGGCTGGAAGACGCTCAGAAGACCGACCTCAAACGCAAGCTGGCCAGGAAGGGGCAGATCTACAGCGCCGATGACCGTATTCGTCTGATTGCACTCGATATCGCCAACCACTTCGTCAAGCATGTGCCGGAGGGCCTCAAGGGCCAACTGGCATGCGACAGCAAGAGCTCAGCCATCAAGTACAAGAAGTACCTGGACGAAGCTGGATTGTTCGAGTCGGCGGTGGTGATGAGCCCACCGGACACCCGTGAAGGTAACACCGAGGTGGATGAAACCACCTTGCCGGAGGTGCAGCAGTGGTGGAAGGACAATGTCGGCAACCAGGAGGAACAGGTTTACACCCGCAGCCTGATAGAGCGTTTCAACAAGGATGATGACCTCAAGCTGTTGATTGTGGTCGACAAGCTGCTGACTGGCTTCGATGAGCCGAAGAATGCAGTGCTCTACATCGACAAGCCGCTTAAGTCCCATAACCTGATCCAGGCTATTGCTCGTGTGAACCGCCTGCATGACAAGAAGCGTTTTGGCTTCCTGATTGACTATCGCGGCATTCTGGCCGAGTTGGATACCACCATCGCCCAGTATCAGGACCTGGCTTCACGCACTCAGGGAGGCTTCGATATCAACGATATCGAGGGGCTTTATCACTCCATGGGTACGGAGTACAAGCGGCTGCCGCAGCTCTATACGCAGTTATGGGCGATCTTCGATGGCGTGAAGAACAAGCAGGACATCGAACAGCTACGCCAAGTACTGGTACCGCGCATGGAGACTCTGGAGTCGGCTTTGCCGGGCGCTAAGCCTGAGCTGGTCGATGTGCACCAGAAGGTGCGTGAAGACTTCTATGAGGCGCTGACGGCCTTTGCCAGCTGCCTGAAGGTCGCCCTGCAATCATCCACTTTCTTCGAGGATTCGAGTTTCACCGACGACGATCGTCGTCATTACAAGGACACTCTCAAGCAGTTCTCCAGCCTTCGCCAGCTGGTCAAGCAGGACGCAGGCGAGTCCGTGGACTACGACGACTACGTGGAGCAGGTCAAGAAGCTGCTGGATCGCCATGTGGTAGGTGTCGATATCCAGGAAGCGGACGGGGCCTACGAAGTTAGTCGTATGGGAGCACAGCAGGCGCCAGAAGAGTGGAGCGAGGACAAGACCCGCAACGAGACGGATATCATCAAGACTCGGGTCACCAAGATGATCGAGCAGGACCTCAAGGATGACCCTTACGCCCAGGAAGCCTTCTCGGCGCTTCTGCGCCAGGCCATCGAGGAGGCTGAGAAGCTGTTCGACCACCCCTTGAAACAATATCTTCTTTTCAAGGAGTTCGAGCAGCAGGTCAGCGAGCGCCGACTAGATGAACTGCCTGATGCTTTTCAGGGTAATCGGCATGCGCAGGCGGTGTATGGTGTCTTCAAGCAGGCCTTGCCCAAGGTGCTGTCCAGTGACGATTCCCAGGTTCAGCAACTCTGGATCAACCTGGCATTCGAGGCCTGTGAGGTGGTCGACGACGCGGTAGCCGTTCACTCCATCAATCCGCAGAACATCGAAGCCGCAATACGCAAGCAACTGTTACCGGTGGTATTCAGGCAGTGCAAGTCTGTGGGCGCGGGCATGGATCAAGCTAAGCAGATCGTGGAGAGCATTGTTCAGATCACCCGAGTAGGGTTGGCAACGTAATGAGCGTGATGATCTCTAATGCCGCACCCTATGGTCGCGAGCTGTTTTTACGTTATGGCGACGAATGTATCACCATCCGGCGCCTTGCCCGGTCCCAAGGCATCAATCGGGTACTGATCAAGGTCCATCCAGATACCCGGGTCGAAGCCTTGGCCCCACGGGAAGCCAGTGACGATGAGGTGCTCGATGCAGTCCGGCAGCGGGCGCGGTGGATCTATCAACAGCTGCGCCAGTTTCGCGCTCAGAATGAATACGTGATCCCGCGCCGCTATGTGAGTGGCGAAAGCCATTACTACCTGGGCAGGCAGCACCTTCTGAAAGTGATCGAGACGCTGACGGAGCGGCAAGGTGTCAAGCTGCTACGCGGTCGGCTGGAGGTGCGCATTCGCCATAAGCGGCCTGACAAGGTCAAACAGCTACTGGCACGCTGGTATCGGGAGCGTGCGGGTGAGGTGTTTGGGCGGCGTCTCGACGCCATGCTGGAACAGGCGCTCTGGGTCTCTGAGCGGCCACCGATGCGGGTGCAGGCCATGCAAACGCGCTGGGGAAGCTGCTCGCCTCAAGGGCGTCTGACGCTGAATCCACACCTGGTGAAGGCGCCGCGGGAATGCGTAGATTACGTCATCCTGCATGAGCTGTGTCACATTGCGGAGCATAACCATAGCGAGCGCTTCTATCGCCTGATGGGGCAGGTGATGCCGCAGTGGGAGGGCATCAAGGCCAGGCTGGATGACATGGCAAGTCGATTGATCGATTGAGGGAGGCAGGTATGGCGCACGGATCGGGTGAGCCGGATGCCGGGGAGCACGGTCAGTTTCGGCGTCTCAGCGCGCAGGAGCTTCAGGATCTCCGTGATGAGATGCGTGAGGCGGGCCACTGGATGAAAGCGCAGCTCAGGAAGAAGCGACGAGGGCTCGTCAATCCGAAGAAGACACGCTAGGGGTTACGGTGCGGGGGAAGAGGTCGGCTACCTCGATGCCGAGGGCTTCGCTGATCTGGTAGATCTTGGTCAGGGTGATGTTCTTCTCACCGCGCTCGATGTGGCCCATATAACTACGATCCACCCCGGCCAGTGCCGCCATGGCCTCTTGAGATAACCCTTTGTTTTTTCGAAGCTCTCGGACTCTTTGGCCGAATGCCACCAGCTTCTCGTCCCGCATCTATTTCGCTCCATCCAAAGGATGGAACTATCACGGCCCACTGCATACAATTCCACGGACTATGATTCCCATTTGGAGTGGCCTGGATGCAGTTGGAGATTCTCACTGATGACGAGCAGAACGCTCGCATTTGCGCGGACTACTGGCGACAGACTGAGGAAGGCGAGTTTGCGTTCAAGATACGCGAGATTGCGTCCACTCATGGGATGAAGCCCCATGTGGTCAGCAAGTACGTCGAGCAGTACGCCTTCGTATGGCGGGAAGACATCTGCTGTGGGCGTTGCAAACAGCCGTACCGCTTTGGCACGCGCAGTCAATACCAGGAGCGTCGCTGGCTTCAGAATCGGGTCTGCAAAGCATGTATGGACGCTGAGCGCCAAGCCATCGCCGACAAGAAGAGGGACTTGATCCTGAAAATGCGGCAGTCGGCGGAAAACAACATGCCAGATCTAAAAACGCTGGGCCTGACCAGCAAAATCTATCTGTTAGCTGCGATTCAGGCGCTAGGCGATGAAAACTTCAGTATCATTGAGCCGCTAGATGATTATCCCGCTTGTACCCTGTCGCCAGATTTTGTCTATGACCACAAAGTCCTTCGGCACTTGATTGACGACCACCTACTGTTAATCTGCCTGGATACGCGTCTTGAAGCGGTCGAACTTCAGGAAGATGATCGGTTCAGTATCGATCTTGGTGAGTGCGCGTTTAACATTGCTTTAGACGCTGATCAGATCACGGCGCTGATCAATGAGTTTTTTGATGAGGAAACCGCACAAAGCTTCCGACAGGCGCCGGAATTCATAACGCTATGCAAGGAGGTCCAACTGAATGAATGCCTCGGTTTTTTGAAGGTTATTCTTGAGGATCATCAGCTGTACCTGTCGCCGGGGGAGAAAACTCGGCAGGTTCTAAGCCAGTGCTTAGAGAAGTTCAGTGTGGCCCAGGTCTACAACTTCATTTGGCGAGCCGCTAAGGACGCAGCCGCCTATTATATGAGAAGTTCTATCAGCAAAAGGCAGGCAGCTAACTCGGTCGTAGGAAACATCTCACGGAACATGGAGCGGGCTTTGGCCAATGGCTGGGATGTGAAGCTGTTTAACAGGAACTATAATCTTCCTCAGTCTTCCCTGAGCCGCATCATATTCAATGTGGTGTTAGGGACTGATGATGGTGGATTTGAGAAAACACTCCATGAGCTTATTGCGTAGTGTTTTTCGGAAAGCTATAGAATAATAGCCCAATGCAGGATGGGAATATGAAAAAAAAGATGTTATCAGGCGCTGAGAAAAAATGGACAGATTTTTTGAATTCAGCAGGCTTTGTAAAGAATGAGCATAAGCTCAGGCTGCCATCTCGATTTAAAAGCTCTGTGCCTTGGGTTAAAGGCGTCCCCAGCCCAGTGTTACCTGTCAAGATGATGTCTAACATCACAGTCCATGATGGATGGGGAAACCCTCATGCTTTGAAAATAGCTGAAAAGATAATTAGTGAGCATCAGGATTTAAGTTTGCGAGATCTTCTTGAGGAAATGCTCGCAGGCAAGTATTCGAGCGAGATCTGTTATCCATATGTTTGGTGGGTTTTTCCTAATCACAAAAGAACGCGGTCAATGTACGAGGACGCGTTAGGGATGACGTTTGTAAAGCTAGACAATCTATGGCAGCAGGTTTATCCGATTCATTCTATGGGTGCCCTGGTTGGTGCGCAGGGAACTGAGTCGTATGAAGATTTGCCTAAGGGTGGGTATTTTGTTTTATGGGATAATGAAGATCAAGCTAGGAAGCACAATGATTCTAAATAGTTATTATTGAAAAGCTATTTGACTTATTTCCTTGAATTTTCGGTTTGCTGTGTAGTGAATTCTGGAGTTGAAAGTATCTTGGTGAAAGCGTTTAAAAAAGGAGGGTTTGTGGCTAAAGATGATAATGATTCCGCTAGCACTTGGTGGGACGAAGACGATGCCCCGGAATTGGACGAGCAGTGGCTAGAGGAAGCATACCGCTACCATGGCAATCGGCTTCTTAAACGTGGACATGGCAGAGATCCCTTTCAAGCTCCCCAAGAAGAAGACAAGGATGGGACAAACTGATTGAGTGACACCCAAATGATGGTGTCCATATACCACTATATGTCCATATCCGTAATGAGCGCCTTATATAACCCGTACGTCCGGGCCCTCCAGGGTGTGGCGGAAGTAGGGCAGGTCGCCGGGCACCAGGTCGCGCAGGAAGGCGTCCAGGTCGTGGCGCACGTCCGGGTCGGCGTTCTCGTTGAGGGTCAGCGAGGCCGAGGTGTGCAGCAGCTGCAGGTGCAGCAGCCCGACCCGGCAGTCGGCGAGCCGGGGCAGGGCGCGTACGACCTCGTCGGTGATCAGGTGAAAGCCCCGCTCGCGCGGGGCGAGGCGGATCTCCTGCTGGTCCCACATGATGACGGTCTCCCTTGGCGTGACGCCGGCCAGGATACGCGAGCCCCGGCGCTCAGGTGTAGTCGCGCAGTTCCTCCGGCCCCAGGTTGGCGCCGCTGACCACCACCACGACATCGCCCTCCGGCGGCAGCGCGGGGCCATGCCTGGCGAGCAGGGCGGCGATGCCAACGGCGGCGCCGGGTTCGGCCATCAGCTTGGCGTCATAGAGCAGGTGGTGCATGGCGCGCTCCAGGTCGTGCTCGCTGACCTGGGCGAGCGCGCTCACCTGGGCCCGGCACAGCGAATAGGTGTGCTCGCCGACGATCGCCGCGGCCAGGCTCTTGGCGAGGGTGTCGAGCCGCTCGAGCCGGGCCGGGCCGCCCTGGGCCCAGGCGTGGGCCATGCTGGCCGCACCGATCGGCTCCACCCCGATGAGGGCGAGCCGCTCGCGGCGCGGCGCCGTGGCCAGGCCGATGCCGGAGATCAGCCCGCCGCCGCCGATGGGGCAGAGCACCGCCGTCGCCTCGGGAGCCTGGTCGAGCAGCTCCAGGCCGACGCTGCCCTGGCCGGCGATGATGCGCTCGTCGTCGTAGGGATGCACCAGGGTGAGCCCGCGCTCCTCCACCAGGCGGTGCATCAGTTCCCAGGCGGCGTTGATGTCGCCGTGGAGGATCACCTCGGCGCCCAGGGCGCGGCAGCCCGCCACCTTGTAGGCGCTGGCATCCTCGGGCATGACGATGGTCACCGGCACTCCGTCCCGGCCGGCCGCCCACGCCAGCGCCAGGGCATGGTTGCCGGCGGAGACGGCGCCCAGGCCCCCGGCCAGCTCCTCGGCGGAGGCGGTGAGCAGCCAGTTCAGCGCGCCCCGGGCCTTGAAGGAGCCGGTGCGCTGCAGGGATTCCAGCTTCAGCCAGACCCGTCGGCCGAGGCGGTCGCTCAGGGCATGGTCCGGCACCAGCGGGGTGATCGGCAATCGCTCGTGCAGCCGGTTGCCGACCGCTTGCAGGGTGGCGTGATCGAGCATGGCACCTCCCGGGTCGCGTCAGTCGGATGGGGGCTCGGCGCCCCCGGGAAACAGCGCCGCGCGGAAGTAGTCGCCGATGCGCTCCCGGGTCCGGGCATACCAGGCCTCGTCCTTGGTCACCGCCCGCTCGGCATTGAGCGGGTGGGTGGGGATGTGCAGGCGCATGTCGAGGCCGGTGTCCGCGTGGGTGGTGACCCGGCGCGCCGCGCTGTGCCGCGAGGGCCCGTAGGGAATATAGCGGGTCAGCGCCGCCTGGCGTTCGGTGGCGGTGGCGAAGCGGATGAAGGCGCGGGCCGCCTCGGGGTGGGGGGCGTGGCGGGGGATGGCCCAGGTCTCGTGCTCCTGGACCTGGCCGTCCCAGAGGATGGCGATGGGAGCGTCGCGGTTGACCATGGCGTCGAAGAAGCGGCCGTTGTAGCCGGAAGCCATCACCACCTCGCCCTCGGCCAGCAGCTCCGGCGGGGTGCTGCCGGTCTCCCACCAGCGCAGGTCCTCGAGCCCGGCCAGGCGCTCCAGGGCCAGCGACAGGCCGCGGCGGGTGCTGAGCAGGCGGTAGAGCTCCTGGCGGGGTACGCCGTAGGAGAGCAGCGCCCACTCCAGGTTCACCGACGGCGTGCGCTGCAGCGCCCGGGGCCCGGGGAAGCGCCGCTGGTCGAAGAGGTCGCCGATCCGGGTCGGTCGCCGGCCGGGGAAGGCATCGGTGCGATAGGCCACCACGGTGGCGAACACCGAGTGGGTGAGGCTGCAGGGGCCGAAGGCCTCGTCGATGAAGTCCTCCTCGGCCGGGGTGCCGTCCGGGGCCGGGGCGGCGATGTCGGCCGGGAGCGGCTCGAGCAGGCCCTCGTCGCAGGCCGCCATGGCCTGGCTGCGGGTCATGTCCATGACGTCCCAGGGCACTTCCCGCTCGGCCACGGCGGCGCGCAGGGCCGAGAGCCCGCCGTCGTAGCGCGCGACCCGCACGGGGATGCCGGTGGCCTCGGTGAAGGGCGCGAAGAGGGCCCGCATCTGGGCGCGCTCGTAGGCGCCGCCCCAGCTCAGCACCGTCAGCGGGTCCCCCGCCGGCTCGGGTTGCGCCGCGCCAGGCCCCGCCGCGCCGAGGGCCAGGCCCAGCGCCAGGACCAGCCGGCCCAGTCCTCGCTTACCCCGTGCCATGTTCCTCCCGCCTGAGCTCGTCGCTGTAGCGCAGGAAGGCCTGGGCGATGGTGGCCTCGAACACCACGCCCAGGAAGACGTCGTCCTCGTCCACCACGGCGATGGCCTCGCCTGTGACCTCCTGCAGATGGCGCATGGCCTCCCACACCGAGGCGTTGGGCCCCAGCACCGGGCGCGGCGTGCGCGGGCAGTCGGACACCGGGTGGTCGCCCTGGCCCTCCTCGCGCAGCACCTCCAGGTCAGCCAGGGTCACGCTGGCCCGGTAGCGGCCATCGGCGTCCACCACGTAGGCCTCGCCGTGGCCCGCCTGGCCCAGGGTGATCACGGCCTCCTCCACCGGGGTCTCGGGGCGCAGGGTCACGCCCTCCCGGCTCATCAGGTCCGCCAGCCGGGCGTCCTCGAGCACCGCCCGACCGCGGCCCGAGGAAAGGTCCAGTCCCCGGCCGGCGAGCTGGATGTCGAACAGCGAGCGACCGAACAGCTGCGCGGCGATGGGGCTCGCCAGGGTGACGCTGGCCAGGGCGGCGGTGGTCAGGGCGTAGCTGCCGGTGAGCTCGAAGACGATCAGCAGGCTGGTCAGGGGCGCGCCGATCACCGGGGCGGTGACCGCCACCATGCCGCAGATGGCGTAGAAGACGAAGGTGTCCTGGGCGCCGCTGAGGTGAGCCACCAGGGTGCCGCACAGGGCGCCGAACAGGGTGCCGATCACCAGCGCCGGGCTGAACACCCCGCCGCCGAAGCCCATCCCCAGGCACAGCGCCGTGGCGGCGAGCTTGAGTGCCAGCACCACCACCAGTTCCACGCTGCCGAAGGCCCCGGCGATGGTGGCGAAGCGCAGGGTCTCCTGGCCCATGCCCAGGATGTCGGGCACCCAGAGGGCGACCACGCCGAGCAGTGCCCCGGCGATCGCCGGTCGCCAGGGGGCGGCCACCGGCAGGCGCCTGGCCAGCCGGCCCACGCCCAGGATGGCGCGCATGTAGGCCCCCGCGACCAGGGCGCCCAGCCCGCCGATGGCCAGGAAGGCGGCGAACTCCCAGGGCCGGGGCAGGGCGGGGTCGGCCACGTGGAAGAGCGCGCCCCGGGCCAGGACGTTGGTGGCGATCACGTGGCCCACCAGGGCGGCGGCGGCCACCGGAGCGAAGGCGCGCAGGGCGTAGTGGCGCAGCACCACCTCGTGGGCGAAGACGATGCCGGCCAGGGGGGCGTTGAAGGCGGTGGCGATGGCCGCGGCGACGCCGCAGGCGATGGTGATGTTGTCCTCGGAGCGGCCCAGGCGCAGCAGCCGGGCCCCCGCCGAGCCCAGGCTCGCGCCCATGTGCACCAGGGGGCCGTACTGGCCCACCGAGGCGCCGGCGCCCAGCGACACCAGGCCCGAGAGCGCCGAGAGCGCCCCGGCCTTGGGCGGCAGGCGGCCGCGCCGGGTCTGCACGGCGGCGATGACGTCGGCGGGGGTATGGGGGCGGCGCTCGGGGATGGCGCGGTGCAGCTGGCCCACCACCAGGCCGCCGGCGACCGGCACCAGCACCGTGGCCACGGCCAGCCACTCGGGGTGGGCGAACATCATGCGCCCCCGGGGCGAGACCAGCAGCAGGTCGTTGAGCCACAGCACGGCCGCCACGAAGCCCACGGCGGCCAGCGCCGCCAGGCCACCGGTTATGCCGCCAAGCGCCACTAGTCCCAGAAAACGCAGCACGCCCCGTGCCCCGCGGCCCTCGACTTTCCCTGTATCCGGCTTGGTCATGTAACAAGGTGTAGGCGTTGGGCGACGGCTGGTCCACCTCGGCGGCTACACTGAACGGGATACGATGGTGACGATGGAGATGAACGATGAGCCACGCCTATCGCGGCGGCTGCTTCTGTGGCGCCGTCCAGGTCGAAGTCGAGGGCAAGCCGGAGGCCATGGGCTATTGCCACTGTGAATCCTGCCGGCATTGGTCGGCCGGCCCGGTGAATGCCTTCACCCTCTGGAAGCCCGACGCGGTACGGATCACCCGGGGGCAAGAGGAGTTGGAGAGCTACCAGAAGACATCCGCCAGCCGGCGCCGCTGGTGTCGGCGCTGCGGCGGTCACGTGCTGACCGAGCACCCGGGTATGGGGCTGGTCGACGTCTATGCGGCGCTGCTGCCCGACCTGACCTTCGAGCCCGCGCTGCATGTGCATTACCAGGAATCGGTGCTGCGCATTCCCGACGGCCTGCCCAAGATGAAGGACGTTCCGGCGGAGCTTGGCGGTTCGGGAGAGACGTTGGAGGAGTGAGGAGCGGGGTGAAAGGGACAAGGGGCGAGGGAAAGGGAACAGGGGAGGAGAATGGTGTAAGCAGAACGGGGTGAGGGGAAAGGCGTCAGGTGTAGAGTGCGGGGCCCGATGGGGCCCCGCGCCGTATTGGCTCGATGCGCTTCAATCCATCGAGGTGGCGCCGATGCGGTGGATGCTGAGGTCGGCGCCGTTGAACTCCTCCTCCTCGCCGAGGCGCAGGCCGGCGACCCGGGCCACCAGGCCATAGACCACCAGGCCGCCGATCACCGCGATCGCCACGCCGGCCAGCGAGCCGATCAGCTGGGACGCCAGACTGACGCCGCCCAGGCCGCCCAGGCCCTGCTGGCCGAAGATCCCCGCGGCGATGCCGCCCCAGACGCCGCACACCCCGTGCAGGGGCCAGACGCCCAGCACGTCGTCGAGGCGCTCGACGCGCTCCTGGGCCCACTCGAAGAGCACCACGAAGATTGCGCCGGCCACGCCGCCGGTGATCAGCGCCCCGACGGGGTGCATCAGGTCCGAGCCGGCGCACACGGCCACCAGGCCGGCCAGCGGCCCGTTGTGGATGAAGCCCGGATCCTGCTTGCCCAGCACCATGGCCACCAGGATGCCGCCGACCATGGCCATCAGGCTGTTCACCGCCACCAGGCCGCTGATGGCCTCCAGGGTCTGGGCGGACATGACGTTGAAGCCGAACCAGCCGATGGTCAGGATCCAGGCGCCCAGCGACAGGAAGGGGATGTTGGAGGGCGCGAAGGCCACGACCCGGCCGTTGCGGTAGCGGCCCTGGCGGGCGCCCAGCAGCAGCAGGGCCACCAGTGCCACCCAGCCGCCGAAGGCATGCACCACCACCGAGCCGGCGAAGTCGTGGAAGCCGGCGCCGAAGGTCGCGGCCAGCCAGGCCTGCAGGCCGTAGTTGCCGTTCCAGACGATGCCCTCGAAGAAGGGGTAGACCAGGCCGACGATGGCGCCGGCGGCGATCAGCATGGGGTAGAAGCGGGCGCGCTCGGCGATGCCGCCGGAGACGATCGCCGGGATGGCCGCGGCGAAGGTCATCAGGAAGAAGAACTTGACCAGGGCGTAGCCCCGGTCGGCGGTCAGCGCCTCGGCCCCCTGCAGGAAGTGGGTGTCGTAGGCGATGAAGTAGCCGACGAAGAAGTAGACCACGGCGGAGACGCCGAAGTCGGTCATGATCTTGACCAGGGCATTCACCTGGTTCTTGTGGCGCACCGTGCCCACCTCGAGGAAGGCGAAGCCGGCGTGCATGGCCAGCACCATGATGGCGCCGAGCAGCAGGAAGAGGGTGTTGGCGCCCTGAGTCAGGGACGCGACGGCACTCGGAATATCCACGGAACAGGTTCTCCTGAGGCAAGGGGATGACAGCGCATCAGGAAGAAGCAAGAGGCGTTCCAACTTGGCGCACTAGCCCGCACAAGCGGGCCTTGCGAGCACCGTCATGGGGCGAGGCGCCGTGCGGCGGGCTCGCGTGCACCGATGTGGTGCCGATCGGCGGCGGGATGCACGTTCGAGGTGAACGGGCTAGAGCGTCTGCCAGGGGGAGGCGGCCGGGGCGCCCAGCACCTCGTCGACGATATCCAGCGCCCGCGCCAGGACCTCGCGACTCTCCGGCGGGCCCAGGCAAAGCCGCAACGCCTGGGGCGCCGGCTCGCTGCCCACGCAGAAGGGCTCGGGGGTGGTGACCTGGACGCCGCGCCGGGCGAGCCGCGCCTGGACCTCGCTGCCCCGGCGGCCCGCGGGCAGGGGCAGCCAGACCAGCGACGACCCCTCGGCGCTGTGGGGCTCATGGGGCGCCAGTCGCGCCAGGGCCATCGTCCGCCGGGCGGCCAGTTCCTCCAGCTGCCAGGCGAGCAGCTCGCGGCTGGCCGGGTCCTCCATCCAGCGACAGGCCGCCTCCACCATCAGCGGCGGCACCATCCAGCTCTGCGAGCGCAACGCCGAGCCCAGGCGCTCCAGCCAGCGCGGCGGCACCGTGAGGCTGCCGATGCGCAGCCCGCCGGCCAGCACCTTGGAGGTGCTGAAGATGTGAAGGGTGCGTTCCGGGGCCAGCTCGACTAGCGGCGTCCCGCGGCGCTCGACCGGCAGGTACTGCACCGCGTCCTCCACCAGCCAGATGTCGTGAGCCCGAGCCAGCGCCACCAGGCGCGCCCGGCGCGCCTCGGAGAGCCGCGCCCCGGTGGGGTTGTTCAGGTCCGGGGTGAGGTAGAGCAGCCGGGGCGGCTGGCGGGCGCATAACCGGGCCAGGGCCTCGACGTCCATGCCGTCGGCGTCCATGGGCACCGCCGCCAGGCGCAGGTGGGCGTGCTGGGCGGCGCAGATGAAGCCGGGGTAGGTGAGGGCGTCGCCGGCGACCAGTTCCCCGGGCTGGGTGAGGGTGCGCAGCGCCAGGTGGATGCCGTGCTGGCCGCCCTGGGTGATCAGCAGCCGTTCGGGATCGTCGGGCAGCCCCAGCGTGCCCTGCCAGGCGGCGATGCGCGCGCGCTGGGTGGGAGTGCCGCCCTCCGGCTGGTAGTCGGTGGCGGCCTGGATGGCCTCGGGGTCGGCGGCGATCCCGTGCAGCGCCTGCTGCAGGCCCCGGGCGCGCAGCGGGTGGGGCGGCGGCAGGCTCATGCCCAGGTCGAGGACGCCGTCCTCCCGGGGCGGGGCGGCGCGGAAGGTGGCGGTGTCCTCCGCGGCGGGGCGGCGCACGAAGGTGCCGCTGCCCACCCGGGACTCGACCCAGCCCTGTCGCTGGGCCTCGGTGTAGGCCCGGGTGACGGTGCCCACGGTGACGCCCAGGCGATCGGCGAGGCGGCGCTGGGGCGGCAGCTTCTCCCCCGGGGCCAGCTCGCCCCGGGCGACGGCCTCGCCCAGGGCCTCGGCGATGCGGCGGTAGCGCGGGCCGCCCTCGGCGAGCTCGGGTGTCCAGATTGTCATGGTGACAATAAAACCTTTGACGCCATATTCGGGCCCATTATGCTCAGAATTGTCGCGAAAAAGAAGTCAATTCAACAAAATTGTAGGGATACAATTCAATGGACACCCTGGCCACCCTGGGACCCGCGTCCCTGTTCATGATCTCCATGACCATCACCCCCGGCCCCAACAACGTGATGCTTACCGCCTCCGGGGCCAACTACGGCTTCCGCCGGACCCTGCCGCACCTGCTGGGCATCATGGGCGGCTGCTTCTTGCTGTTCGCCGCCGTGGCCCTGGGGCTGGGCCTGGTCTTCGAGCGCTTCCCGCTGGTGCAGACCCTGCTGCGCATCATCGGCAGCGGCTACCTGCTGTACCTGGCCTGGCGCATCGCCACCGCGCCCCCGCCGGCGCTGGACGGGGCCGACGGGCGGCCGCTGAGCTTCTGGCAGGCCGCGGCCTTCCAGTTCGCCAATCCCAAGGCCTGGGTGATGGGGCTGACGCTGATGGCGAGCTTCCTGCCCGAGGGCGGCAACACCCTGGTCAATGCGCTGCTGCTGGCCGCCTTCGCCGAGCTGGTGGCGCTGCCCTGCATCTCGCTGTGGGCGGGCTTCGGCACGGCCATCGGCCGCTGGATCAAGGGGCCCCGCGCCTGGCGGGTGTTCAACGGCACCATGGGCGCGCTCACCGCGGCTTGCGTAATCTTCATCCTGGGCTGAGTCCCGCCTGCGCCGGGAGCGGCTATGCTGAGGCTGTCGCCGGACGCGTCATGCCCAACCACGGTGCAGGGAGCGGAACACCATGCGGATCCAGGCCGCCATCGACACCTCCTATCGTCGGCTCGATGCCGACCCCCGCTTTCAGGCTCGGCGGGCCGAGCGCTATCGGCGCCTGGGCCGGCGCGACGAGGCGCGGCATGCCTATGCGATGGCCCTGGCGCTGGCCGATCGGGGCGACCAGCGCCGCTACCTGGCGCGGCGGCTGGCGGAGTTGGCGTGTCTCGACGAGGGCGAGGCGCCTCAGCCCGCATCCGACAGGTGGGGGGCGAGGCGGCCGATCTGGTAGAGGTCGTGCAGGTAGCCGTCCAGCCGGGCGACCAGCTGGGTGATCAGGACGATGGCGTAGATCAGCAGCATCAGCACCGCCTCCCGGTTCATCCAGGCAAGCGACGGCGCCGAGACCTCGTAGCCGAGGGTGTAGACGCTGAGCCCGCCCAGGAAGATCGCCGCCAGGCAGTTGACGATGATCACGGCCAGCAGCACGCCCCGTGGGTTCCGCGAGGGCAGCCGGGTCTGCCAACCCAGCGGATGGCGGACCCGCAGGCCGTTGCGGCACCGCAGGCGCGACGCCCGGCGGCGCAGCGGCCCGGTGGTGGCCGCGGCCCGGTCGCCGGTGACGGCGGCCTGGGCCAGGCGCGGATCGAGCTCGGGGCCGAAGCGTTCCGCCACGGCCTGGCGGAAGGCCGCCGATGCGGGGCGGGCACCGTCGGCCCCGGCGGCCAGCTCGCGCAGCGCGGCGTCGTAGTGGCGCTCGCGATCGCCGAAGATCTGCTCGGAATAGATGCTGTAGACCTGATAGATGGCCAGGACCACGCCCAGATAGATCAGGGTATAGACGAGGATGTCTTGCATGTCGGGTCGCTCCCTCAACCGGATTGCCGCGCCCGGCGCTCCGGCCGGGGCCCAGATGGTGCGTCGCCGCGTCGCGCCGGGCAAGCGAAAGCCGCCGCCTGCGCCGATCGGTCGCATCCGTGGTGTGGCAAGGGCCGGCGCCCTGGCGAGGTCATCGGCGCCCGGAGCCCCGCGGCCGCGGCCCATTGTCCTGCCGCCCCTGGGCGGCCGCCTTTCACCATGCGCGCCGGCTGGCTTCGATGGGCGGCCCCGGGGCGTTTCGTGGGCCGGCCGAGCCGCATCGAGCTGGCCCTGGTCATCGCAGCCGCGGAGCCGGTGGACGTGCGGGGCAGCGACGACGTCGTCAAGGTGGCCGATATCGGCTTCGCCGCCTGAACGCGGACCGCCGCAGCGACTATGCTGGAGGGCGCACCCCCGCCAGGGAAGGGGCCCGGGAGCGCCATCGCCATGCAGATCCACACCGACATCGAATCGCTCTATCGCCGGCACGCGCCCCGCGTGCTGGCGACCCTGATCCGCCGCCTCGGCGACTTCGACCCGGCCGAGGAGGCGATGCACGAGGCCTTCGCCGCGGCGGTGGCCCGCTGGCCCGCCGAGGGCGTCCCCGAGGAGCCCGTGGCCTGGCTGATCCGGGTCGGCCACCGCCGTGGCATCGACCAGATCCGCCGCCGGCAGACCGCCCGCCAGCACGCCTATCTGCTCGTCCCCGAGGAAGGCGACGCCTCGCAGGCGCGGGGCATCCAGGACGATCTCCTGCGGCTGCTGTTCACCTGCTGCCATCCCGCCCTGGCCATGCCCGACCGGCTCGCCCTGACCCTGCGCGAGATGGCCGGCCTGACCACCGAGCAGGTGGCCAGCGCGCTGCTGCAGAGGCCGGCGTCGCTGGCCCAGCGCATCGTCCGCGCCAAGCGCCGGATCCGCGACGCGGGCATTCCCTACGAGGTGCCCGACGACGCCGAGCTGCCGGCACGGCTGCCGGGGGTGCTGGCGGTGATCTACCTGATCTTCAACGAGGGCTATTCCCGCAGCGACGGCGAGGCGGTGGTGGACGTCCGGCTGGCCGACGAGGCCATCCGCCTGGCCCGGGCCCTGGCCGACCTGCTGCCCAGGGGCGAGGCGTTCGGCCTGCTGGCGCTGATGCTGCTCCACGACGCCCGCCGCACGGCGCGCCAGGACACGGCGGGGGAACTGATCCCCCTGGAGGAGCAGGATCGCCGCCTCTGGGACCGGGCGCAGATCGAGGCCGGCCTCGCCTGGCTCGAGCGCGCCCTGGCGCGGACCCCCACGGGGCCCTACACCCTGCAGGCCTCCATCGCCGCCGTGCACGCCCGGGCGGAACGCGCCGAGGCCACGGATTGGCAGCGCATCGTGCGCCTCTACGAGGCCCTCTACCGTCGCCAGCCCTCGCCGGTGATCGCCCTGAACCGGGCGGTCGCCGTGGCCATGCGCGACTCGCCCGAGGCGGGCCTGGCGCTGCTCGAGGGGCTCGCCGGGCACAGGCAGATCGTCAACTACCGCCTCTTCCATGCCGCCCGGGCCGACCTGCACCGGCGCGCCGGCCACCTCGAGGCGGCCCGGCAGGCCTACGAGCGGGCCCTGGCGCTGACCGCCCAGGGGCCGGAGCGGCGCTTCCTGGCCCGCCGCCTGGCGGCGCTGGAAGTCGCCGACTGAAAAAAGTCGTCTCGCCCTGTCGATTCGCGGCGGCGTCGTGCGACTCCCGGGTACCCACCCACCAAGGAGAGTGACGTCATGCGATACATGCTGATGCGCAAGGCCGATGCCGAGACCGAGGCGGGCGTGCTGCCCAGCCAGGAGGTCTTGCAGGCCATGGCGGACTACAACGAGCGGATGATCCGGGCCGGGGTCTTCGCCACCGGCGACGGCCTGCGGCCCAGCCGGGAGGGCTGCCGGATCGACTTCCGCAACGGCGAGCCCCGGGTGATCGAGGGGCCCTTCCCCGCGACCGAGGAGCTGCTGGCGGGCTACACCGTGCTCGAGGTGGATTCCCTGGAGGAGGCCATCGAGTGGGCCAGGCAGTGGCCGCGGGAGGACGCCGGGGGCAACGTCACCCTGGAGCTGCGGCGCTATTTCGCCATGGAGGACTTCGAGCCCGGCGCCGGGCTGGACAAGCACCTCGCCCAGACCCGGATGCCCCGGGCGGTGCAGGTGCACCTGGCCTTCCCGGGGACCTGCCGGGAGGCGATGGACTTCTACGCCGAGGTCACCGGCGGCCATCTGGAGGCCATGTATCGGTTCGGCGAGACCCCCGCCGCCGAGGAGGTGCCGCCCGAGTGGCACGACCGCATCATCCACGCCTCGCTCAACATCCGCGGGCACCGGGTGATGGGCGCCGACATGATGGGCGACTGCTACCAGGCGCCCCAGGGCGCCCAGGTGTTCCTGGACTACGCGGACCCCGAGCAGGCGGCGGAGGCCTTCCGGCGCCTGGCCGAGGGCGGCCGGGTGATCATGCCCTTCGCGTCCACCTTCTGGGCCAAGGGCTTCGGCATGGCCACCGACCGCTTCGGCGTGCAGTGGATGGTCGCCTGCCCGAGCGATGAATGCCCGTGAACCACAAGGAGGAGGAAACCATGAAGTACGTGGCCTTGGTGTACTACCAGGAGCGGTTGATCGACGCCATGACCGAGCGGGACTGGCAGGCCCTCAACCAGGAGTGCGTCGCCGGGGTGGAGCGCCTGACCGAGCAGGGCCACTTCCTGGCCGGCCAGGCCCTGCAGCCGGTGGAGAGCGCCACCTGCGTGCAGGTGCGGGACGGCGATGTCCTGCTGTCGGACGGGCCCTTCGCCGAGACCAAGGAACAGCTGGCCGGCTTCTACCTGCTCGATGCCCGAGACCTGAACGAGGCCCTGCGGCTGGCCGGCCGCATTCCCCCCGCGCGATTCGGCACCATCGAGGTGCGCCCCGTGCGGGACCTGCCCCCCAGAGACGATAGAGGAGAGACGTCATGAGCTACGTGGATGGCTTCGTGGCCGCCGTGCCCACCGCCAATCGGCAGGCCTTCATCGACCACGCCCGCCAGGCGGCGGCGGTCTTCAAGGAGCACGGCGCCCTGAAGGTGATCGAGTGCTGGGGGGACGACGTGCCGGAGGGCGAGCTGACCTCCTTCCCCCTGGCGGTGCAGTGCCAGCCCGAAGAGACCGTGGTCTTCTCCTGGCTGGTCTGGCCGTCCCGTGAGGTGCGCGACCGGGCCATGCCGCGGATCATGGAGGACCCGCGCCTGTCGCCGGAGGTCAATCCCATGCCCTTCGACGGCCAGCGGCTGATCTACGGCGGCTTCGAGACGGTGGTCGACGAATAGTCGGCCACGCCGTTCCATTCGACGGCAGGAGGTGCCTCCTGCCGGGAGGATTTCCCATGCAGAAGATCACGCCCTTCCTGTGGTTCGATGGCCAGGCGGAGGAGGCGGCCCGCTTCTACGTCTCCCTGTTTCCCGACTCGCGCATCGACCGGGTGGTGCCGTCGCCGGCCGACACGCCGAGCGTGCCGGCCGGTTCGGTGATCCTGGTGGAGTTCACCTTGGCCGGGACAGGCTACGTGGGCCTGAACGGCGGCCCCGGGGTCCCCTTCACCGAGGCGGTGTCGCTGCACATCGACTGCGCCGACCAGGCCGAGGTCGATCGCTACTGGGAGATGCTGAGCGAGGGCGGCCGCAAGATCCAGTGCGGCTGGCTCCAGGACCGCTGGGGGCTCCACTGGCAGGTGGTGCCCACCCGCATGCACGAGCTGTTGAACGACCCCGACCCGGCCCGGGCCCGGCGGGCCATGGAGGCGATGATGCAGATGGAAAAGCTCGTCATCGCCGACCTGGAGCGCGCCGCGGATGGCGGGTGAGGGCAGGGCGGTCGACCGAACGACCAGTGTCTCATGCGGGATAGCCGTGGGAGCGCAGCTCCGCTGCGCGATGGCGGTGCCTCTCAGCGGTGCCGGGTTCGGCCATCCTCTATCGCGATCTAAAGATCGCTCTCACAGGGCTTGGGGGTGTCGCCTGTTGGGGGAGCGCAGCTCCACTGCGCGATGGCGATGCCTCTCAGCGGTGCCGAGTTTCGGCCATCCTCTATCGCGATCTAAAGATCGCTCCCACAGGGCTTGGGGGGTGTCGCCTGTTGGGGGAGCGCAGCTCCACTGCACGATGGGGGTGCCTCTCAGCGGTGCCGAGTTTCGGCCATCCTCTATCGCGATCTAAAGATCGCTCCCACGGGGTTTGGGGGTCGTCGTCTGCTGCGCGATGGCGATGCCGAGTGGTCGATCGCTCCCACGGTGCCGGGGCGGTCTCCTGCAGTAGAGGCCGCCCCGGCCTGACCTCAGGGCCGGCAGACGAAGTAGTCGTTCTGGATGTCGTGCTCGAGCTGGTGGACCCGGATGTCGCGGAAGCCGGCGTCTTCCAGGTAGGCCAGGGCCCGCTCGCGGCCCCACATGGTGCCCAGCCCCTCGCCGCCCTGGGCCAGCGAGACCGTCATGCAGTGGCTGAGCGAGACGGCATAGAGCATCGTGCCCAGCGGGTGCTCGCGGTCCAGGTGATGGTGGCTCGAGGCGTGGATGTCCTGCACCAGGTAGACGCCGTCCGCGGTCAGGCTGCGGTGGATGCCCGCCAGCAGCCGGCGCGGCTGGCCCTGGTCGTGGATGCCGTCGAAGCTGGTGACCAGCTCGAAGGCGCCGGGCTCGGCGGTGGCGTCGAAGTCGCCGAGGTCGCGCACCTCGAAGCTCAGGTTGGTCAGCCCGGCCCGCTCGGCCTGGTCGCGGGCCCAGCCGATGGCCTCCTCGGAGAGGTCATAGCCGGTGAAGCGGCTGGCGGGGAAGCGCTCGGCCAGGGCCAGCAGGGCCCGGCCGCGACCGCAGGCGCAGTCCAGCACCCGGATGCCGGCCTCCAGGCGCTCGGTGAGCCCCGGGGCGAGCGGCAGGATGGCGTCGAACAGCGCCGGCAGCACCGTCTGGCCGCTGTCGCTGGCCATGATCTCCTGGAAGCGCGGGTAGCGGGAGTAGGGCACGCCGCCGCCTTCCCGGAAGCAGCGCACGACGTCGTCCTCTACGCTGCCCAGCAAGGGAATGAACTGGGCATAGACGGCCAGGTTCGCCTCGCCCTGGTCGGTGAGCAGGGCGGCGCGTTCCTCCGGCAGCCAGTAGGTGGCGTTCGCCGGGTCGGTCTCGACCACCTCGGCCGCCACCATGCCGCCGAGCCACTCGCGCACGTAGCGCTCCTGGAGGCCAGTGCGCTCGGCCAGGGCCTCGCTGGTGAGCGGCGGCTGGCCGGCCAGCGCCTCCAGCAGCCCGGTGCGGTAGCCGATCGAGGTCAGCAGCAGCAGGCCGCCGTGGTTGAGCGCCTGAACCAGCCGTGACTCGAAGTCGTCGGCGTGAGTTGTCCGGGGCGTCGGGCGTGTCGGGATGTCGATATCGCACATGAGTGGGCTCCTCCGGTCGTTGTCGTGTTGGCGTTGGGGCCAGGTTCACGATACGGCCGGGAAGTCGCCGACACTCAGGCGCATCGCGCCGCAAACGAGGGGTTTGTGCCATGGGTGAGCCCGAGACACGAGACAAGGCGACCATCGCGCTGCTGGCCGGTCCCGACGTGACCGCCTCGACCCTCTTCGGCATGTACGACATCTTCGGCTCGGCGGGCCGCGACTGGGAGCTGCTGATGCACGGCCGCCCGGGCGAGTCGCTGCTCGAGCCGGTGATCGTCTCCCGGGACGGCCGGGGCTTTCGCACCGCCAATGGCGCCTGGATCGCCCCGGACATGGCCCTGGCCGAGTGCCCCGCGCCGCTGGCGGCATGCGTGCCGGACCTGATGATCGCCCCCGGCGCCAGCCTGGCGAGCTATGCCCCCGAGATGGCCTGGCTCCAGGACTGCCAGGCGGCCGGGGCCCTGATGGCGGCGGCCTGCACCGGCGCGCTGCTGTTCGCCGAGGCGGGGCTGCTCGACGACCAGGACGCCACCACCCACTGGGCCTACTGCGAGGCCCTGGCGCAACGCTTTCCCCGGGTGCGGGTGCACGCCCATCGCAGCCTGGTGGTCAGCGGCGAGGCGCAGCGGCTGATCATGGCCGGCGGCGGCACCACCTGGCAGGACCTGGCGCTGTTCCTGGTGGCGCGGCTGGTGGGCGTGGACGAGGCGATGCACCTGGCACGGCTCAACCTGATCGACTGGCACAACGAAGGCCAGCAGCCCTATGCCGCCCTGTCCAGTTCGCGCCAGGTAGAGGATGCCTGCATCGCCCGCTGCCAGCTGTGGGTGGCCGAGCACTACGACACTCACTCGCCGGTGGCCGGCATGGTGGCGGTCAGCGGCCTGACCGAGCGCTCCTTCAAGCGGCGCTTCAAGGCGGCCACGGGGATGACGCCGATGGACTATGTGCACACCCTGCGCCTCGAGGAGGCCAAGCAGGTGCTGGAGAGCGGTGACGCGCCCATCGACGAAGTGGCCGAGGAGGTGGGCTACGCCGACCCGAGCTTCTTCCGTCGGCTGTTCGGCCGCCGGGTGGGCCTGACGCCCAGCCAGTACCGTCGCCGCTTCCGCAGCATGCGGCTGCGCCTGCAGTGACCGGCCGAGGCCCCGAGCGACGCGGCGCGAGGGTCAGTCATCGGCCGGGTCGCGGCCGCGATCGGTGGCGTCCCCGTCCAGGTCCTCGTCCTCCCGGCGTCCGGCTACCGAGGGGCCTTGTCCTTGGTGGGCCGCCGGGCGGTGAGGGTGATCTCGATGCTGGCCCCGCCCAGCAGCCGGCGCACCTCGACGCAGGTGCGCGCCGGGAAGTTCGGCGGGGTGAAGAAGTCGGCGTAGGCGGCGTCCATGGCCTCCGCCTCGTCCAGGTCGGTGAGGTGCACGGTGACGCGCACCGCGTCGGCCAGGGTGCAGTCCACCGAGGCCAGCAGGTGGACCAGGCGGCGCATGATCCAGCGGGTCTCCTCGCCGACATCGCCGAGCACGGCCTCGCTGCCCTGGATGTCCGCGGCGGTCAGCCCCGAGAGGTGCACATAGTCCTCGTCCACGGCGAGATGGCTGCCGGGGAAGCCGGGGTGGGGCAGGGTGGCGTCGTTGTGGAAGCTCGGCATGCCGCCTCCTGGAATCCGGGATGTTCACCGGCTGCGACAGGCGCGCCGCGACCCGGGTTCCCGGGCCTTACTGCCAGCGCCTGTCGGCGGTGAAGGCCACCGTGAACCAGCGGTGCTCGGCCGGGATGCTCAGCCCGGCGGCGATCTGCTCGCGGACCTCGTCCAGGGCGGCCACCCCGCGCTCGGCGGCGAAGTCCGGGCGAGTGATCACATGGATCTCGATGAAGTGGCCGCGTCCGGCCTTGGCCACGTGGCTGCTGTACTCGAGCAGGCCGTCCCGGGCCATCACCGGCGCCATGGCGGCGTGCACCTGGCGATCGAT
This sequence comes from Halomonas koreensis, assembly GCF_031451675.1. Lineage (NCBI taxonomy): Bacteria > Pseudomonadati > Pseudomonadota > Gammaproteobacteria > Oceanospirillales > Halomonadaceae > Halomonas > Halomonas koreensis. The sequence continues at coordinate 230,400 of NZ_JARWAK010000003.1, read as the reverse complement.
GGCGCTCGGCGCGATCAGGAAGACTTCCTTCATCGCCCGGCGCACGATGCCGATCGGCACCGGCATGAAGGCCAGGGTCAGCACCGCCAGCAGCAGCGAGTCCACGTAGGGCGTGAGATGGGCATAGGCCGTCTGCTGGAGCCACAGGGCGATGGTGAAGGCGACCAGCAGGGCGCCGGTGATCAGGGCGGCCATCAGCCAGCCGTGCATGTCGATGCGCACCAGCTCCGAGTCCACCCGGCGGTTGAGCCGGCGCTGATGGAACGTCATGGCGGTGCAGACCAGGGTGACGACCAGGGCGTAGAGGAGGGCGAGGTCGAAGGCGAAGTCATGGCCGCCGTCGATCAGGCCCTGGACGGCGTTCAGGAAGGCATAGAAGCACAGCAGCAGCAGGATGGCGCCGTTCAGTGCCGCCACCAGCGGCTCCAGGTGCCAGTAGCCATGCTGGAAACGCCGGCTGGCCTCGCGCACCACCAGACGCGATACCACCAGGGCGAGCCCCGCCATCGCCGCATCGATGCTGGAGAAGACCCCGTCGAAGAGGATCGAGCGCGACCCGGCGAGCAGGCCGAAGGCCACGCCGAGGCCCGCCACGACCAGCGTCATGGCGATGGAGACTTTCAAGGCGCGTTGTTCGAGGGCGGCGGACATGGCGAGCTTCCCTGAGGCACAAAGCCTCGAGTCTAGCCGAGGGACGCCCCCGGCAGCGACCGCCGGGCGATAGGGCGCTGCTTCCGCATCGCGCCCCGGGGCCTCGCCCGGCTCGGCGGGGCCGTGCAGCCCTCGTCCGGCGGGCTACAGTATATGACGGGACTCGAATCCTGCTCTGGCCCCGGCGGCCGGCGCGATCGGCCCACCGCCCCCTGCTACTGCACAGGCGACCCGGATGCTCGAGAGCGTGTTCGCCCAGATCGGGATGGTCCTCGGCCTCGCCGTGCTGGGCGGGGTGCTGGCGCAGTGGCTGCGCCAGCCGCTGATCGTCGCCTTCATCGCCGTGGGCATCCTGCTCGGGCCCTCGGGGCTCGGCCTGGTCGAGCAACGCACCGAGATCGAGCTGTTCGCCCGGCTGGGCATCGCCCTGCTGCTGTTCGTGGTGGGGCTCAAGCTCGACCTGCACATCATCCGCACCGTGGGCCCGGTGGCGCTGGCCTCGGGCCTGGGCCAGGTGGCCTTCACCTCGGCGGTGGGCTATGTCATCGCCCTGGGGCTCGGCATGTCGCCGGTCACCGCGCTCTACGTGGCCGTGGCCCTGACCTTCTCCAGCACCATCATCATCGTCAAGCTGCTCTCCGACAAGCGCGAGGTGGACGCCCTGCACGGGCGCATCGCGGTGGGCTTCCTGATCGTCCAGGACATCGTGGTGGTGCTGGTGATGATCGGCCTGACCGCCTACGGCCAGGCCGACGGCGACGTGCACATGGGCCGCGAGGCGCTGCGGGTGCTGCTGACCGGCGGCGCCATGCTGGCGGGGCTGGCGCTGCTGATGCGCTACGTGCTGCCCAGGCTGCTGCATCGGCTGGCGCACTCCTCGGAGCTGCTGATGCTGTTCGCCATCGCCTGGGCGGTCATCGGCGCCGTGGGCGGCGAGGCCCTGGGCTTCAGCAAGGAGGTCGGCGCCTTCCTGGCCGGAGTGTCCATCGCCTCGACCCCCTACCGCGAGCAGGTGGCCTCGCGGCTGGTGAGCCTGCGCGACTTCCTGCTGCTGTTCTTCTTCATCGAGCTGGGCGCGACCCTGAACCTCGGCATGCTGGGCGCCCAGCTCGGCGCCTCGGCGGTGCTGTCGCTGTTCGTGCTGATCGGCAACCCGCTGATCGTCATGGCGATCATGGGCTACATGGGCTATCGCAAGCGCACCGGCTTCCTGGCCGGCCTCACCGTGGCCCAGATCAGCGAGTTCTCGCTGATCCTGGCGGCCATGGGCCTGGCGCTGGGCCACCTGGAGGAGCAGACGCTGGGCCTGATCACCCTGGTCGGGCTGATCACCATCAGCGTGTCCACCTACATGATCCTCTACTCGCATGCCATCTACGAGCGCCTGGCACCGCGGCTGTCGCTCTTCGAGCGCCGGGTGCCCCACCGGGAACTCGATCGCCTGGATGCGGCCCACAATGAGGTGGATGTCCTGCTGATCGGGCTGGGGCGCTACGGCGCGGCCCTGGCGGCGGACCTGCGGGCACGCGGCTGTCGGTTGCTGGCGGTGGACTTCGATCCGGCCGCCGTCCAGCAGCATGCCCGCGACCGCTACCGGGTGTGCTACGGGGATGCCGAGGATCCCGAGTTCCTGGCGACCCTGCCGCTGAACCAGGCGCGCTGGGTGGTCAGCACCCTGCGGGATCCCGCGATCAATCGCCTGCTCCGGCACGGCCTTCGCCAGCAGGGCTTCACGGGCAAGGTGGCGATCGCCGTCTCCCACCCGCACGAGGCCCGCCGCCTGGAGCAGGATGGCGTGGACCTGGTGCTGGTGCCCTACGCGGACGCCGCCCGGGAGGCGGCCATCCGGCTGATGGCCGCCGCATCGTCGCAAGCACCTCGAGGAGGGGAGCGCCCATGAAAGCCTTCGCGCACATCCTGTACGTCATCGATCCCGCGGCCGCCGGGGAGGCGGGGCTGGTCCGGGCGGTCTCCCTGGCGGAGAGCAACCAGGCCACCCTGACCCTGATCGACGTCATTCCCGAGGAGATGCTGGACCTCTCCCTGGCGCCCCCGGGCACCCCGGCCGAGCGGGTCCGGGAGGCGGCGATCGCCCGGCGCCGGGCGGACATCGAGGCGAGGATCCGCCCGCATGCCGAGCGGGTCGCCTGCCGCATCGAGGTGCGCATCGGCATCCGCTTCATCGAGGTCATCCGCGCCGTGCTGCGCGACGGCCACGACCTGGCGATCAAGACGGCGGAGGATCCGGAGTGGAGCCATCTGCTGTTCGGCAGCGACGACATGCACCTGATGCGCAAGTGCCCATGCCCGGTCTGGCTGATGACCCCCAGGGAGACGCCCCGCTACCGGCGCATCGTCGCCGCCCTGGATATCGATGTCCACCGCGCGGCCCCGGGGCAGGCGGCGCTCAACGACGACATCCTGGAGGTCGCCGGCGCCCTGGCGCTGGCCGAGCTCGCCGAGCTGCACCTGGTGCATGCCTGGGACGCCCCGGAGGCCGGCTTCGTCAGCCTCTGGGCCGACGACCCGGAGGCCACCGAGCAGCACATCGTCGAGAGCGAGCATTCCCGGCACAAGATCGGCATGGACCGGCTGACGCACCGCCTGGTCGAGCGGATCGGCGAGGAGGCCTACGACTACCTGGCGCCACGCATCCATCTGCCCATGGGCCAGGCGCGCAAGCAGATCCCCCGGCTGGTCGAATCGCTCAAGGCGGACCTGGTGGTGATGGGCACGGTGGGCCGGACCGGGATTCCCGGCTTCATCATCGGCAACACCGCCGAGGCGATGCTCTACCAGCTGCAGTGCTCGGTGCTGGCGCTGAAGCCGCCGGGGTTCGTCTCCCCGGTCACCCTGGCGTGACCCCTCCGGGCGAGGGCGCTGCCCCTCACCCGGGGCACGAGCCTGCTGCCACCCCGGGCGTCGAGGGAAGCAAGGGGGCGCTCCCCATCGAGCCGGCGGGCGGTGACTAATCGAGAAGACGCTCTCTCTCCGCGTCCAGCAGGGCTCGCTTACGCTCCAATCCCCAGCGGTATCCGCCGAGGCTGCCGTCTCCTCGCAAGACGCGATGGCAGGGGATCAGCACGCCGATACGGTTGTTCGCACAGGCGGAGGCGACGGCCCGTACGGCGCTGGGCCTGTCGATTTTCGCGGCCACCTCGCCATAGCTGAGCACGTCGCCCTCGCGGATGCTCAGCAGGAACTGCCATACCTGCATCTGAAACGCCGTGCCGCGCATGTCGAGGGGCAAGTCGGGCCTGGGAGCTCCCTGGCTGATATGCCGATCCAGCGCCGCCATCCAGGCATCGAGCTCGGGGGCGTCCAGGGCCGGGGAAACGCGCAGCTCGGCATGGGGAAACTCCGCTTGCAGGGTCTCGAGCAGCGACGCCTCATCGTCGCCGAACTGCACGAAGCAGACGCCCCTGGCCGTCGCGGCCATGGCCATCAGGCCAAGCGCCGTGGTTCGGCAGGCGTAGGCGATGACCTCGCCGGCGCCACCCGCTCGGTAGGCCTTGGGCGTCATGCCGATATTGCGGGACGCCTCGCCGTAGACCCGGCTCATGGAGCCGAACCCCGAGGCGAAGATCGCATCGGTCACGCTGTCGCTCTCCTTCAGGGATCGCTTGAAGTGACGCATGCGAACCGCGTCCTGATAGGCTTTCGGCGAGATGCCGAACGCCGCCTTGAAGGTTCGTTGCAGCCTCGAAGGAGACAGCCCGGCGATCCCGGCCAGGTCGGCCAGGGTCAGCCGTTCATCGGCATGCGCCTCGATATGCCGCGCGATCTCCACCAGTCGCGCCACCTGTGGTGCGCCTTCGGTGGGCCGGCAGCGCTTGCAGGGCCGGAAGCCTGACGACATGGCGCTTTCCACCGTCGGGAAGAAGCGCAGGTTCTCGGGCCGGGCCGGGCGTGCGGAGCAGGACGGCCGACAGAAGACGCCCGTCGTGATGACGCCGTAGAAGAACTGCCCGTCACGGGACGCGTCCCTCGTCGCTATCGCGTCCCGCATTTCCCGTTCGGATGGCATCGACATGGCATGACCCGTCCTTCGACCGTGACACCGGTTAGCAAAGCTGACTTCGCGAGACGCCTCCATCCGCTTCTTGCCGAGGCATCACCAGCGCCAGTATCCGTGGTTGAAACATGCGTTGCCACGCCCCGCCACGCCGTTCGCCCCCCGATCCCGGTGTCGCGTGCCCCCCAGCGTCGCTTGAGGCGGCCCGTTCACAAGATAAACTTCAATTAGAGTGCAAGCATCGGATGGGCCGGGTCGTGATCGCCCGCTAGCGTGTTCTCCACACCTAGCGACGCGGGAGCGGTGATCATGATGAAACCCACAATCAATGCCTCCATGGATGCGCGGGCATGGGCCATGCTGATCGCCTTGTCGGTGCTGTGGGGCGGGTCGTTCTTCTTCATCGGGGTGGCCGTGGCGGAGCTGCCGCCATTGACCATCGTGACGCTCCGGGTCGGGCTGGCGGCGCTGGCGTTATGGGGCATCGTGCTGGCACTGGGGCAGCGCCCGCCAAGGCGCCTGGGCGTCTGGGCGGCCTTCCTGGGCATGGGGCTTTTGAACAATGTGATTCCCTTCGGGCTCATCGTCTGGGGGCAAACGCAGATCGCCTCCGGGCTGGCGTCGATCCTGAACGCCGCGACGCCCATCTTCACCGTCGTCGTCGCGGGCCTGCTATTGCCGGACGAGCGTGCCACACCGCTGAAACTGACGGGTGTCATGGTGGGCTTCATCGGGGTCGTGGTGATGATTGGGCTGCCCGCGCTGGAGGGCGACGGCAGCCTGATCGCTCAGGCGGCGGTGATTGCCGCGACCCTGTCCTATGCCTGTGCGGGGGTGTATGGACGACGATTCAAGGCGATGGCGATCAATCCCATGATGACGGCGGCCGGCCAGGTCACGGCCTCGGCCCTGGTGCTGGCGCCGATCACCCTGGCCGTGGACGGCCCGCTCGACGTGTCGGCGCCCAGCACGGGCACATGGGGCGCCATCCTGGGGCTGGCGGTGCTTTCGACGGCCATCGCCTATGTGCTCTATTTCAAGCTGTTGGCATCGGCAGGCGCCACCAACCTGCTGCTGGTCACCTTGCTGGTGCCCGTCTCGGCGATACTGCTCGGCTCGGTGTTCCTCGACGAGACCCTGGAGGCGGCCCACTTCCTGGGCATGGCGCTGATCGCGCTGGGCCTGTCCGCCATCGACGGGCGACTCTGGCGGCGCAGGGGGCCCGGGAACGCCGAGCCGTCATTTCGGGGGCATCGCCTTGCACCGGGAAGCGGCCGGCGTCACCAGGCGATGGGCCGGGTGGATAAGCGCTAGCGCATCCACCCTGCCCCGGCCCGGGCGACGCCACCGAACCTTGATCCAGGTCGCGAAACCCCGGCAACCCCTGGCGTAGATTGACGCAAGGACGCCGCCCGTCGGTCGGCGTCGATCTCCTGGGCACCGGCGGGAGGGGAGGCGATGAACGAGGCATGGCGGGAGCAAACGGGGGCGGCCACGCCGGACTGGCATGCCCGGCCGGCGGAGGCCGTGGCGGAGCACTGGGCCGTCGCGCCGGAGACGGGGCTGGACGAAGCGGAGGTGGCCCGCCGCCGCGAGCGCCATGGCCCCAACCGCCTGCCCGAGGCTAAGCCCCGCAGTGCGCTGAGCCGCTTCCTGGCCCAGTTCCGCAACCTGCTGATCTACGTGCTGCTCGGCGCGGCCCTGATCACGGCCCTGCTCGGCCACTGGGTGGACACGGTGGTGATCCTGGGGGTGGTGCTGGTCAACGCGGTCATCGGCTTCGTCCAGGAGGGCAAGGCCGAGGACGCCCTGCGCGCCATCCGCGACATGCTCTCCGCCCGAGCCATGGTGCTCCGAGACGGCCGCCAGTTCACCCTGCCGGCGGAGGCACTGGTGCCCGGCGACATCGTGCTGCTGCAGGCCGGCGACCGGGTGCCGGCCGACATGCGGCTGTGGCACGCCCGGGGCCTCCAGATCGAGGAGGCGGCGCTGACCGGCGAGTCGGTGGCCCAGGAGAAGTCGACCGACCCGGTCGCCGGCGAGGCGGTGCTCGGCGATCGCCTGGGCATGGCCTACTCCGGCACCCTGGTGACTCACGGCCAGGGCACCGGCATCGTGGTCGGGACGGGGGCGGACACCGAGATCGGCCGCATCAGCCGCCTGGTGTCCCGGGTCGAGACCCTCACCACGCCCCTGCTGCGCCAGATGGCGACCTTCTCCCGCTGGCTGACCGGCGCCGTCCTGGGGCTGGCCGCCCTGATCTTCGGGTTCGGCACCCTGTGGCGCGGCATGGCCCCCGGCGAGACCTTCATGACGGTGGTGGGCCTGGCCGTCGCGGCCATCCCCGAGGGCCTGCCGGCCATCCTCACCGTGACCCTGGCCATCGGCGTCCAGCGACTGGCCGGCCGCCAGGCGATCATCCGCCGCCTGCCGGTGGTGGAGACGCTCGGCTCGCTCGGCGTGATCTGCTCCGACAAGACCGGCACCCTGACCCGCAACGAGATGATGGTTCGCAGCCTGGTCACGCCCGCGGGCCACTGCACGGTGGAGGGCGAGGGCTATCTCCCGCGCGGCGGCTTCCGGCGCGGCGACGCGCCCCTGGATCCGGCAGAGCACCCCGGGCTGACGCGGCTGCTGCGGGCGGGCCTGCTCTGCAACGACGCCACCCTGGAAGGCGCGGACGGCGACTGGCGGGTGCATGGCGACCCCATGGAGGGGGCGCTGATCGCCGCCGCCCTGAAGGGCGGCCTGGAGGCCGACGACGAGCGCGCCGCCAATCCGCGCACCGACCTCATCCCCTTCGATGCCGAGCACAGGTTCATGGCCACCCTGCACCACGACCACCGGGGGGAGGCCTTCGTCTACGTCAAGGGCGCGCCGGAGGCGGTGCTTCACGCCTGCCGGGCCGTGTGGGGCGAGCAGGGCGAGGAGGCGCTGGACCCCGAGGCCTGGGAAGGCCGGATCGAGGCCCTGGCGGCGGACGGCCAGCGCGTGCTGGCGGTGGCCTGCAAGGCCATGCCGTCCCATGCCCAGGAGGTGGACTTCGCCGACGTGGAATCCGACCTGGTGTTGCTCGGCCTGCTGGGCCTGATCGACCCGCCTCGGGAGGAGGCCATCCGCGCCGTCGCCGACTGCCGGGCGGCGGGGATCCGCGTCAAGATGATCACCGGCGACCACGCCGGTACCGCCCGGGCCATCGCCGCCCAGCTCGAGCTGGCCAACGCCGACGAGGTGATCACCGGGCAGCAGCTCGAGCGCATGGACGACGAGGCGCTGGCCCGGCGGGTCGGGGAGGTGGACGTCTACGCCCGGGTCAGCCCCGAGCACAAGCTGCGCCTGGTCACCCTGCTGCAGGCCCGGGGCGCGATCGTCGCCATGACTGGCGACGGCGTGAACGACGCCCCCGCCCTCAAGCGGGCCGACGTGGGCATCGCCATGGGCCGCAAGGGGACAGAGGCGGCCAAGGAGGCCTCGGAGATGGTCATCGCGGACGACAACTTCGCCTCCATCGTCCGCGCCGTGGAGCAGGGCCGCACCGTCTACGACAACCTGAAGAAGGCGATCGTCTTCCTGCTGCCCATCAACGGCGGCGAGGCCATGAGCATCCTGGTGGCGGTGCTGTTCGGCCTCACCCTGCCGATCACCCCGGTGCAGATCCTGTGGGTGAACATGGTCAGCTCGGTGGCGCTGGCCATGGCCCTGGCCTTCGAGGCCACCGAGTCGGATGCCATGCGCCGCCCGCCTCGGCCCGCCGACGAGGCCATGATCTCCGGGTTCCTGCTGTGGCGCATCGCCCTGGTGGCGCTGCTGATGGCGGCCGGCGTGTTCGGGATCTTCCGCCTGGCGCTGGCCGACGGGGCCAGCCTGGAGGCGGCGCGCACCCATGCCGTCAACGCCCTGGTGGTGATGGAGATCTTCTACCTGTTCAGCGTGCGCTTCCTGCGCACGCCCTCCCTGACCTGGGAGCGCATGTTCAACTCCCGCGCCGCCATCCTCGCCGTCGCCGTGGTGGCCCTGCTGCAACTGACCTTCACCTACGCGCCCTTCATGAACCATTTCTTCGCCACCCGGCCGGTGGACATCGCCCACGGCGTCGAGATCGTGCTGATCGGGGTCGGCCTGTTCGCCGTGCTGGAAGCGGAGAAGGGCTGGCTGCGCCGCGCCGGCGGCCGACGCGCCGATGACGGCTGAAGGCGGGCGAGAGATCGCTCGCCGGGATGCGCCGCCCACGACACTGGGTCAGGATGGGCGGCATCGATCCACCACCTGCGACACGGGAGCTCGACCCATGGACACCGACCTGCGCCTTATCCGCCTCGGCGACGCCTCGCCCCATGTGGCCACCCTGGCCGGCTGGGCCCACGACGAGTGGGGGCACCTGCATCCTGGCCGCGAGCTGGCGGCGGCCATCGAGTCGTTCCGCACCGACTGCGGCCCGGCCGGGGTGCCCTCGGTGTTCGCCGTGATGCACGAGGCGCGCCCGGTGGGCATGGCCAGCCTGGTGGCCGACGACATGAGCGACCGCCAGGACCTGACGCCCTGGCTGGCCTCGGTCTACGTGCGCCCCGAGTGGCGGGGGAGGGGCATCGCCTCGCGGCTGGTGCGCCGCGTGGAGGAAGAGGCCCAGGCCCACGGCCACCGCCGGTTCTACCTCTACACCCCGGATCAGCAGGCCCTCTACCGGCGCCTGGGCTGGAAGGACCTGGAGGATCGCCGCTACCGCGGCGAGGCGGTGACCATCATGCACCGCGACCTCGCGCCCATGCCCTGACCTAGACGCGAGGGACGCGGCCACCGAACGGGGGTGTAGGAGCGCAACTCGCGGCGCGAAAGGCCTCGACTCGAGAGACGGTGCCACCGAACCGGTTTTCGTAGGAGCGCAACTTGTTGCGCGATTGGCATCTTCTCGAGTAACGATGCCACCGAATGGGTTTTCGTGGGAGCGCAACTTGTTGCGCGAATGGCCTTCCGCCAGCCCGGGGGCCAATGGATACCGGATTCCCGATCCCCACGCGCCTACCCGAGCCAGAGAGAACTCTCCGAAAGTCGCAGATGGATGACGCACTTTCGTGCCTTGCACGCCCCTTTTGGCACATTTTTCAGGCGACTTTTGCGCTGGCGCCGGTCCTTGATTAGTCTGGCCTGATAAGGCCGCGGAAGATGGCCACCAAGGGATCGCGCAGGGACTACCGCAGAAGATGGCAGGAGCGCCGTCGCATCATGCAGGTGGGTCAGGCGGTAGCGTGCCCGACGTCCCTGATGGTCCTTTATCCCAAGGGGCTGCGCACGCCGGCAAAGCCCTTGCCCAGCACATGCGTGTAGATCTGGGTGGTTTCCACGCTCTTGTGCCCGAGTAATTCCTGAACCGTGCGGATATCCGTGCCCTGGTTGAGCAACTGGGTGGCGAAGCTGTGTCGCAGGGTGTGACAAGAACCGGGACGCGGTAGCGAGGCGGCTCGCATGGCGTGTTTGACGGCTTTTTGTACCGCTCTGACCCTCACCGTCGATATCTCGGACTCGCAATCGGCATGTTTCAATTAGCCTCAGTCCCGAGCCGTACATCAGCATGCCCATCAAACACATCGGGCCCGATAGATGGCTCAGCACGCGCGTCGCTTCCTCATGGGACAGCACCACCGGCAGCCGGCGAGGGCGCCTGGCGCGCGAGAATTCACCGATATCGCCCAGAGGCTGCTCAAGGATGTGGCGATACAGGAAGACGAGGGCGTTCAGGGCCTGGTTCTGTGTGGCCGCCGCCACATGGCGTTCCACCGCAAGGTATTCCAGGAAGGCCTTTATCTCGGGGGCTCCCATGCTGGCGGGATGCCGCACGCCGTGGAATCGGATGAAGAAGCGTATCCAGTAGCAGTAGGTCTTCTCGGTTCTGGGGCTGTAGCGCTTCACCCGCATGGTGGCCTTCACTCGATCCATCAGCTTCGGTGGTCTGCTGTGCGTATCCATATGGTGCGTCTCTCGAGGCATGGATATGCATACAGTATTATTGGTGTCGGCAAAACGCGCAAGCGCGCGAATCCTGCATAGATAGCCGATCTATTCTTAGGGTCTTTATATATCAATGGGTTACGTAAGGAATGGGACGCTAGATAACATTGTTGAACGCGCCGGCGCGTTCATCCCATATCAGAGCGTTCCGTCTAATCACTGTTAGCTGCACTTCAATAATTAGAGAGAAAGTAGTAAATGGATATAGACGTTGATGACAAGCAATTTGCCGAATGGATTGGCGAAATACTTAGATGCGATTTCTCTGAGGAAGAAGATCATTATTCATATGTGTTTTCGCATGATGATCGTTACACCTTTAAACTTGAGAAAGACAAGTTGGAGAGCTCACTAACTGAGCTTCGAAGCTACACGGAGATTTCGGATACCGTAATTTCTAATGGTTCAGAGTACGAGGTTCTTGTTAGAGAAGAGGGGCCGTTCTTCCGCTTCAGACCCAGGGATAATGACTGTGTAGTTGAGGTTGAAGACAATGAAAATAAACTTGCTTACCGTTTAATAAGACCTTCAACCATATTTTGCCTCTACCTCATTCATAAGGCGTCTTTGATTGGAGAGGCTAGAGAGTTGTCTAGACCAATGCCCCTAAGAAGAATGTATGAGCAATGGACAGAAGAAGAGCTTTGTGTCCTAGATTTGATCAAGCGAGTTATAGGTGGAAGGCTAACTCTCCATTTGAAGTCAACAGTAAATAAGTCAAATCAGGAGTTCGAACGTTTTAGCTCCGCCTTTCTTTTCAATCTTACCTACAACACTGATTCAGCACTTGTACCGCAGAGAGATTTTGAGGAGCTACTTCGTTCAAATCGAATCACTCGAAGTCGCAGATTTAACTTAGAGGAATTAGACCCTCCCAGAAGATATTACCTCCCTGATTTGATTCATCATTATCAACTAGCAGTCGGCACTGAAAACCCGATGCTGGAGTATATTTCTTATTACCATATTGCAGAGCACTTCTTCGAGTCTGTCTTTAACGATGAACTAATAGATAAAGTTAAATCTACAATTACTCACCCGGATTTTTCATATAAGAGGAAAAAAGACATATCTTCTCTTATTAAAGATATTGGCAAGTCCATTAAGATGCGCGACGAGAGCATGACATTTAATGAGCAGGAAGGCCTTAGGTTATCGCTTATCAAATTTGTCGATATAGATGAGCTCGTAGATAAAATAAGAAGTTACGACGAACACCTCCTAGAACATTACAAAACCAATACTGTTTCGTTTGCCGGTGGTGTAACTGTAAATCTTGAGTCCGATGATAGAGATCTATGCTTTAAGCACTTAGCTGGCAGGATATACAAAACCAGAAATGCTATTGTGCATAGTAAAGAATCGGAAAAGACGAAATATACGCCGTTTAGAGATGATCAAAAGCTTGTGAAAGAAGTACCTCTCATACGCTTTGTAGCTGAACAAATTATATTTTCCACATCTCAGCTAGCGTAGCAGCTAACAAGCGCATGTTGTCGGACTGGTTTTCCGCTGCGCTCCAAACCAGCCGCAAATGCGGGCGTTAGCCCCACAGGAGGACTATGGAAGACATAGCAAAAATCGGAGAAGCCGTAGCGATTATAGCTGCATGCTGGGCAATCATTTCCGGTGTTGGGGCTTGGAAGCGGGAGTTCATAGGAAAACGGAAAATTGAACTAGCGGAAGAAGTCTTAGCATCCTTTTTTGAGGTTAAAGATGCGATTGCCTTCATGAGAAGCCCATTCTCTAGCGGGAATGAGGGTAAGACAAGGCAGCGAGCCGACAATGAAACGAAAGAAGAGTCAGAGTTATTAGATCGGGGCTATATCGTCTACGAACGATACAACGCGAAGAAAGAAACCTTCGTCAAGTTCAACACCCTAAAATACCGATTTATGGCAGCGTTCGGAGCAGAGACGGAAGCGATTTTCAACGATACATCGAGAACGCTAAATAGCATCTTTGTTTCGGCGCAAATGCTCGCCACTCATTATTGGCAGCGCCAAGGCCGAGTTCAAATGGCCGATGATGAGTTCCGGAGACACCTAGACAAAATGCATGAGCATGAAGGCGTATTTTGGGATCGAATGAACGATGATGATGAAATAAGAACACAACTTCAAAGTATTCAGGAAAGATTAGATGTTATAACTCGACCCTGCTTTGAAGAACCAATGAAAAGCTATTCCATATTGACGAAGCAATGGTGGAATAAGGGCCAACAAGTCACGTAAGGCGGACGCGTGAGACGCGTCGCTTCGTTTTTGCGTTATGTGCCAATGGAGTAGTCATGGCAAATGCAAACACGGAATATGAAAAATTAGCCCGTGAGGTGTATGAAGGAATCCTTCAAGCAGAAGGGTTCGATACAATAACTGTAAAGCACGATGTTAAAATTGAGGGAAAGTCAGGGCAGAAGCATCAAATCGATGTTTTCTGGGAATTTGATGTAGCTGGCGTAAAGCACCGAGTTGCTGTCGAATGTAAAAATTACACCTCTCCTGTGTCGATCGGTAAAATCCGCGACTTTAGTGCTGCTTTAGACGATATCGGAAATATTCAAGGTATCTTCATTACAAAGACGGGGTACCAATCAGGGGCTAAAACCTTCGCAGATCACTGTGGGATTACTCTGAAGCATCTTAGAGAACCCACTAAAAAAGATTTGGAGGCTGTTGGTGCGCCGCCTTCTCTCAATATTAGGGGGCATATCTTCTACTTCATTAATACAGTTCCAGATATAAAGTTCGACTTTGATTGGATTATTTCTAACACATCCATGAAAGAAGGGGATCCCTTCGAGATATTGGCACTAAACTGCGACATAAAAATCGTTGACGAAAATGGAAATCTGATCAAGACATTTCTTGATCTCGAAAATGAGCTGCCTCGACCAACTGATATCAAATGCGACAGGATAGGCCTGACTCACCAATTTGTATTTGAAAATCAATATCTAACTTGGCCGGGCTGTCCCTATGAAAAGCTAAAGTTGAAAAAAATAGATTTCAAATACGACGTTGGCTACACCTGTAGCGTCATGGAGTTTGAGGGTAGGTGGGCAGCGAAAGCTGTACTTGAGGATATCAAAACAGGGGATATTCACCTTCATGACAAGAAAGGATATCTTTCGTAAATCAGCACATAACCAGGGGATCAAGCCGACCGGTACTACGCTGCGCTCCGTACCGGCGGCTTAGCCCAGGCGTTAGCTGAACATTCAACAATGTGTTCTTAAGGAGAAAGTATGGACTGGTATATCGTGGCAGCAGGAATTGTCGGGGTTTTTGTGTTCTATAAACTTGCGACGGCAAGAACTCGAAAGGCTGCGAATACAGTTGCTGGTTCTCTAGGTGTTAAGAGGCACTTCGTGGATCAAATGCTTGGAGCAATGGGTGCCGAACGAGGAAAGATGTTTGTAAGCACGATCGCAAGCTGGGGGGATAAAGAAAATCACGGAGCCTACACCTTCGTAGTTTACAAAATCATGAAAAATGATTCGGAACAAAATATAAAATGGTGGAAGTCAAAATTATCCGAAAATAATATCGAACCCAATATGGACTACGGCACTGCCGAGACTGCCTTCACGTATCTCCGTGATGCTGGCGCAAATATGGGTCAAATAGACGAATTTTTGAGGGTATACAACAGTGTCAGCTAACAAGGTGCTCAAACATCGTTCCGGCCTTCGGCCTCCACTGGACAGCCAAAGCTGCGCGGCTGTTGTACATTCGCTACGCTCATTTTCGCACAACATCCACGCAACTTTGTCTGCCGTTTAGCGCAGCGTTATGTGGGCGTTCCAATAGAGAATCCATATGGCATTCAGTGAGTTTGAATCAAAGAAAATTGAGCGGGCCGCTTCAGAGTTTCTGGAAAATCGGAGGCCGCCAGTCGAGATCCGGCCCAAGTTAGATATAGACGTTCGGGTGTCTGGCCAAAGCGTGCAAATTGTCGAGATCCGCCCTCATTTCCGGGAGCCGTCCACGATCATTGAATCACCGGTAGCAAAAGCTACCTACGTGAAGAAAGCGCAGCGCTGGAAAATCTACTGGATGCGTAGCGATCTGAAGTGGCATTCGTACACGCCAGAACCTGAGTCACGATCCATCGAGGAATTCTTTGCTATCGTGAATGCCGATGAGAATGGCTGTTTCTTCGGGTAGCACATAACCAGGCGCTGTAGTTCGCGGCCTGTGGCCGCCGGACGCCCTTTTCATTGCGGCTTCGCCTCCATTATAAGGTCGCCGCTAAGCTCAGCGTTAGCAACCGTAGTCTTTATGGGTTTTAAGGAAATAATTATGGCTTATGTGGAACATGCCAATATCTCAGTTTTGAATGTTGAAGAGACCATCAGTTTTCTAACTACTGCAATCCCGTCATGGTCAGTACGCGGGCAGGGGGAAATGGATTGGTTTGGAGAAAAGATACGATGGTTTCACGTTGGAGATAACCAGTCTTATATTGCTGTGCAAGAAGGGGGCTTTGGTCAGGTTAAAAATTGGAAGGAGAGGTGGACTGGAGTCAAGCATATTGGAATAGTGGTATCAGACCTTGATTCACTAGTAAGTCGTCTATCTGAAGCGGGCTATCCGGTAGACCACGCAGGCGCTGATCACCCGTATCGACGCAACGTCTATATTTTCGACAGTAATAATATACAGTATGAATTTATGCAATATTATTCGGAAAAAGATGAAGAGAGGAATGACTATTCCTTGTAACCGCAGGAAATTTGGTACTATGGTAGCCTATTGCTGACCATGTGTTGCAGGGGGACCAAAAAGGGGGCTTCGTCACTCCATGTGGATTTGGTGTGATCCAGCATGTGCCCCACGGGGCTACCGATCAGGTAGATCATGGCGATGAAGTTGGCCTCGTTCCGATAGCCGCTTGCGCGTGACCTGGCTGCCTGGAACAGGCCGTTCATGCCTTCCAGGCGCGCACGTTGGTCAGGCCGGAGTGCCGGCGTCTCACCACCTTCGGCATGTCGTTCCAGCCTGCTCAGAGCTTTCGCTATCGGCTTCAGGAGCGCGTTGTCGGCCACCGCATCGCGCATCACGTTCAGATAGTGGGTGATCCGCCAGGGGGTAATCGGGGACGTACCCCTGTTTCCGCGAGTATTCATCTATGAGCAGCAGTGCTCGGGCGGGCGAGGTATCGGGCTATTGGCAGCACATAAACAACAAGCAGCCCCGACGACGGGGCTGCTTGCTCTTCACGGTGTCAGCCTTGCCTCTCAGAAGTTGACGCCCATGCCGAAGGTATAGGCCCAGACGCCATCATCGAAGTTGTCTTCAGCGCTGTCGCTATCCTCGAACAGGAACTGGTACTCGGCCCTTGCCTGGATGAAGGTAGTGGGCAACACATAGTACTTGAGGCCGGTTTCCAGGCCGGCGACGCCGGTGTCCTTGACACCGTCACCATAGATCGCGCCGAGCGAAGCGCCCACGAAGGGCCGAGCCGCACCCAGGCCGAAGTGATAATCGGCAAAACCACGCGTGCTGCCGTTCCAGAAGTCGTCAGAGATTCCCTCACCCTCCACGTCGGCGAAGTTGACGCTCTGGCGAACGCCTACCAAGGTGCTGCGGGACAGGTACCAGCCGTAGTCGACGGAAGCCCCAAAGCTGCTGTTGTCGAAATCCTTGTCGCTGCTGCCCGTACCGGAGAGCGTAAACTCATTGTCCCCTGCTTGCGGGCCCACCGTGCCTTGTCCTCCCATGGAAGATTGCGCCATGGCATAGGAGGCGGGGAGAAGCGAAACGCTTATCAGCGCGACGAGCGAAGCCTTTCTGAATCTTTTCATGACAACACCTCGAATCAACGTCACCGTTCAGTCACGCAATGGCGTGTTATGGCAGAACCAGGACTTCCCGCCCTGGTTTTTCGTACCACTCTGTCGAATACGGTCACTGGTTGGTTTGCTGTCAATACTTGCTTGATAGCCGGCCGAAATCAGAGAGCCTTCCGGCCAGCCCCAAGTATAGAAGGTGGCGTCGATTTTGTCTGAGAACTTGGAATTGTCCGTCTCACCAGCACCTTAGCCGCACAGCTGAGCTGGGGCAGGACGTTACGAGACCTCCGACGACGGCTGGCCCCTGATCGACGCCATCGTGTCGTCGCCACAGGCCACGGGGCGGCCTCGCCGCGACGAGCCCGGCGCCAGCGCTCAGCGATGCAGCCAGCAGGCCGAGCGGTGGTCGCGGCGCGGTGTGAAGTCGGGGGGATCCTCGACGTCGCACAGCCCGGCCATGAAGTGCGGGCAGCGCGGATGGAAGCGGCAGGCCGCCGGCGGATGCAGCAGGCTCGGGGGCTCGCCGGCGGGCACCTCGCGCAGCCGGGTGGCGTTGGCGGCGTCGGGATCGGCGATGGCGGCGAGCAGTGCCTGGGTGTAGGGGTGCTGGGGGTGATCGAGCAGGTCGTCCACCGGCGCGCTCTCCACCACGCGCCCGGCGTACATCACGAAGATGCGCTCGGCGTAGTGGCGCACCGTGGAGAGGTCGTGGGTGATGAAGGCCAGGGTCAGCCCGCGCTCGCGCTGGATGCGTCGCAGCAGCTCGAGGATCTCCACCCGCACCGAGGCGTCGAGCATCGAGACCGGCTCGTCGGCGATCAGCAGCCGCGGGGCGAGGATCAGCGCCCGGGCGATCACCACCCGCTGCTGCTGGCCGCCGCTGAGCATGTGAGGGAACTGGCCGAGGAAGGCCTCGGCCGGCGACAGGCGCACCTCCTCCAGGGCCGCGCGGATGCGCCGCTCGCGCTCGGCCCGGTCGCGCACCCCGTGCACGATCAGCGGCTCGGCGAGGATGCGCCGCACGTCCAGGAAGGGCGGCAGCGCCCCGTAGGGGTCCTGCTGCACGTAGCCCACCTCGGCCCGGTAGGCCTTGAGCGCGCGCCCCTGGAGCTCGCCGAGCGAGCGGCCGGCGAAGCGCACCTCGCCGCGGGTGGGGCGATGCAGCCCGAGCAGGGTGCGCGCCAGCGAGCTCTTGCCGCAGCCGCTCTCGCCGACGAAGGCCACCGCCTCGCCGGGTGCCAGGGAAAACTCGACCCCGTCCACGGCCCGCACCGCGCCCACGCGCAGGAAACCCCACTGGCGCAGCTCGAACCAGGTGTGCAGGTCGCGGGCGGCGATCAGCGGCGCCTGGTCGTCGGCGCCATGGGCGGGGGACGAGGTCATGCGCCACCTCCGGCCGGGGCGTTATCGGCGTGCAGCCAGCAGCGTGCCCGGTGGCGTTCGCCGAGCCGGAAGGCGGGCGGGTCCTGGGCGCAGCGCGCGAAGCGGTAGGGGCAGCGTTCGGCGTAGCGGCAGCCGCCGGGCGGGGTGGCCAGGCTCGGCGGCTCGCCGGGGATCGCCTCGGGGCGGGCCCGCTGGCGCAGGCGCGGCACGCTGGCCATCAGCATCCGCGAATAGGGGTGCGCCGGCTCGGTGAAGAAGCGCGCGGCGTCGGCCACCTCGACGAGCTGGCCGGCATACATCAGCGCCACCCGGTCCCCCAGCTCGCTGGAGGTGGCCACGTCGTGGGTGATCAGGATGAAGCTGGTGCCCAGCTCGCGCTTGACCCGCTTGAGGGCGTTCATGATGCTCGCCTGGGTGAGCACGTCGAGCGCCGAGGTGGGCTCGTCGAGGATCACCAGCGCCGGCTCGGCGACCAGCGCCATGGCCAGCACGGCGCGTTGGCGCATGCCGCCGGAGAGCTCGAAGGGGTAGCGGGCCAGGAAGTCCGTGGATACCCCCACCAGCTCGAACACCTCCGCGGCCCGGGCCAGGGCCTTGCCCCGGGGCCAGCCGCGCAGCACCCGCAAGGGCTCGGCGACCTGCTCGCCGACCCGCACCACGGGGTTGAGGGCGTTCATCGAGGCCTGCATGACCAGCGCCAGGCGCGACCACTGCACCTCGCGGCGGAAGCGCTCGTCGGGCAGCGCCGTGACGTCGACGCCGTCCAGGGTGACGCGCCCCGCCGTGTGGTGGACGTTGCGCGGCAGCAGGCGCATCAGCGCCTTGGCCAGCGAGCTCTTGCCGCAGCCGGATTCGCCGAGCACCACCAGCGCCTCCTGGCGGTGCAGGTCGAAGCTCACGCCGTCGACGGCATGCACCGCCCCCTGCCGGGTCTGGTAGTGCAGCTCCAGCCCTTCCACGCGCAGCAGCGTCCGGTCGCGCATCACAGGCTCCTCAGCCGCGGGTTGAAGACGCGGTCCAGCGCGAAGCCGAGCATGGCGAAGCCCAGTCCGGTCAGCATCAGCAGCACCGCCGGCGAGACCACCCAGTAGTAGTAGCCGTTGTAGAGGGCGCTCTGCGACTGGGCATCGTTGAGCACCTTGCCCCAGGTGGGCAGCAGCGGGTCGCCCAGGCCCAGCACGGCCAGCGAGGCCTCCAGGAACACGAAGGTGGGGATCAGGGTGACGAAGGTGGGGATCAGCACCGGCAGGATGCGCGGGATCAGGTAGCGCAGCACGATGCGCACGTTGCTCGCCCCGTAGGCCCGGGCCGCCTCGATGTAGGGCGCCTCGCGGATCGGCAGCAGCATCGCCCGGTACATCTTGATGCCGGCGCTGAAGATGCCCAGCACCACCACCACGCCGAGCATCAGCCAGATGCTGGTCGAGTAGAGGGTGCCGACCATCACCAGAATGGGCAGGATCGGCAGGATCATGTTGACCTCGGTGAGCCGCTGGATGGTGGCGTCGACCCAGCCGCGGTACCAGACCCCCACGGCGGCGATCACCAGGGTGGTGACGGTGGTGCCCACCGCCGCCAGCAGGCCGAAGGCCAGCGCCACCGGGGTGCCCCACATCAGCGCCAGGGCGAGGTCCCGGCGCTGGTGGTCGGTGCCGGCGATGCCGTGCACCCGGCCGTAGAGCACCAGCTCGGCGTCGAAGGCCGCTTCCTCGTCGAAGGCCAGCACGTCCAGCCGCAGCGTATAGCGCCCGGGCAGCACCCGCGGCTCGGCGTCGGGCGCCTCTGCGCTTCCCGGCTCGGCCAGCAGCCCGATGTGCGGCACCAGCCCGCCCAGGCGACGCTCCAGCGCCCGGTCCTGGGAGAGCGCGATGCGCTCCCGCGCTCCGATGCGATACCCGCCCAGCGCCAGCTCGCGGCCGTCGGGCGTGAGCCACGTCAGCCGCGCGAAGGGCGGCTGCGCATGGCCCGGGGCGCGCAGGAAGAGGTTCAGTTCGCTGGGGAAGCCGCCGGCCTCGAAGTCGAAGGCCAGCGGGATCTGCAGGCGGCGCCCGCCCCCGAAGGCGCGCTCCTCGACCGGCGCCGATTCGCTCTCGACGACCAGGGTGCGCGGCGCCTCGCCGCCGGTGAGGCGGTCGAGCCACACGGGGGCCGCATTGACGGGATTGCGCTGCCAGGCCTCGCTGCCGCGCCACTTGGCCAGCGCCTCGCCGTAGGGGATGGCGATCGGCGTGGCGAGCGCCAGCGCCACCAGGGCGGCGATGATCGCGAGCCCCAGCAGCGCCGACGGGTAGCGGCGCAGCTCCCGCCAGCCCTCCCGCCAGCGTCCACCGCTCATCGCCGTCCTCCTTCCAGGCGCACGCGCGGGTCGAGCAGCGCGTAGAGAATGTCGAGCAGGAACACCGTCGCGGCCAGCAGGTAGGCGAAGATCACCACGCCGCCGATGATCACCGGGGTATCGCGGTAGCCGATGGCCTGGAAGAGCAGCGAGCCCAGCCCCGGCCAGTTGAACACCTGCTCCAGGATGATGGCGCCGCTCCACAGCCCGATCAGCATCAGCAGGAAGCTGGTGACGATCGGCGACAGGGTGGGGCGCAGGATGTAGCGCCGCTCGATGAGCCGCGACGGCAAGCCCTTGGCGCGGGCCATCTCCACGTAGTCCTCGCTGGAGTGGATCAGGAAGAAGGTGCGCCAGGAATAGATGGAGATGAAGATCTGCGACAGGAACATGGCCACCACCGGCAGCAGCATGTGCCGCACCACGCTGGCGGCGTACGCCCAGCCCTCTTCCGGCGGCGGCACGGCCACCATGCCGCCGGCGGGCAGCAGGGGCGCCACGAAGGCGAAGACGAGGATCAGGAAGATGCCGTAGAACCAGCCCGGCGCCGCCGAGGTCGGGGCCAGGGCGACCACGCTGCGGTCGAGCGCGGTGCCGTAGCGCCGCGACAGGAACAGGGCCACGAACACCGAGACGAAGAAGACCAGCAGGTTGGCGGTGCCGAACAGCAGCAGGGTCGCCGGCAGGCGCTCGACGATGATGTCGTAGACGTCGCGGGAGCCCCGGTCGCTGTGCATCTGCTCGGCACGCCCCAGGTCGAGGCGCAGCGCCTGCTGCAGGTAGTCGACGCTGCGTACCAGGAAGGGCTCGTCGAGACGCAGCCGCTCCACCTCCAGCGCCACCTGCCGCTCGATCAGGGCATTGCGCTCCTCGGCGGGCATGTCCTGGAAGGCGGGGTCGGCCCGCACCGCCTCGGCGGCCTCGCTGCGGATCTGCACGCGGCGCAGCTCGTCCACCTGGCCCCCCATGTTGGCGATGACGATGGTCAGGTAGACCCCGACCAGCACGGTGACGAACAGCGCCAGCAGCCGCTTGATCGTGTAGAGCAGCAGGCGGCGCAGGTCGCGCCACCCGCCGCGGCGGGCGGGGGGCTCGGGAGCGGTCGCTCGCTGTTCGGCGCTCATGGCGAGGCCTCCGTGCCGTCGGGGGGTACCGTGGCGAAGACGTGGGAGACGAAGGCCGGCAGGGCCACGCGGTGGCTGGTCACGGCCACCTCCAGGCGGTTGGCGCCGACGCCCAGGGCGGCGAGCGCCGCCGGCGACGGGGCAACCCGCCAGTGCCCGCCGTCGCGCGGCTCGGCCGCGCCGCGCTCGACCAGGGTCCCGCGGCCGTCGAAGAGCAGGAACTGCACCCGGTCGATCGCCTGCGGCGGGTAGGGCTCGCCCTCGAGGGTCACCCCCAGGCGAAACGTCGCCGGGTCGTCCGTGTCGAGCGCCGTGACCAGGGGGCCGTCGAGGTCGAGTTCCGGAATCGCGGGACGGGCGAAGCCCTGCCACTTGTCGGCCGGGTCGGGGAAGTCGCGGAAGCGCTCGAGCACCAGGCTGCCCGCCACGGGGTGGACCGAATCGAGGAGGAAGGGGCCGTTGCCGATCCAGAAGTGCCCGCGCTCGGCATGCCAGTCGGCGAGCGCCCCATAGCGGGCGGCGATCTCGTCCTCGCCGAGCAGCTCGTCGAGCACGCCGGGGAAGGGCGATGCATTGCGCTCCCGGGCCCGCGTGAGGTGGCGCGCGAGGATCGGCACGCTGGGCCCGGCCACCAGGCTCATCCAGTCCACCCGCCGTCGGTCCGCCTTGTTGGAGGAGAACGCCAGCTCCCCCTGGCGCTCGGCGAAGATCCCCAGGGCCAGGGCGTGCCACGGCTGCGGCCCCGGCGCGCGGTTGGCCACCAGGGTCTCGGCGTCGGGAAAGATCTGGTCGCTGTAGATCTCGATGACCAGCGGGTCGCGGGAGACGAGTTGCCAGCCGCGGAAGTGGCGCCGGAAGACCTCGAAGGTGGGCAGGTAGGCCGGGTCGAAGAGCCGGCTCGCCTCGTCGGCCCGGGCGAAGGTCAGGATCCACGGCAGCACGAAGTCGGCCAGCGACAGCGGCGAGCCGTCGTGCCAGCGCTGCGCGAAGAGGTCCTCGTCGTAGCGCACCCGGACCCGGGTACGGGCGGTGAGGGGCGAGTCGTGCGCCTCGCCGACGCTGACGAAGCGCCCCGCCTCGCCGTCCCAGTCGATCCAGGCGTCTTCCGGCACGACGATCTCCTCCGCCGTCGAGACGCTCAACCAGTCGAGGGTGCGCGCGATCGTCACGTCTTCCTGCACGGTCACCGCGGCCCCCGCGATGCGCTGGGGCCGGTAGAGCCCGGTGAAGGGATCGGGCAGCGCCACCGGGTCCTGGGTCGCGCGCATGATCATCTGGTCGAAGATCCAGTTGCTGCCCGCCACCGGGTTCCACGGCTCGGTGAGAAGCCCCGGCGTGCCGAACACCATGCGTCCGCCTACCCGGTCGGCATAGCGCAGGGTGTAGGGCCAGAGCGCCGAGCCGGCGAGGCCTCCGGCGAGGTCGACGGCCACCTCCACGTCGGCGGCCCGCGCCGAGGCGTTGAGCTGGTCGACCAGCCAGATCCGCGCCGAGTCCTGCATGGCCAGTTCCAGCGCCCGGGCCATCATCGCCTGGCGCTGTTCCCAGTTGCGGTAGTCGCGGCGCTGCAGGCGGTCGGCGAGCTCGTCGAACTCCGGGGCCGGCTCGTAGGCCTGCCACAGGGGCTCGGCCCGCCCGCGGGGGGTGTAGTAGAAGCTGAAGACCTCCGCCTGGTCGCGCTGGATGACGATGCTGATCCAGCCGCCGGTATAGAGGTGCCAGCGCCCGGCCCTGGGGTCCGTGGCGATCCAGATGCGCGAGGCCTCCTCGGCGGTGCGATAGCGGCGCTCGACGAGGAAGCCCTGCTCCTGCAGCAGATTGGCGGCGTAGTCGCCGACCTGGCGGCGTTCGTCCTCGGTGCGGATCAGCGCGATCAGGCGCACCGGCTCGCCCGCGTAGTGCCACAGGCCCTCGCGGAGACGCGCCCCGAGCGCGGCCATCTCGCGGTGGATCGTCTCGCGGGCGGCGTCGGGGTCATGGGCGTAGCGCAGCTCCAGCTCGCGGGCCGTGGCGGCCAGGCGCGCATAGTCGGGAAAGGCGGTGGAGAGCGGCAGGAAGCGCGGCTCGGCCAGGCCCCCGTAGAGTTCCTGGGCGATGTAGTCGCGGTCCACCAGGCGATTGAGCGCCTCGCGAATGGCCGGCACATGGAAGGGATTGAGGGTGCCGTCGGCCAGTTCCGGCCCGGCCGGGTTCAGGGTCAGCTCGCTGGAGGTGCCGTAGGAGAGGTCGTAGCCGGTGGCAAGCGAATCGCGCAGCCGGCGGAAGATGCCGGGATTGGAGATGCCCTGGGTGAAGACCTGATGGGTGCCCGCCTCGATCAGGCCGGTGACCCGGCCCGCCTCGTCCTCGCGGGTGAACACGACCTGATCCACCAGCGCCCCGCGGCGGGAGCCAAGGTCCGCCTGTGCGCTTGCCTGGCCCATGGCCGGCGCGCTCGACGGTGCCGGTTGACGCAGTGCCACCGCGACCACGCCCACCAGGATCAGTGTCGCACCAAGAAGCCACAGACCTCTCATCGATCCACCGTCGGCCAAGACCCCCGGTTGCCTGCCTTTCCCTACACCCTAGGCGAGTTCGGCAATGGGGGACAGGCAGGCAATCGGCAGGCAATCGGGGACAGACCCCATTTTCCCGGCCTCCGCCATCGATGCTTTCCCTGGCTCCTTTAAGCCGTACCCATGGCCGTGATGCAGACCATTCTTGGCCGAATCGTCCCGAGTCAGTCGGCGTTTTTTGCATAGCACTGCATGATGAAAATTGACGCGTAGTATGAAGAAAATAGTGTTTATGGTTCTTTATGTCGTGCTCTATGTTAATGAAGCGTTCACTTTAGAGTGAGCGAAGCAGTGATCTCAAGAAAGCTCGTAGGAGGTCATTATGCACCAGATTTCGTCAGCCGTTGTCAGTGTCATAGGTCTAGCCGTCGCAGGAGCGGCCCTCGCTCACGAGCCTCCTACCATGGGCTGGAATATCCATATTGATGCGAAACGCCATATCGCCGGTGACCTTGATGCCGTTGCGCATCACTACTGTAAGGGTGGACTTCCTGGCGGCGTTACAGCATGCCAGCTATATGACAGCGATGAAGAAAATGCACGCCTGATTGGCGTGGAGTTCATTATCGGTGCAGATGCCTATGCGACCTTGCCAGAGACCGAGCAAGCACTTTGGCATTATCACAAGGAGGAGATAGATGAGGTGGATCCCGTCTTGCCAGAAATGACGGAAGAAGAAGCAGCAGAATTCGTGAAGAGCATAGAGGAAACCTACGGTAAAATATTCTTGATTTGGGATAGTCCACAAGACGAACTGCCGGTCGGCCAGCCACAGGCGTACGACATAGCGGATAATGCGAAGCGCTGAGTATATGGCAAGAATTCAGTCAATCGAATCGGGGACAGACCCCATTTTCTCGCTCAGTCCCGCGCCAACTGCACCAGCGTCTCGGCCAGCGCCGGGGTCAGCCTCGGCATGACGGCGTAGTCGAGCTTGTCCCAAGTGTCGCCGGAGCCGTGGCAGTGCGGATTGCGGAAATCTGCGGTGTCGGTGAGCATCATCGATCAGGCCGGTGATCCCCTAGGCGAGTTCGGCCATCCGGGACAGGCGATGATCGGGACAGGCGATGATCGGGCCAGGCCCTGATGGGTTTCCAGGCATCGGCCACGACAGGTGGCTTCCTTGGGGGCGGACCCACGCTTCTCCCCTCCAGCTTTCGACCGGGAAGCCTGGCCGGCCGTGCTCCGATGAGAGTTGACACACGACCGGGAGAAGAGAAGGATGAATGCGTGACCATTCGGGCCCTGTGCCCTGTTCTTCTTCCGGAGAGCCTACTGTATGCGCGTTTTTGCAAACCCAGTCGGTTCCGGATCACTCTGGTTTGACAACCTCACCACCGCTGACGGCACCCCCGTGGCTTACGACCCGCAGGCGCGGGCCTTCCTGCCGATGCCGCCCTTCTGCGCCAACCGGGAAGTCATCGGTTGCAATTGGATGGCTCCTGCGCAGGGCGCCTTCTGCCGGTCCTGCGCCATGACGGCCCTGGCCCCGGATCCCGCCATACCCAACGCCATTCCCAACTGGGCGCAGACCGAAGCCGCCAAGCGCTGGGCGCTTGACAATCTCGGGCGCTGGCACTGGTTCCGGCCGGAGGATCCGGGCGCGCGCCCCGTTTTCCACATGCTCGCCGAAGGCCCGACTCCCGTGCCCATGGGCCATGCTCAGGGCGTGGTGACCATCAGCGTCGCCGAGGCGGACCCGGTCCTGAGCGTAACTCGCCGCCAAGCCCTGGACGAGCCCTACCGCACCATGATCGGCCATATGCGCCACGAGATCGCGCATATGCTGTGGTGGCGGCTCAGCCTGCGCGACGACTTCCTGGATGCCTTCCGTGCCATGTTCGGCGACGAGCGCGTGGATTACCCGACCGCGCTCCAGCGTCACTACCAAGACGGCCCTCCGGCCGACTGGAAGCAACGCTTCCTGACCACCTACGCCTCCTCGCATCCGCATGAGGACTGGGCCGAGACCGCCGCACATCTGCTGCACCTGACCGATATTACCGACAGCTTCGTCGCGGCGGGGCTCTCCTCCCCAGAGTTGCCGAACCCGGGCTGGGATCCGTATTCGGAACCGGATGCCGGGCGTCTGATCCATGTCGCGGCCTCCCTCACGGTGGGGGTCAATCACGTCAACCGCTCCATGGGATTGTCGGACCTCTACCCCTTCGTGCTGTCTGACCCCGCGCGCCGTAAGCTGGCCTTCGTGCATGACTGGCTGCGCCGGGGGGCGCAGGGGCGATGACGCGCCGGGTATCCGAGCAAGGAATTCGAGGCTAGCGGGTTGAGGCGAGTTCAGAAACGAGCGCGAGCACCCTGGTCCGAGCCTTGCGGTTCGCGCTTGGCTGGCCGTGATCTTGGCGGTGTACGCAGGCTGTTCAAGTTGCGCGAGAAGCGCTCTCATTCAGGGAGGTGGTGGCTATCGCGGATGATGCAGCCGTCCAATGACACCGAAACCGTGTGAGTGAACAGGCCATGATGATTGCAATGCCTGCAAGCCTTCGAATACGAATCGATGCCGCCAGCGGCAGGAACTCACCGGAGCGGCTCAATGCCGCGCCTGAGTGCCGTCGACCTCCCACGCCCTCAGGCGGGGGGAGGTCAATGAGTAACCCATGACGGCCGCGACCTGGTTCATATTGATTGGAACGCTGCTGCTGGTAGTGGGCTTTACCTTCTCGTATTTCAAGAGGGTGCCCGCTACCTCTGCCATTTTGTATCTTCTTGTTGGAGTTGTTTTTGGGCCAATGGGCTTTGGCCTGTTTCATTTTAACGCACTGGAAGAGTCGGCTTTATTGGAGTTGCTGACCGAAGTGGCGGTGCTGATTTCGTTGTATTGTGCCGGGGTAAAGATGCCGGCGCCGGTAACCTTCAAGCGATGGCGAACCCCCTTGCAACTGGCAGTTTTTTCGATGGCGATCACCGTCGGGATCGTGACGCTTTTCGGGTATTACTGGCTCTCTTTGCCGCTTGGGGCTGCCGTATTGCTAGGTGCCGTGGTCGCACCGACCGACCCTGTTCTGGCGACCGAGGTTCAGGTTCGCCATGCCGATGATCCTGACCATCTACGCTTTGCATTGACCTGCGAGGCCGGAATAAACGACGGCAGCGCCTTCCCGTTCGTGATGCTGGGCCTGGGCTTGCTGGGTCTGCATGATCTTGGCGACGCCGGCTGGCGTTGGCTGGCAGTGGATGTGATCTGGGCCAGCGGTGCGGGTATCGGGATCGGTATCCTGGCAGGCTATGGTGTAGGCTGGCTGGTACACAAAATACGCACTGCCTTTTCGGACACCGCCTTTCTGGAAAGCTTCCTCGGCCTGGGGCTGATAGCATTTGCCTACGGAATCAGCTTGTTGGTGGGCGCCTGGGGCTTCTTGGCTGTGTTTAGTGCGGCGGTGGCTCTGCGCCATACCGAATTAAAACTGACGCTCCTCAAGCAAGAGTACTCGAAATTGATCGAGACTCGCCAGGATGATGCGCCGAAAGCCCTGGCGCACGTGCATGTGAGTGAAAGCTCCCTGGTCTTCAACGAGCACCTCGAGCGGCTGGCAGAAATCGTGCTGGTCTTGCTGATCGGCGGTTCACTGTTCTGGGACTCCTGGAGCTGGCGAGCCGCTGGCTTCGCGGCGTTTCTGTTTTTTGTCGCCCGTCCCATCAGCGTGCACCTGGGCCTGCTGGGAAGCAGGGCAACCATGCGTATGCGCCACCTCGTGGGGTGGTTTGGCGTCCGTGGTATAGGCTCGCTGTACTACCTGATGTACGCCATCCAACACGGGCTGCCGGAGGGTATAGCACTGGAATTGATACACTTGACCCTGGTCGTGGTTGCCTTATCGATCCTGGTTCACGGGGTCAGCGTAAAGCCTACTATTGCTCGCTATTGGCGTTCGAGAAATCCCCGGTAATGGCAAGCAATCGGGGACAGACTCCATTGTCTCGCTCAGCCCCGCGCCAGCTGCGCCAGCGTCGCGGCCAGCGCCGGGGTCAGCCGCGCCATGCCGGCGTAGTCGAGCGTGTCCCAGGTGTCGCCGGGGCCGTGGTAGCGCGGATTGCGGAAATCGGCGGTGTCGGTGAGCATCATCGCCGGGTAGCCCATCTCCCAGAACGCCCAGTGGTCGGAGCGGACGATATCGCGCAGCAGCTCCGGGGCGGCCAGCCCTTCCGAGGGCATCTCGGCATGCCGTCGAAAGGTGCCCGTCACCTGGCGCACCAGGCGTCGTGAACGCAGGTTGCCGACGCAGGCCACGAAGTTGCCGCGGTCGGGGTAGACGAGGCCGAGCAGCGGCGGGTACGCCTGGCTGCCGGGGGCGTCGGTATAGTGGCCGAGCATCTCCAGCGAGAGCATGCCGACGATGGCCTCGCCCCGCGCCCGGGCCTCGCGGGCATAGGTCAGGCTGCCCATGGCGTCGCTGCCGAAGTGCGGCGCCTCCTCGTTGACGAAGGCGACGAGGCGAATCTCCCGCTCGAGCTCGTCCCCCTGCAGGCCCCGCGCCAGTTCCAGCAGCACGGCCACGCCGGAGGCGTTGTCGTCGGCCCCACAGGTACCCCGCACGGTGTCGTAGTGGGCCCCGACCACCAGGATCTCGTCCGTTGCCCCGCTGCCCGGCAGCCGCACCTCGAGATTGTGGAGTACCCTGTCGCCGCAGGGTACCGGCAGGCGCCGAGGCGCGAGGCCGGCGTCGCGAAAGGCCTGCTCGATGTAGGCGGCGGCCGCCCGCAGCGCCTCGGGGCGCCAGACATGACGCTCGCCGATCCCCTCCGCCAGTGCGCGAACGTGCCTCTGCAACCGCCCACGCAGCGCCTCGCCCTGGGCATCCAGGGGCGGCGGCGTGCCCCGGTAGCTGCTGCCCGGCATGTGGAAGATCCACCGATAACCGCCTGCCAGCGCCGTCGACAGCAACGCCCCCCCGATCAGCCACCACACGATATCCAGCGCCCCCTGACCCTCATCCACGGAGATCCGGTTGGTCCCCCTGAGTCGAAGCGTCCGCGATCTCACGAACCCGGCTCCCGAGCAGTATGGTTCAAGGGGCATGGGGGAGGGCGATGGGGACAGTCCCTCGTCTCCGCCCTAGCCGGGCCAGCACTCGACACAACAGATCCGGGAGAACGGGACGATGAAAGGCTACCTGCTTTCGCTGTGTGCCCTGATCGTGCTGATGACGCCTTCCGTTCACGCGGAGCGGATCGTCGCGGCCCGCTATGCCGAGCCGGTCGAGCGATACGGGCATTTCGCCTTGGGGCGGCCCCATGAATACGCGCGGCTGGTCGCGGCGACCGACGCCGGCAGGGAAGCGGTACTGGCGTTGCCTGGGGACGAGGTCTTCGAGGACCTGGCGCCGCGCCTCGTGCGACTCACGGATCAATCGCCGCCGGCCCTGCTGGTCATCGTCAGCTCCCGTGACGGCGGCTCGCGGCTGGCGCTGGTCGGCCTCGATGGCAAGCGGCTCGAGATCGTGGCGCAGTCCGCCCCGATCGGCAGGCGCAACCGCTGGCTCAACCCGGCCGGCGTCGCCGACCTGAACGACGATGGCGAGCGCCTGGTGGAGATCGCCTCGCTAAGCGGCTTCTCGAACCATGTCTACGGCGCCTCGGAGCTGGGCCTGTCGAGGCCCGCGCGGATCAAGGGGCGCATGCAGCTGCTGGTTCCGGACGCGCGGCGGCAGCACGTGCGCGCCATCATGCTGAGGGACGGAGCGCTGGTCGAAACCGACCGTTGTCCGTCGAGCGCGCCGATCACGGGCCCGGAGTCGCTGGACGAGTGCGAGCGGCGCCTGAACCGGGGCGCGTCCGAGCCCCGGGAATAACGGCGCGCGATAGCGACCGCCGGATGGCCTGATGCGAGTCCGCCGCCGGTTACTCAGTGCCGCGGCCGCTCCCGGGGCTTTTGACTTGAATGCCTGGGATCGGCTGTGTGAGCCGCAGCGTCGGCAACTGGCGCCACTGCCTCCGCCGGCCGCTGAGGGCTGGCGGGCCCGACTGCGATTATCCTGTGCCCGTCCTGAGCTAGGCGTGTCGGTGAGCCTCGGGCTATGGTTATGGATGAGGCCACGATTGGCTTGGCCGCTCGGGGGGGACAACGGATTGCTCACTCTGCGGAATGCCATGATGCGCTCCTCGTTCGGGCCGCCCGGGAGGCAACCGAAGTGTCACCGCAACGGAGCGAGTCTGCAGAGCGGCGCTCCCGCCGACACCCCGCACGTCCTGACCAGCTGACCTCCTACGCGCCCAGGCAATCGGCAAGGGAGGAAGCGAAAATGACATTCTTTCAAAACCTCGACCAGATCGTGGAATCGCTCGACACGGATGAGTCCACGAGAAACGATCCCATCAAGAGAGTGTTCGTCTTTGATGGAGAGCATGTGACGGCGAATGTCGGTATCGTTCGCGATAGTGGGAATGCACTTCATACCCAGACACACCATGACGAAATCCTCGTGATCATCGAGGGGGACGTCGACTTCAAGGTGGGTGACGAGGTCAAGAGAGTGAGCCGGGGTGATCTGGTGTTCATTCCACAAAATACGCTCCATGGTCCGATCCTCGAAGAAGGGCAAAGCTTTGCAGCGCTTTCCGTGTTTGCCCCTTATTTTGACCGGTCCAAGAACAATATCGTGTGGGACCGGGATTCCGCATAAAGCAACCGGAATCTGAATGGGCGGTGAAAGCGGGCTATCGCCACCTTCCGGCACGGCAGCATAATTGGGGTCTGTCCCCGATTACTGTAATGCCAACCTTCGGTGCTTCTGGGGGTCCAATGGAGTTCGGGACCGCCACACCTTGATTTCCATGGAATTATGCTGCCAGCAATCGATTTGCCTCGTCATGCGGTTGCCTTCGGGCTGATGCCGATCGTCCTCTGCGGCTTGCTCGCTCCAAGCCCGAGCTACGCCGACGACTGGGAACT
Source organism: Halomonas koreensis (assembly GCF_031451675.1). Classification (NCBI taxonomy): domain Bacteria; kingdom Pseudomonadati; phylum Pseudomonadota; class Gammaproteobacteria; order Oceanospirillales; family Halomonadaceae; genus Halomonas; species Halomonas koreensis. The sequence goes on along the minus strand of NZ_JARWAK010000003.1, from coordinate 199,630 downwards.
GCAGAGCCTGAGCCTGCGCGCCCGAGTCTCGGAGAAGACCCTGTTGGGGAAAGAGGCGCCGGAGGATTTCAAGGAGTATGACCTGTCGGCCAATGTCGCCTTGCCATGGGAAGCTTACTCCACGTCGGGGTGGGGGATGGGCACCCGCTTGATGGCCAGTGCCGGACTGTTGCGGGGGGCGGGGGAAAACGCCCTGGTCGTGTCGCTCATCCCCGAATGGACCTTGGGAAGCGAGGATGGGCGTTTCCTCCTGGACCTGGGGGCCGGTGCCGCCCTGTTCAGCCGGCATCGCTTCGGGGAGCAGGATTTCGGTGGGCCCTTCCAGTTTGCCCTGACCGTGGGCGCCGGCATGCCGCTGTATCGACACCTGGGGGTCGGCTATCGGTTTCTTCACTATTCCGATGCCGGCGTGAATGGGTCCGACACGACCGGGGCGGATTTTCACATGATCGAGTTTCGCTACCGATTCTGATCCTCCTCGGCAGGTGCCGGCTTCCCCATGACGTCCTGCTTCCACCCTCAGGCCAGCAGGCCCGAGCGGGGCGTTCCCTCCCTGGCTGGCCCGGAGTGGTGATTTTTTGGCCACCCGCCCAAGACGACGCCCCCGAAAAGCTGGATAATGGCGGGTTACGCGCTACGGTCGCCCGAAACCACATATCCGGTGCTTTGTCAATGGAAATCAAGGTCAACTATCTCGACAACCTCCGGCTGGAGGCCAAGTTCGACGACTTCACGGTCATCTCCGACCAGCCGATCCGCTACAAGGGCGACGGCTCGGCCCCCGGGCCCTTCGACTACTTCCTGGCGTCGTCGGCCATGTGCGCGGCCTATTTCGTCAAGGTCTACTGCAACGCGCGCAATATCCCCACCGAGAACATCCGGCTGTCGCAGAACAACATCGTCGATCCGGAGAACCGCTACAAGCAGATCTTCAAGATCCAGGTCGAGCTGCCGGAGGACCTCTCCGCCAAGGACCGCGAGGGCATCCTGCGCTCCATCGAGCGCTGCACGGTCAAGAAGGTGGTGCAGACCGGCCCCGAGTTCCAGATCGAGACGGTGGAGAACCTGGACGAGGACGCCCAGGCGCTGCTGATGGCCGAGCCGGAGGAGGGCGCGAGCACCTGGATCGAGGGCAAGGACCTGCCGCTGGAGCAGACCATCGCCAACATGACGGGCATCTTCGAGCGGCTCGGCATGAAGGTCGAGATCGCCTCCTGGCGCAACATCGTGCCTCACGTGTGGTCGCTGCACATCCGCGACGCCTACTCCAACATGTGCTTCACCAACGGCAAGGGCGCCACCAAGGAGAGCGCGCTGTGCTCGGCGCTGGGCGAGTTCATCGAACGCCTGAGCTGCAACTTCTTCTACAACGACCAGTTCTTCGGCGAGGAGATCGCGAACAGCCGGTTCGTCCACTACCCGAACGAGGAGTGGTTCCAGCCGGGGCCCAACGACGAGCTGCCGGAGGGCATCCTGGACGACCACTGCCGGGCGATCTACGACCCGGACGGCGAGCTTCGCGGCTCGAACCTGATCGACACCAACTCCGGCAAGGTGGAGCGGGGCATCGTCTCGATCCCCTACGTGCGCCAGTCGGACGGCGAGACGGTCTACTTCCCGTCCAACCTGATCGAGAACCTCTACCTCAGCAACGGCATGAGCGCCGGCAACACCCTGCCCGAGGCGCAGGTGCAGTGCCTGTCGGAGATCTTCGAGCGGGCGGTGAAGCGCCAGATCATCGAGGAGGAGATCACCCTGCCCGACGTGCCGCTGGAGGTGCTGAAGAAGTACCCGGACATCCTCGAGGGCGTCGAGGCGCTGGAGGCCCAGGGCTTCCCGATCCTGGTCAAGGACGCCTCCCTGGGCGGCCAGTTCCCGGTGATGTGCGTCACCCTGATGAACCCCAAGACCGGCGGCGTCTTCGCCTCCTTCGGCGCGCATCCGAGCTTCGAGGTGGCACTGGAGCGCAGCCTCACCGAGCTGATGCAGGGCCGCAGCTTCGAGGGCCTCAACGACTTCCTGCCGCCGACCTTCAACTCCCTGGCGGTGTCCGAACCGAATAACTTCGTCGAGCACTTCATCGACTCCTCCGGCGTGGTGTCCTGGCGCTTCTTCAGCTCGAAGGCCGACGTCGAGTTCGTCGAGTGGGACTTCTCGGGCAGCGGTTCCAACAGTACGGAGGAGGAGGCGGCGACCCTGTTCGGCATCCTCGAGGAGCTGGGCCTGGAGGCCTACCAGGCGGTCTTCGACGACCTGGGCGCGCCGGTGTGCCGCATCCTGGTGCCGGGGTACTCCGAGGTCTACCCGGTGGAGGACCTGGTCTGGGACAACACCAACAAGGCGCTGCTGTTCCGCGAGGACATCCTGCACCTCCACGAGCTCAGCGACGAGCGGCTGGCCGACCTGCTGGAGCGCCTGGAGGAGACCCAGATCGACGACCACGAGGACATCATCACCCTGATCGGCATCGAGTTCGACGAGAACACCGTCTGGGGCCAGTTGACCATCCTCGAGCTCAAGCTGCTGATCAACCTGGCACTGGGCCAGCACGAGGAGGCGCTGGATCGGGTGCAGATGTTCCTGCAGTTCAACGACAACACCGTCGAGCGCGGGCTCTTCTACCAGGCGGTGAACGCGGTGCTGGAGATCGCCCTGGACGACGAGCTGGAGCTGGAGGACTACCTCTACAACCTCCGGCGCATGTTCGGCGAGGACACCATGGACGCCGTGGTCGGCTCGGTGGACGGCAGCGTGCGCTTCCACGGCCTGACCCCGACCAACATGCAGCTGGAAGGGCTCGAGAAGCACCAGCGCCTGATCGAGAGCTACAAGAAGCTGCACGTGGCGCGCGCCTCCCTGGCCGCCCAGCCGTAAGCCGAGCGCGTTCTCGCGCGCAGCATGAAAAGCGGGGCGTAGGCCGGATAAGCGAGCCTGCGAGTGCATCCGGCGGGCTCGGTGCCGGGCTCATTGGTGGATGCGCTAACGCTTATCCCCCCTACGGCTGATTCGCCGACGAAGGTCATCGCCCCCGGGAATGCTGACGCGAGCTTGACGAAGCCCCCGAGCCGGTCCGCCGGCTCGGGGGCTTTTCGTTGGGGCTCTTCGCAGCTCAGCGTGAACCAAGCCAGGACCGACGTAGGCCGGATAAGCGAGCCTGCGAGTGCATCCGGCGGGCTCGGTGCCGGGCTCATCGGTGGATGCGCTGACGCTTATCCCCCCCCTACCTGTCAGCCTGTCACGCCTGCCGCTTCCCGGTGATAGGCGATAGGGAGTTCGGGCTATGCCAGGTCCTTCAGCGGGCGGGCCAGCAGTTCCGAGACCACGGTCGGCATGAACTCCCGGGGCAGGGTGATGGCATAGAAGTTCTCGTAGACGTTGGGCAGCCGGGCGAAACGGGTCAGCCGCCCCTGCTTCAGCTCATCCTTGACCACCACCTCCGGCAGCACGCTCAGCGCCCCGCTGTCCCGGGCCAGCAGGCGCAGCATGGCCATGTCGTCGGCCTCGGCGAGGATCTCCGGCTCGTATTGATGCAGGCTGCAGAAGCCGTCGAAGGCGCGGCGGATCTCGTGATGCTCGCCGGGCAGTACCCAGCGCAGGCCAGCGTAGCCCTCGGGGAAGGCGGTGCCGGGGTCGGACCCCGGTGGGCCGAGGATCGACAGGGGCTGGCGGGCCAGCAGCTGGCTCTGCCAGGCCGCCTGGGGCGAATCGGACGGGGGCAACTGGGTGTTGGTGAGCACGACGTCGAGCTCGTGCCGGGCCAGTCCGTCGAGCAGGTTGGCCATGCCCCGGGCGTGGAGGCTGAAGTGAACCTTGTGCTCGTCCCGGTCGAGCAGGGGGGCGATGAAGCCCTCGATGAAGTTGCGCGACATAGTGGAGAGCATGCCGATCCGCAGGCGCTGATACTCGGGTTCGATGCCCCGGCTGATCAGCGATTCCAGCTCCTCGCCCTTGGTGAAGATCACCTCGGCATAGTTGAACACCTGCCGCCCCGCCTCGGTCAGCACCAGGGTACGATTGCGCCGCTCGAAGAGCGGCTTGCCCATCCGCTCTTCCAGCTTGCGGATCTGGGCCGACAGGGCGCTCTGCGAGAGGTGCAGCGACTCGGCGACCCGCGTGAGCTTGCCCTCGCGGGCCACGCGCCAGAAGTAGTAGAGGTGGTGATAGTTCAGGCGGCTCATATCGTTCTCTTTCGTAGAACAATACATCAATTTATATCTATTTTAATTCAAAAAAGACAGGCCGGATACTGCTCGCTCCATGGATCATCGGAGGCATTCCATGCATTGGAACGAGCTGTTATTCACCTTCCTGCTCTCCCTGGTGCCCGCCATCCTCGCGCTGGGTGCCCTGGCGAGCAGGCGCCAGTCGTGCGGGCGTGCCTGGCGCACGGCCCGCGCCGCCACCCTGGGCGGGCTGCTGCTCTCGGCGATGCTGCTGGCGCTGGGCCTGTCGCAGGTCCTGCCGGCGGTGACCGGCTGGTGGCAGACCACGCCCCTGCAGCTGATCATGCTGCTGCTCGCCAACTTCATCGCCTTCGTGGTGGTCCGCTACAGCGCCACCTATCTGCAGGGCGAGCCGCGCCAGCAGCGCTTCGTCTCACTCGCCCAGGCGGTGTTCGCGGCGGTCAGCGTGGCGGTGCTGAGCGACCATCTCCTGGTGTTTCTGGCCGCCTGGCTGGGCATCGGCCTGGCCATGCATCAGCTGCTGATGTTCTACCCCGACAGGCCCCGCGCGGCCCTGGCGGCCCACAAGAAATTCCTCTTCGCCCGCGCCGCCGAGCTGTGTGCCCTGGTGGCCTTCCTGCTGCTGTACCTGCACCACGACAGCGCCCGGATCAGCGACATCATCGGCGCCTACGCGGCACCGGTCGGGGCCTTATCCGCCGGGGAGCAGGCGGCGGCCTGCCTGCTGGCGCTGGCGGCGCTGATCAAGTGCGCCCAGCTGCCCCTGCACGGCTGGCTGATCCAGGTGGTCGAGGCCCCCACGCCGGTCTCGGCGGCGCTGCACGGGGGCGTGATCAACCTCGGCGGCTACCTGCTGCTGCTGTTCTCCCCGCTGTTGCTGCAGTCCACCCCGGCGCAGGCGCTGATCCTGGTCGTCGCGGGCGTCGGCAGCGTGCTGGCGGCCCTGGTCATGATGACGCGCATCAGCATCAAGGTCCGGCTGGCCTGGTCGACCAGCGCCCAGATGGGGCTGATGCTGGTCGAGATCGCGCTGGGGCTGGTGGAGCTGGCGCTGCTGCACCTGCTGGCGCACTCCTGCTACAAGGCCTACGCCTTCCTCAGCTCCGGCGAGGCGGTGCAACAGGACCTGCTGCGTCGCCAGGCCCCCGGCCGCCGTCCGACACCGGCGCAGTGGCTCGCGGCCGGCGCCATCAGTGTCGCCCTGGTGGCGGGCCTGGCGGCCACCGTCCGCGTCGTCTCCGACTCGAGCGCCTTCGAGGTGTTCAGCCCCTGGGTGCTGCTGGCCCTGGCCCTGACCGCCTTGCTGGCCGAGCGGCGCGGCCCGCTGGCGTCGGGAGCCGGGGCGGGCTTCCTCGGCCTGGCCGGGCTGGTGGTGCTCGCGTACTTCGGGCTCAAGTCGCTGTTCGCCGTCCTGCTGCCCCCCGTGGAGCACACGGCGCCGCTGTGGGCGGATCTCTGGATGAGCGCGCTGTTCGTGCTGCTGTTCGCGGGCTACTGCCTGCAGCGCCATGGCCTGCACCACCGCCGGGTGCAGACGCTCAACCTCTACTGCTACGCCGGGTTCTACCTGGACGAGTGGGTCACCCGTAACACCCTGAGACTCTGGCCGCACCAGCTGCCCGCTCGGATCAAGGCCAAACGACTGCACGCCACCACCGGGGAGGGTTCACTATGACGAATCTCGAAAACACCAAGGTCGCATGGATGTCCCGGGTCGAGGAGGGCGATTACCCGCCCCTGACGCCGGCGCATGAGAAGGCCCTGGAGCAGGCCTGTGCCAGCGTGGCGCCGAGCTGGCCCCTGGACCGGCTGATCGCGGTCAGCCCCTTCTGGACGATGCGCGGGGAGGCCTTCGCCAGCGTCTCCGCCCGGCTCTCGGCGCTGGGCAATGTGCACTGCCTGATGCCGCCGAGCCATTACCTGGCGCGCCGGCAGCGCGGCGAGATCACCGATCATCACCTGGAGCAGGCGGCGGAGCGGATCGGCTATCGCGGGCCCTACCGGAACCTGCTGAACGTCGTCGAGGAACTCGGCCGGCTGCCCCACTGGCACAACATCAGCGATCTGGTGGACGCGCGCCGTGACCGGCAGCACAAGATGGCCTGGCGTGACGAGATCACCCACCAGATCAGCCAGTTCTGCGCCGCCTTCTTCCAGGACGACGGACCGCTCAACGCCCAACGGCTGAACGCTCCCGCCGGCAAGCGGCTCTATGGCCACTGGCGTGACATGACCCTCAAGGACCGCGGCATCGCCATCCTGATGGGGGAGCCGGGGCTCGGGCGCTACTTCGAGACCCTGCCGACCTCCGAGGCTGGCCTCTTCCAGGCCGCGGTCGCCGAGCTGGATCTCGACGCCAGCCGCTTGAGCGCCTATGCCCAGGCGCTGCTGCTGGACATCAATGGCTGGGCCGCCTGGGTGGCCTACCAGGACTGGCAGCAGGACCTGGCGTCCCCCGGGACGCCTCGGACGCCGTCCGCCATGCGCAGCCTGCTGGCCATCCGGCTGGCCTGGGAGCTGGTGCTGTGGCGCTACACCCGGGGGACGGACCCCGAGCAGGCCGCGCGCCTGACGGAACTCTGGCGCCGCGAGCTGGTGGAGCTGCCGGAGCGGATCGCGCGCCATCGTCGCGCCCAGCAGCCCCTGTGGGTCTGGCAGGTCGCCAGCGAGCTGGCCTACCAGCAGCCGCTGCACCGGGCCTTGAGCGAGTCGGTGCGCACGACAGCACCGAGTGCGACGGCGCCGCAGCTCCAGGCGGTGTTCTGCATCGACGTGCGCTCCGAGCCGATGCGCCGGGCGCTGGAGCGGCAGAGCCCGGCCATCCAGACCCTGGGGTTCGCCGGCTTCTTCGGCCTGCCGCTGGAGCATCGGCCGGGCGGCGCCGAGATGGCCCAGCCCCACCTGCCGGGCCTGCTGGCCCCCCGGGTGACCCTGAGCAGCGGTTCGGCCGAGGGCGACCGCCGCTCGGCCCGGCGACTCAACTGGCAGGCGCGCCTGCAGGAATGGAGCCGGGCGGCGAGCGCCACCTTCACCGCCGTGGAGGCCGGGGGGTTGCTGTACGCCGGCAAGCTACTGCGCCGTTCGCTGGCCCCGGGGGCACGGCCTTCCCCTCTGGCCATGGATCGGCTCGGCTGGCACTGGCGGGATACCGGGGAGGCCCTGACCCTGGACGACCAGGTGGGGCTCGCGCGGAGCGTGCTCGAAGCGATGGGGCTCACCGAGGGCTTCGCGCCCCGGGTGCTGCTGGTGGGCCATGGCAGCCACAGCGCCAACAACCCCCATGCGGCGGGGCTGGAATGCGGCGCCTGCGGCGGTCAGTCCGGCGAGGTCTCGGTGCGGGCCCTGGCCCGGCTGCTCAACGAGCCGGCGTTGCGCCGTGAGCTGGCCGAGAGCGGCATCGCCATCCCGGAACGGACCCGCTTCGTGCCGGCGCTGCATCACACCATCACCGACCGGATCGGGTTGCCGGAGGGCGAAGCCCCGCTGAGCCCGGACGAGCGGCAATGGCTCGACCGGGCCGGGGCCGAGGCGCGGCGCGAGCGTGCCCCGTCCCTGGGGCTGGCGCCGGATGGCCCGCAACTGACGGAGAGGCTCGATCGCCGCGCCGGGGACTGGTCGCAGACCCGTCCGGAGTGGGGGCTGGCCAAAAATGCCAGCTTCATCGCCGCCCCGCGCCGTGTCACCGCCCCCATCGACCTGGCCGGGCGCAGCTTCCTGCACGACTACGACTGGCACACGGATCCTGACTTCGCCCGGCTGGAGCAGATCATGACCGCCCCCCTGGTCGTCGCCCACTGGATCAACATGCAGTACAACGCCTCCACCCTGGACAACCGGAAGTTGGGGAGCGGCAACAAGGTGCTGCACAACGTGGTCGGCGGACACATCGGCGTGTTCGAGGGGAACGGTGGAGACCTGCGCATCGGCCTGCCGATGCAGTCGCTGCACGACGGCGAGCGCTGGCGGCACGAGCCCTTGCGCCTGAGTGCCTACCTGGCGGCCCCTCCCGAGGCGGTCGAATCGATCATCGGGCGTCACGAGATGCTGCAGTCACTGGTGGCGAACGACTGGCTCCACCTGTTCACGCTCGATGACGCGAGTGGCGAGATCCTCGCCTATCGGGGCGGGGACTGGATCGCCGTCTAGGTTTTGTACGAAAAGTAGAGTTTCTACTTTCTCCAATGCCACAGCAGCATAGGAGAGATATGGCAGGACGCTATGAGCTATTCGACCACAGCTGGTTATTGATCAAGGACATCGTCTCGCCACACCAGCCGATGGGCCGGCCAAGGCGAGATGATCACCAGGTGCTGAGCGGCATCTATTAGATCTCGTGCTCCGGGGCTAAATGGTGCGATTTACCCGAGCGCTCCGAGCGCTATGGCTGAAGTGGTCCAATTGGAGCGGACATCTTAGATCGGTAGAAAGTGGACAGTTCTAATCGGTGTTGACAAAAGGGGGACAGGAAGAACCAGTAGACCATGCCCTGGGGCGGAGTCGAGGTGGCCTGACGACCAAGATCCATATGGTCTGTGACCGGCATGGCTGGGCGCTGACCTTTACGCTGTCGCCCGGGCAGGACTCGGATACGGAGCACTTCACTCCCACCATGGAGGACATTCATCTGCCTGGGGCCAAGGGCAGGCCTCGCCAGCGTTGCAAATTCATCGTGGCGGACAAAGGGCTATGATAGTGATTCGCTTCGCCGCTACTGCGACCATCATCGCATGAAGCCGATCATTGCCCAGTGCAAGATGAAGCGAAAACCGAGACCTGATGCTCCGAGGGGCTTTGACAAGCCTCGGCTTCGGCTGGCTCAAGGAGCTACGGCGTATCGCCACTCGATATGAGAAGCTGGCCCGTAGCTTTCGCGCCATGGTATGCCTGGCTTGCATAGACCGTTGCCTGAGAGCAGACATTTCGTACAAAAACTAAGAGTCCTCTATTGCTCTTGTTCCATGGTTGCTATCTTGCTTCTTAGCCATTGACAGAAACCAGATATTTCATGGAGCTTTTCCGTATCGTTTCGATAATAGAAAGAAGTTCCTCTACCAGAATCCAAAAAACCAAAGGGCGCCACCAATTTCCCTTCGTTAATTGAACCATCTACAAGGAAACGGGGAGTGATAGCTAGACCGAGTCTAGCTTTTGCCGATTCAATGCAAAGGGTCAAGCTCTCTAGTGTCATTCCCATCGAGCCATCCAAGCTAGTGCCTGAGATCCTGGCCCATTCTTTCCATGCTTTTTCGTGGGAACTGGCATGCAAAAGGTAGTGCCCTTCAAAAATATCCCCCTCTTTGAAGGGGTATTCAGGGGCGCATACAGGGCCAATATGGTTATCGATCAAATGTTCCGAAGCAATGCTCGAAAGGTTGTTGATACCCTCGTCTGCTATCATTAAGTCGAAACGGTCTTTGAAAAGAGCATAGATGTCGTTTTCGGTACTTACCACTACATCAAGGTCTTCGGACGTTTTGTTGAACTCGGACAGCAAAGGAATCACCCAATATATCAGAAAGCTGGATGCGCACCCTACGTGAAGGACTTTTTTTCCGTGGGAGTCACGTATTCCTGCACAAGTCTCTTCAAGGATGCTCAAGGAGTAAGAGCAGGCATCTTTGAGCTTCTTACCATTTTGGGTTAGCTGGATCCCGTTATTAGATCGCGTAAAGAGCTTTGCGCCTAACCAATCTTCTATCAGCCCGATCTGATAACTGATGGCGGCATGTGTCATGTTCATGCTTCGCGATGCTTGGGTGAAGCTATGGTATTCCGAAGCTGCCTCAAAACATGCCAGCGCCTTTAGTGATGGAAGCTTCCTCATGCTTCAAATCCTTTTGACAGCGGCTGTAAAAAAAACGAGTTGTACAGTATAGCAGCAAGGGAGGTATGGTTACAAAAAGAGGTGAAGATGTTATGGAAGATGCTCTCGTTGAGCTAGCCAATATACAGAAATATGAACGCTCGAGCGCGTTTCATGTTGCTATATTTGGTAGCGCTAGGATCGGAAAAGAGTCAGCGTATTACAGCAAAACCGAGGAGCTCGCTTATTCACTCGCTGCGAGTGGATGCCAGCTTGTTTCAGGAGGCGGACCTGGAATAATGCTTGCAGTGTCTGAAGGGGCCGTACGTGCAGAGAAACTTTCGATAGGTCTTAATATCTCTCTCCCGTTTGAGCCTCCAGACTACTCATTACAAGGTGAGAGCTTGGTTTTCAAGAATTTTTTCACAAGGAAAGTTGCTTTTGCAACCTATTCTGATGCATTCATCTGTATGCCTGGTGGAATAGGGACGCTGGACGAGTTCTTTGAGATTCTTACGTTGATGCAAACTGGAAAGATGGAGAGAAAGCCTGTTGTGCTGTTTGGAAAGGAGTTTTGGAGCCCTCTTATTGGATGGCTTCAAGATGTTCTCAACAGGCATCAAACCATCGCCTATGACGATATAGAACAGCTATTTTTAACAGATGACAGCCAAGAAGTTGTCATGCATTTGATGAAAGGCATCACACAAGGAGGTTAATGTTATGACCCAAAAAGTACCCCAGCTCGTCATGTTTACTGGTGGTCGCGACAGTACGCTGGCGGCTTGCCATCTCATGTTGCAGGGAATTCCTGTCCATTTGTATAGTGGCAATAGCGGCTGTTCACTTCATAGAGATATTCTCCAAGTCCGCGTGAAGGAACTTAAAGATCGGTTTGGAGACCTTGTGGTCGACCACATCGTTGAAGATATTAGCGGGTCGTTCCGCTCAGTTGCCATTGCCGAACTTGAACAGGATATTCTCGAAGACAAGAAAAACCTTGTTCTGCTTGGCGAGAAAATTGCTCTCCATGCCCACGTTATCGATTATTGTAAGAGAAATGGTATCGATACTATCAATGATGGTATTGCCTGTTATCAGAAAGAATTCCCCGAACAGCGGATGGTTGCCAAGGATTATTTCATCAATGTGATCGGTGATTATGGAATCAAGTACAACAGCCCAATCTACGAGTTCGCAAAATCTTCCGATGATGTAAAGTACAGGCTACTTCAGATTGGTGTTTCGACCAAGTCACTTGAAGGGGTTTCAGTATTTGCTGATAGTTTCACAACACCATCTGACGAGGTCATTATGAGCTACTTAAGCCGAAAAGAGCCAATTTTCAAGGATATCGTTGACTTCCTCACAGGCAATAGTCTGAAGGTCAACTATAGAGAGGAGGTTTCCAAGCTGGAGCGAGATAACGTCTTATCGTGATCGCCAACTATTGAAAGGAACCCACAATGATTATCAAGTGTGCAGGAGTGATTCTGGATAAAGGAAAGCTTCTCGTTGTACGAAAAAAAGGCTCTGACGTATTCCTCTCGCCCGGAGGAAAAGTCGAGCCAGGAGAGCCTTTACAGGATTGCGTTGTTCGAGAGCTCAAAGAAGAGATCGATGTTGATGTAAAGGACCTGAGGTTTATGGGTTCCTATTCGTCTCGCTCTGCGATAGAGAACAGAGGAATCATCCTGCACGCTTGGTTTGTCAAATATTCAGGGGTGGCCACCGCCAGTTCGGAGATTGAGGAGATTCGCTGGATCGGATTAGCTGATGTTGAGGCTGGAATGAAGGTTGGTTCCATTTTTCTCAACCATATCATCCCCTCTTTAAAAGCCGAGGGCCTGATAGAGAAATAAAGCGGCGAGGCGTATGTAAATGGATGCTGGAGCACTACATCCTAGGCTTAGAAGTTTTGTGGAAGGAAATTACTATAAGGAGTGCAAATCTGTTAGAGAAGAGCTGAAGGACGTAATGAGGCCGCATATCGGAGATAATCATACCATATATATTGTTTCTAACACAACTCATGGGCTTCTTGCAATATTATCCTATTTGGCCACCTCAAGAAATTTAATAGATACGTCGGATTATCTTTATCCTGGATTTGAATTTTTGCAACGTGACACAGCCAGTGAAGGTCAGTGGTCTGTCAAGACGCACATTTGCCCTGTGACAGGCAATGCTCTTAGCAAAAATGAACTTCTTGGGGATCGCGTGGTTGTAGATGGTGCGCAATCATTCTTTACTGCTAGTCACCACCCCGCACTTTTGCATGCGAAAGTGTTCATAGCCCCATTCCATAAGAATTTAGGCATCCAAGTTGGCATGGGCATGCTTGCAATATCCGATGATGTAGATAGCCGTCAGATCCATGACGTTGCAAAGGCTGCTGAAAGCGGAGCAGGCAACATTAATCTAATGCTAACGGCTCTTAACAATCTCAAAGCAGAGGGTGGAAGTCTTTATAACTGTACAGTCATAAACAATGATAAAGAGATACTCGACTTTGCGAAGAGGTATCAAATAGAGATCGTCACTCCGCCTGGCTTGTATGGCCCATTCGTCTGTTTAAAGACTGACGCAGGATCACCATTGCCTGAGATTTTTCATAAATTTGGCTTTGAAACAAAGTATTTTCCATCTCATGGGGTTTTACGAGTATCAAAGTTAAGCCCAGGTCCACTCGAGTCTAAAATAGATTTTTCCAAGGTCTTTTTTGAGGCTCTACAGTATACAGTAGGCCATAATGGTTAACTCAGACTCGTCGAAGGGCCACTCTATAGCGTTGACAGGAGCACTAGTTCTAAGTTTGGACACGCTCTTCTTACGGTTAGTTGGCTCAGATCCAGTAGTTGTTGCATTTTGGCGTGGAGTGCTGATGTTTTTGGCAGGGGGGGCTGTTTCTCTTGTTATCCGGGCTATGTCAAGAAATGGGATGATGGCGTATAGCTTTAAAGGTAATATTGTGGCCATGTTCTATGGAGGCGCATCAATTTTCTTTACGTTTAGCGCCATGAGCACGTCTATTGCCAATCTGCTAATAGTTCTGTCAACTACGCCGCTTTGGGCGGCAATTGCGTCATGGTTGTTCCTTAACGAAGGGATTAGGCTGAAAACACTAGTCTCCTGCCTCGTGGCTTTCTTGGGGATGCTGCTAATCTTTTCTGGCAATCTGGGGATGCTTAATTATGGTGATATGTTTGCTCTAATGGCAGCCCTTTGTATGGCCGGAGCCTTCACCCTGTCGCGCATCTGTAGTGATGATCTTCTCCTCGCTCCATGTGTGGGAGGAGGCATGTCAGCCGTAATCTTGCTGTTTTTTGTTGTCCCCAATGATTTTCTGAAAGTTTCCAATCCCATCTACATGTTAGTAGAGGGTGGGGCTATCATGCCCGTTGCGCTAGGGTGCTTGGCTGTGGCGCCAAAGTTTATTCGCGCTGATAAGGTTAGTCTTTTCCTTCTGTTAGAAACGGTCTTAGGGCCTCTCTGGGCATACCTCTTTCTCGATGAGCCTGTATCGTCGAAGACAATCCTAGGAGGATTTATGGTGGTGGCTGCTTTGCTGATTAATATGGCAAGAATGCCGCGGTCACTCGGTTATCTATCCAAGTGATGCAGTGGTAGCTAGCTCGTCATCTCTCAGATAGTGGTCTCAATGAAACTGGGATTGGCTTATGAACATGGCCGAGCGTATCAAGTCGAGATCATCAGCATGCGCATGTGGAAGCCTCAACGCCGCGCCGACCAGACTGTGTTGCCACAAGTATTTTCCCCCGGAGCACAAGATCTAATAGATGCCGCTCAGCACCTGGCGATCATCTCGCCTTGGCCGGCCCATCGGCTGGTGTGGAGAGACGATGTCCTTGCTCAACAACCAGCTGTGGTTGGCTAGCTGATAGCGTCCTGCCATATCTCTCCTATGCTGCTGTGGCATAAGAGAAATTAGAAACTCTACTTTTCGTACAAAACCTAGTGCGCTGCCCGGCATGAGATCCACCGACAGAGCAAGCCCCTGAGCCGGTCATCCGGCTCGGGGGCTTGTCGATACGAGACGTCGTGGCGAGGCTCAGGCCAGCTGATGCCTGGCGGCACGCGTCGTGTTCAGGAGCAGACAGGCGATGGTCATCGGGCCCACGCCGCCGGGCACCGGGGTGATGGCTCCCGCCTTCTCGGCGACCGCCTCGAACGCCACGTCCCCCACGAGCTTGCGCTTGCCCTCCACCTCGACGGCATTGATGCCGACATCGATGACCGTGGCACCGGGCTTGATCCAGTCGGCGTCGACGAGTTCCCTGCGACCGGCGGCGGCGACCACGATATCGGCGTTGCGGCACAGCGACGCGATGTCCCTGGTGCGTGAATGCGCGATGGTGACGGTGCAGTTCGCCTGCAGCAGCAGGGCCGCCATCGGCTTGCCGACGATGTTGGAGCGACCCACCACCACGGCATGCTTGCCGCTCAGGTCCGGATGGACCTGACGCAGCATGATCATGCAGCCCTGGGGCGTGCACGGCACCAGCGATGCCTGCCCGGCGGCGAGCGCCCCGACATTGAGCGGGTGGAAGCCATCGACATCCTTGGCCGGGTTGATGGCGGCGATCACCTCCTCCTCATCGAGGTGCGACGGCAGCGGGAGCTGTACCAGGATGCCGTGCACCCGAGGGTCATGGTTCAGCTGCTCGATCAGCTGATTCAGGTCACCCTGGGTGGTCGCGGTGCCGAGGCGGTGCTCGATGGAGCCCATCCCCGCTTCCTTCGCCCGCTTGACCTTGTTTCTCACGTACACCTGGCTGGCGGGATCCTCACCCACCAGCACCACGGCGAGCGTCGGCTCCACGTCGTGCTCGGCCTTGAGGCGTTCGACCTCGGAAGCCACCTCCTGGAGCACCTGGTTCGAGAGCTGTTTTCCGTCGATGAGTTGCGCCATGGTCGCCTCCACTCCTACTTGAAAATGACGGTCTTGTTGCCGGACAGGAAGACCCGGTGCTCGGCGTGCAGCTTCACGGCACGGGCCAGCGCGACCGTCTCGGTGTCGCGACCCAAGGCAACCAGTTCTTCCGGGTAGTAGGCATGATTCACCGGCTGGACGGACTGCTCGATGATCGGGCCTTCATCCAGGTCGGCGGTCACGTAGTGCGCGGTGGCCCCGATCAGCTTGACGCCGCGCTCGAACGCCTGATGATAGGGTTTGGCGCCCTTGAAGCCGGGCAGGAAGGAGTGATGGATGTTGATGGCGCGCCCGTGCAGCTTCTCGCAGAGGTTGTCGGACAACACTTGCATGTAACGGGCCAGCACCACCAGCTCCGTGCCGGTCTCGTTGACGATATTGAGCAGCTCGGCTTCCTTCTCCGGCTTGGTCTCCTTCGTCACCGGGAGGTAGACGAAGCGAATGCCTTCCCGTTCCGCGATCGGACGAAGATCCAGGTGATTGGAGACCACCGCCGTGATCTCGATGTTCAGCTCTCCCTTGCGGTGACGGTAGAGAAGATCGACCAGGCAGTGGTCGAACCGGGACACCATGATCAGGACCTTGGTCGGGCGGTGGGCATCATGCATGGCCCACTCCAGGCCGAACTTCTCCGCCAGGTCGACGAACCCGTCACGCAGGTCGTCGAAGGTGTGGGAAGCATCCGGAAGGATGTTGAACACGCTCCTCATGAAGAACTGGCCGGTGACCTTGTCGTCGAACTGCGCCAGCTCGACGATGTTACAGCCACGATCCGACAGGTAGGAGGTGATGCCGGACACGATGCCGGTGCCGGTTTCGCAGCTGACGGTCAGGACGAATTGGTTGTTCTGGTCCAGGGAGGTTGTCATGACAGGAAGCCCTTTGGAGTAATGGTTGTTGGTCGTTGGTTGGACACTATCCCGAGCCCTCTCGTCTGGTCATAAGGGCCCTGGAATCGGTTGCTTAGCAGGTTGTCGGGTTTGTCATCCGAATCTGCACGCCCACCCTCATGCGTATTCCCTCTCGAGAGCGGGTTCGCGGGAGGGAGTCCATGGCTCCCGGTCGCCCAGCACCCCGGATCTCTCGATGATGTCGGCGACGGAAGATTCCTGGCGATGGGCCATGACGTGGACGCCGCTGACCCCCTCGATCTCTTTCAGTTGCTGGATCAGCTCGATGCAGATGTTCCGGCCTTCCGCCTTCTGATCCTTGGCACCTTCCAGGCGCTTGATGATGGCATCCGGAATGTGAATCCCCGGGACGTTCTTGCGCATCCATTCCGCCGTGCGTGCCGAGGCCAGCGGTCCCACCCCAGGCAGGATGAAACACTTGTCCAGCAAGCCCAGATCCCGGGAGCGTGCCATGAACGTCCGGAAACGCGGCAGGTCGAAACAATATTGTGTCTGAATGAACTGCGCACCCGCCGCAATCTTCTTCGCCAACCGATGAGGGCGGAAATCGAAGGGCGGCACGAACGGGTTCTCTGCCGCACCGAGAAAGACCCTCGGCGGATCGCTGAGCTTCCTGCCGCTGGCGAACGCATGCTTGTCGCGTAACCGGGCGACGGTCTCCAGCAGCGACATGGAGTCGAGGTCGAAGACCGGCTTGGCTTCCGGGTGATCCCCCACCTGCACGCCATCGCCGGTCAGGCAGAGGATGTTGTGGATGCCCAGGGCCGCGCCTCCCAGCACATCGCCCTGAATGGCGATCCGGTTCCTGTCCCGGCAGGAGATCTGCATCACCGTCTCGTACCCTTCCCGCGACAGCAGCGCGCACATCGCCACGCTGGACATATGACAGTTGGCCCCGGAGCCATCGGTGGCGTTCAGGCCGTCCACGTAACCGTCGAAGACGCGGGCCCGGGCATAGACCTCCTCCGGGTTCGCCGCATCGGGGGGCGCCAATTCGGCGGTGACGGCGAACTGCCCGGATCTCAGCACTCGCTCCAGCCGTCCGGCGGAGCTATAGCCTTGCGCCTCGGATGCCCGCTCGAATGTCTCGGCCCCTACGTTCATGTTCATCGTGATGCCTCCTTGTCCCCATACTTTCGAGCCGATGCCTCGCGGGCCACGCGCAGCCAGGACGAACTGCCCTCCAGGCGATGATCCACGGGCAGTTGCACCACCTGTATCGCGTCGCCTTCCTTCATCTTCCGACTTCCCTCCCAGGCCTCGACCCAGACACAACGCTTCTCGGGGTACACCTCGCAATTCCCGTTCTGCATGACGCCTCCACAGGGGCCGTTGCGCATGGTCTTGGGGCAGTTCATCGAACAGGACATGCCGGTAGAGCTGAGGATGCACTGACCACACATCTGGCAGTCGAACAGCAAGCCCTTGCTGAGCTTCTCCAGCTTGCCCATTGGCCTTTCGGCACGCTGGTAGCCCACCGCCTTCCACAGCGGATGCAGCTTGACGATCACCGGCTCGAAGGCCCGATAGGTGAGCTCGAACCATCTCGCGTGCCGTGCGGCCCAAAGACGAACGGAATACACAAGCTTCTCCTGCCACGGCATCAACACCGTGGAGCCAATCGTTGCTTCCCGGGGCGCGAGACATCTCTCGGGCATCGCTGGCCATCGAGCGAGGCCCCTTGGCGGTCATCGATGTTCCAATCGCGCCTGCGTATCCAGGCGATGTCGGTCGATCGCCGGCCGTGATGGCTCGCGATCATGCCGCGAATGCCTCGACCGGCGATCCCGAGCCATCATGGTCGAAGTCCGGCGTTCAAGCGGATGCCGCGATCTTCTTCCTGGGATCGAAGAACGGCTTGTCGATCACCACGGCCCTCGCCGGGCCCGACAGGGTCTGCACGTCCAGCTCGGTGCCGAGCGCCGAGTGCTCGACGGCCACCATGGCCAGGGCGATGTTGCGCTCCAGGCGGGGGGAATAGACCGCAGAGGTCACCTTGCCGACGGTTTCGCCCTGATGACTCAGCGGCCAGAAGGAGGTGTTCGGCCCCTTGAGGGGCGCTCCCTCGATGCGCAGGCCGACCTGCTTGCGGCTCACGCCGTTGTCACGGATGCGCTGCAGCGCGGCCTTGCCGATGAAGTCGGCCTCCATGTCCGGGTTCACCAGTCGATCCATCCCCAGCTCGTAGGGATTGGTCCCCATGTCCGCATCGGCGTGATAGGAGAGCATGCCGCCCTCGATGCGCCGGATGGCGGAGGTATGGCCGGGCTTCAGGCCGAAGGGCAGGCCTGCCGCCATGATCGTCTCCCACAGCTCGTCGCCGCGGGTGCCGTCCTGGAGGTAGAGCTCATAGCCCAGCTCGCTCGACCAGCCGGTACGCGAGACGATCAGTGGGATGCCGTTGAGCTCGAGCTCGCGAAGCCAGTAGTAGCGCAGGTCCATGATGTCGTCACCGAACAGCGTCTTCATGATCTCGCCGGATTGCGGACCTTGCAGCTGCAGGGGGGAGACATCGGGTTCGCGAATGGTGACGTCGAGTTCCGAGTTGATCGCCACCCCCTGTGCCCACAGCAGGATGTCGCTGTCGGCCAGGGAGATCCAGAAATGGTTCTCCGCCAGGCGCAGCAGGATGGGATCATTGAGGATGCCACCGTCGGCATTGGTGATCAGGATGTACTTGCACTGTCCGACGGCCATTTCGGACAGATCGCGCGGGGTCAGGCGCTGCACGAAGGTCGCCGCATCCGGCCCCGTGATCTCCACCTGGCGCTCGGCGGCGACATCGCAGAGGATCGCCTCGTTCACGAGGTTCCAGAAGTTCTGCTCCGGATCTCCGAACTCGCGCGGGATATACATGTGGTTGTAGACCGAGAAGGCCGTTGCGCCCCAGCGTACTGTCGCGTCGAAGTAGGGAGACTTGCGGATCTGGGTGCCGAAACCAAACTCAGCCTTTTGTTCCATGGGGACTACATTGCTGGGCGAGACGCTAGTCATGCTGATCACCTTTGTTGTGATATTGGGTTCATTGCGCGGCGCGAACTCACGTATTCGGCACGGCTCACTATAGCCCCCCGGAACCTCGAAACGCGGCCTAAAAGCACGGCAAAACTGGAATGAACGGGCCAATTATGGGCGTTGCGCAGACCGTTTGGTCCGGCGCCGGCGCAGGCCTGCCGCGTGCCCCGTGGAGCCGTCTCTCGCGACCCGTGGTCACCGGCAGCGAGCAGGCGAGGGCAGCCCGGGTGCACCGCTAGCCGCGCCGCGCCAGGCCGTGGCTGGCAGGCGCCTCCCGACAGGCCGGCGCCGGGCCGCCGAGGCGCGAACTGGCCCTCGGCCAGGCGCAGGACGACATCTCAGCGGCGCCGCTCAGGGGGCCGAGGTCGCGGGGAGGGCGGGCAGGCCGTGGTGGCCCGCGCGTGGGGACGAGGCTTCGAGGCCGGTGGCGCCGGGGCCTGCCGCCTCGCATGGGAGGTCCGCGGGAGCGTATCGAGGGCCGGCCGGAGCGGTGGCCCGTAGGCGCCAGCCGGCCGTGCCCCGAATCAGCCCGCTGCTCACCTATCCGGGTCGGTGAGCAGGTTGGCGAGATTGACTTGCGTCGACTTGATCTCCCGGGTGGCGATGTACGTCATGTAGCGTTCGATCCCCAGCTCCGCCGAGAGCAAGCGGTCCATGACGCCCTGAAAGGCGGAAAGGCTGGGGGTGACGACCTTCAGGACGTAGTCCATGCCACCTCCGGTCGTCAGGCATTCGACGATCTCGTCGACTCGACCGATATAGTCCTCGAAACGCTCGAAGTTCGCCTTGCGATGCCCGGCGAGGGAAACGGTGACCATCACCGTGGTGGCATTCGCTATCTTGTCGAGCGCGATATCCGCGTGATACCCGCGTATCAGGCCGGCTTCCTTTAACCGGGTGAAGCGAATCCAGCATGGCGTCGGCGACAGGTTGACCAGTTCCGAGAGCTTGGTCTTGCTGAGCTGGCCGTGCTGCTGAAGCGCGCGAAGAATGCGGATATCGGCCGCATCGATAGCAATCTTCCTCATGTTTTCTCGGCCTTCATTGTCATTCCGTAAAGGTGTGACTGATCCAGGAGTGAGGTGCAACGTTTCCGGGGGATATATGGGGCGTCCGGCGGTCACGGCACAGCAGAGGTCGCGCTGGGACACCCGGGAAGCGCTGATGGGTTGCCGCACGGGATATCCCGGCGCCGGGCGGCGCGCCCCGGTGTCGCCATGACGTCGGCGTCAGCGCTTGCCGAGTTAAGAATAGAATACGCGCAACCTGTCAGGAGCGAGCCGCGGGGCATCCGTGGCCGGCTTGCGAAACGCTCCGGCATGGGGGGAGGCCGGCCATGGACGCCCGCCGAAGGCGCTGCGACCGGTGGGCTCAAGGCGAACGCCCATCATCATGGCGGGGAAGCGTAAAGCGGGGCCCCTGGGTGAGGCGCCCGGCCCGGAGGCGCCATGCTGCTCCGGGGCGGGGGCAGGGTGCGACACGGCGGACATCACCGCTCGATCCTCGCCTTGACGAAGGGCCGAGGCGTTCGACGGTCGGCCCAGGCGACAGGCGCCTCTATCGCGGAGGAGGGGCGACCCACTAGGCCGACGATGCCAGGGCCGCCGGGCCCGTGGCGTGGTGCCGGCGCTTCTTCTGGGCGTCGATCAGCACATCTCTGAGCAGCTCCTCGGCACTGGGGTGGTAGATCGGCATGTCCAGCACCTGCTCCGCCGTCATGCCGTGCGTGATGGCCAGGGCCAGCAGGTGGGCCAGGTGCTCGGCCTGGTAGCCCAGCAGCTCGGCGCCCAGGATGACGCCGGAGCGCGCGTCCAGGTAGATCTGCATGTGGCCTTGCACCTTGTTCCAGACCACATGGCGGGGGCTGGCGAACGGCAGTTCACCGATGACGATCTCCCGGCCTTGGAGTTGCTGGAAGCTCTGGCCGATGACGGCGATCTGCGGGTCGGTGAAGAACACCATCAATGGGGGGCGACGCGCGGTCGGCGTCGGGTCCGGGTAATGCAGCGCATTGTCGGCGGCGATGCGTCCCTCGTCGTAGGCCTCGTGCCACACCGGCAGGTCATCGGTGGCATCTCCGGCGATGAAGAGGGGCAGGTTGCCGCAGCGCATGGTGTGCGGGTCGAAGCGCACCGCACCGGATTCGGTGACGTCGACGCCGGCATGCTCCAGCCCCAGGCGGTCCAGGTTGGACACCCGGCCCGTGGCGACCAGGATCCTGTCGAACGCCTGGGTGACCCGCTGGCCATTCGCCTGCTCATACTCGATCCAGGCGCCTTCGCCGTCCTCCCAGGTGCGCAGCACCTGGCCGCTGGGGTGGATCTCCAGCTCGTCGGCGAGGACATCGAGCGCCTGGCGCTGCATGGTCGGGTGGGTGAGGGCATTGATCTTGCCCGAGCGGCCGTAGAGGGTCGTGTCGACGCCCAGCCGATGCAGGGCCTGGCCCAGCTCCAGCGCGATGACGCCCATGCCGATCACGGCGATCGAGCGGGGCAGGTCCTCCAGCTCGAAAATCGTGTCGCTGGTGAGCACGCGGGACATCACCGGGGCGAACACCTCGTCGATCGCGGGCCGGGAGCCGCAGGCGAGGATGATCTTCTCCGCCGTGACCTCGACCGATTCGCCCACCCTCAGGCGCCCCGGCCCGACGAACCGGGCGCGCCCCTCCAGCTTGTGGTGTGCCGGGATCTTGTCGACGTAGTCGAGATTGCGGGCGACGAAGCGGTGATCCCGCTCTCGGCGCAGGCGTTCCAGGACCCGGCGGCCCTCCACCTGGCCCGAGGCGGGCACCCCGAAGAAGTCGCTGGTGTGCAGGTCGTGGGCGTGATCGGCGGCGGTGATCAGCAGCTTGCTGGGCATGCAGCCGACCCTGGCGCAGGTGGTGCCGTAGGGACCGTCCTGGATCATCACCAGGCTGTCGGTCTGGCGGCTGATCCTCGAATAGGCGCCCAGGCCGCTGGTGCCCGCACCGATGATCGCGTATTCCACCTTCATGGTCTTCATGCTCACTCCCCCCCAGTCCCCATGATCTCTCGACCCATGCAGGCTATCCGGGGGCATTCGAGGGGGTAAAGTGACCCTTCCTAAGCGTTTGGCTTATTTTTCTTCATTCATGGCTTGGGCTTCGCGTGCGAGCGCATCGTCACAACCCCTCCGTTATGGGGGCCGGTGGCGATCGCCGACCATGCAGGCTCACTTTCACGTTAGCCATGTTAACCCTTCTGGTTAGCAATCGTCGTTTTACGGGTGTCGCTCGGGTCGCATAGCCTGCGGACATCTTCAGGAGGTGTGTCCATGTCAGTCCATCAGTCCGCCATCCGTTGGCAGCGTGCCCCCCACGAAAGCGATCCCGGTACCTACTCGCGCAATCATCGCGTGACGTTGAACGGCGGCCAGCAGGTCGACGTCTCCGCGTCGGTCGAGTTCAAGGGCGATCCAGGCTGTGCCGACCCGGAACAAATGCTGGTCAGTGCGGTGTCAAGCTGTCATATGCTGTTCTTCCTGGCCATCGCCGACTTCCAGGGCTATCGGGTCGACTCCTATGAGGACGATCCGGTCGCCTACCTGGAGCGCAATGCGGCGAAGGGGATGGAGGTGACGCGTATCGAGCTGTCGCCGCGCATCACCTTCGGAGGCGATAACGTGCCGGATCCGAAGGCCATATCCCGGATGCATGCCGGTGCCCACAGGAACTGTTTCATCCGCAACTCGATCACCGCCGAGGTGACGATCCATCACCTTTAATCAGCCACGTCTGTCGGGAGGCATTCATGAGTCTCAGTCACGCTAAGGACGACATCCTGCTCAGGGAAGACAAGGACGGCGCCGTCTATCTCACCCTGAATCGTCCGGACAAGTTCAACACCCTGTCCGACGCGATGCTGGCCGCGTTGCAGGAAGAGCTTGATGCGATCGCTGCCGACCCGGCCGTCCGCTGTGTGGTGATCGGCGGCAAAGGGCGGGGATTCTGCGCCGGTCACGACCTCAAGGAAATGCGTACCAATCCCGACCGGGGCTACTACCAGGCGCTGTTCCGCCGCTGCGGCCGGGTGATGCAGAGCATCGTCGAGCTGCCGGTCCCGGTCATCGCCCGGGTCCAGGGCATGGCCACGGCGGCGGGCTGCCAACTGGTGGCCAGCTGCGATCTGGCCATCGCCGGCCGCTCGGCCAGCTTCGCGG
Source organism: Halomonas koreensis (assembly GCF_031451675.1). NCBI lineage: Bacteria > Pseudomonadati > Pseudomonadota > Gammaproteobacteria > Oceanospirillales > Halomonadaceae > Halomonas > Halomonas koreensis. Next base: position 176,584 of record NZ_JARWAK010000003.1, on the reverse strand, counting down.
TGTCGGGCATCAACGTGGGGCTGTTCTGCTCGACCCCGGCCGTCGCGCTGTCCCGCAGCATCGCGCCCAAGCGGGCGTTCGACATGCTGGTGTCGGGCGATTTCATCGATGCGGATACGGCCCTGGAGTGGGGGCTGCTGAGCGGCGTCGCCGAGGACGACGACCTGGACGCCGCCGTGGCGGACAAGGTGGAGCAGATCCTCGGCAAGAGCCCGGCGGCGGTGCGCTTCGGCAAGTCCATGTTCCATCCCCAGCGTCAGATGGCCCTGGCCGATGCCTATGAGTTTGCCGGCAATGTGATGGCCGACAACATGATGAACCCCGATGCCGGCGAGGGGATCGATGCCTTTCTTGGCAAGCGTAGGCCCGTCTGGGAGCAGCCGGGTCACTAGGGAAACGCTGATTTATTGCTGCGCTCGATATCTTGGCCGCCGGCGGTACTCGGAATCCTCATGTAGCAGGCTACACTCCGGTTCCTGCGCTCCGGCGGCGGCCAACCTCTCTTCGCTCGCAACATAAATCTGTCGTCCCTAGGCAATGCCTGAACAGTGCCTGCGCTCGTCGACCTTGTAGACGGCGCCCCGTACCGCGGCGTGCATTCGATGACCGTCGAGAGGCGTGGCGACGGCTGGACATTCAATGGCTCGTACCGCCGTGGTGGCGGTTGCAAGGCCGGGTTATGAACCCTTCCCTACGATAAAAGGGGGTTGATCCATGAACGATATCTGCCATTTCAATGAGGCGCTCGAGAAGAACGCGGCGAATCATGTGGCGCTGTCCCCCTTGAGCTTCATCAAACGGGCCGCCGCCGTGTATCCCGACCGCACCGCGCTGATCTACGGCGAGACGCGCTACAGCTGGCGGCAGACCTATGACCGCTGTCGTCGGCTGGCCTCCCTGTTGCGGCACTTCGGCATCTCCCGGGGCGACACCGTGGCCGTCATGTTGCCGAACGTGCCGGCCATGTACGAGACCCACTTCGGCGTGCCCATGGTGGGAGCGGTGCTGAATGCGATCAACGTTCGCCTGGATGCGGAAGCGGTGGCCTTCATCCTCGATCACAGCCGCTCACGGCTGCTGCTGGTCGATCCCGAGTACGCGGACGTGGTCGACAAGGCCCTGGCCCGACTGGAGGGGCCGGCGCCGCGGGTGATCAACGTCTCCGACCCGAGCCAGGGGGCGGAACGCTTCCTCGGAGACCTGGAGTACGAGGCGTTGCTGGCCGAGCAGCCGGCGCTGGACGACTGGCAGCCGCCGGCCGACGAGTGGGATGCGATCGCGCTGGGCTATACCTCCGGCACCACCGGCAACCCGAAGGGCGTCGTCACCCACCACCGCGGCGCCTACCTGAATGCGGTCAGCAACGTGCTGTCCTGGACGCTGCCCGCCGAGGTGGTCTATCTCTGGACGCTGCCGATGTTTCACTGCAACGGCTGGTGCTTCCCGTGGACCCTGGCGGCGATCGGCGGGACCAGCGTCTGCCTGCGCCGGGTCGATCCGGCGCTGATCCTGGACTTGATCCGGCGGCACCGGGTCAGCCACTACTGTGGCGCGCCCGTCGTCCACTCGATGATCGCCGACGCCGCCGTGGCGGCACAGGAGCCGATCGATCACCCCGTGTCGGGGCTGATCGCCGGCGCGGCGCCCCCGGCATCGGTGCTGGCGCGGATGGAGACCCTCGGCATCGAGCTGACCCACGTCTACGGCCTGACCGAGACCTATGGCCCGGCGTCGGTGTGCGCCAAACAGGCGGGCTGGGATGAGCGCCCCCTGGAGGAGCGGGTCCGGCTCAACGGGCGCCAGGGGGTGGCCTACCCCTTGCAGGAATGCATGACGGTGTTGGACCCGGCCACCATGGAGCCCGTCCCGGCCGACGGCGAGACGGTGGGCGAGATCATGTTCCGGGGCAACATCGTCATGAAGGGCTACCTGCGCAACGAGGCCGCCACCCGGGAAGCCTTTGCCGGTGGCTGGTTTCACTCCGGTGATCTTGGCGTGGTGGAAGCGGACGGCTACATCAAGATCCGCGACCGGCTCAAGGACGTGATCATCTCGGGCGGGGAGAACATCTCCTCCCTGGAAGTCGAGGAGGTCATCCAGCGCCACGGCGACGTCGAGCTGGCCGCGGTGGTGGCGATGGCGGACGAGAAGTGGGGGGAGGTGCCCGCGGCCTTCGTCCAGCTGCGTCCCGGCAGCGAGTTGAGCGAGGAGGCGTTGATCCGCTTCTGCCGGGAGAACATCAGCCGCTTCAAGGCCCCCAAGAAGGTGATCTTCACCCAACTGCCGACCACCTCGACCGGGAAGATCCAGAAGTTCCAGTTGCGCCGGCAGCTCGAGAATCGCCTGCCGGCCTGAGGGCGCGGCGACAGGAGGGGATGGCCAGGTGGCGGGCGGTATGGCGTTCGCCTCGGCAACGATTATAGTGACCCTTCATCGGGTCGCTCGGTCGGGCCGGTGGCCAACGCCACTCTCAGCGAGTATGGGTCATGTCACGACTTCCCCCCTTGATCGCCCTGTCCTATTTCGAGGTCGCCGCGCGCACCAGGAGCTTCGCCGCGGCGGCCAAGGAGCTCAATGTCACGCCGGCGGCGATCAGCCATCAGATCAAGGCGCTCGAGGAGTATCTCGGCGTCGACCTGTTCGTCCGCCACCACCGACGGGTCAGCCTGACCCCGGCCGCCCGCGGGGCCCTGCCGGAGCTGCATGAGGGCTTCCAGACCCTGGGGCGGGCGGTGGACAAGATCCGCTCCTATGGCGAGGAACGCCTGGTCGTCACGGTGTGCGCCGAACCGCTGTTCGCCACCAAGTGGATCGTGCCGCGCCTGCACCGCTTCTACGCTCGTTGCCCCGACGCCGAGGTGAGGCTGCAGGCGAGCCTGCACACGGTGGATCGTGCCCGGGAGAGCGCCCTGGGGGTGGCCGATCTCAAGCGGGCCGGCATCGATGTCTCGGTGCGTCTCGGCTACGGCAACTACCCGGACCTAGCGCCTCGCCGGCTGCTGAGCCTGGACCTGGTGCCGCTTGGCGCCCCGGAGCTGGCCTCCACCGTGGACGGCATCGAGACCCTGAGGGAGTTGCCGCTGCTGTGCGACGGCACCCTGACCCGCGTGAACGAGCCCTACGGCTGGCAGGAGTGGTTTCGGCAGCAGGGATGCGACGTCGGCGCGCTGCGCGAGCTGCGTTTCGGCAACGGGTTGCTGGCGCTGGAGGCGGCCATCGCCGGCCAGGGCGCCCTGCTCGGTAGCCGGGACCTCCACCAGGCCGAGCTGGCCGCCGGCAAGCTGGTGGTGCTGGACGACCGTCCGCTGAACTGCGATCAGGCCTACTACGTGGTGAGCGCGGGGGAAGGCCTGGAGCGACCCATCGCGCGACAGTTCCGCGAATGGTTGCTGGAAGAGGCCGGCCTGCTGGACGAAGAAGAGATCACTACCTCACCTGTCGACCTCTCGGACAACGCCTGAGAACGCCGCCGATGCCGTCCGCTGGCAAGCCATGGATGGCATCGGCGGTTTCAAGGCCGGGTCATCCCTTGGCGGCCAGCGCCACGCCGACCTTGGAGCGGTTGGGCCGGCCGATGGCCTGGGTGATCCAGCCGCCGGTCGCGGCGAGCTTGTCCAGGTCGATGCCGGTGTCGATGCCGAGCCCGTCGAGCAGGTAGACGACGTCTTCGCTGGCCACGTTGCCGGAAGCCCCTTTCGCATACGGGCAGCCGCCGAGCCCGGCCACGGAACTGTCGACCACCGCCACGCCTTCCTCGAGCACCGCGTAGAGGTTGGCCAGTGCCTGGCCGTAGGTGTCGTGGAAGTGGGCGGCGAGCCGGGCCAAGGGCACGTCCTTGGCCACGGCCTCCAGCATGCGCTTGGCCTTGAGCGGGGTGCCGGTGCCGATGGTGTCGCCCAGCGAGATCTCGTAGCAGCCCATGTCATGCAGGGCCTTGGACACCTCGGCGACCTTGGCGGGGGCGATCTCGCCCTCGTAGGGGCAGCCGAGCACGCAGGAGACGTAGCCGCGTACCCGGACGCCGGCCTCCCGGGCGCGTTCGAGCACCGGGGCGAAGCGCTCCAGGGACTCGGCGATCGAGCAGTTGATGTTCTTCCGGGAGAAGGACTCGGAGGCGGCGCCGAACACCGCGACCTCCTCGACGCCGCATTCCAGCGCGGCCTCCAGGCCCTTGAGGTTGGGGGTCAGCGCCGAGTAGACGATGCCCTCGCGGCGCTCGAGGCCGGTCATCACCTCGCGGTGGTCGGCCATCTGCGGCACCCACTTGGGCGAGACGAAGCTGGCCGCCTCGATATGGGCGAGCCCCGCCGCGCCCAGGCGGTCGATCAGTTCCAGCTTGGTCTCGGTGCCGATCGCCTCGGGCTCGTTCTGCAGCCCGTCGCGGGGGCCGACCTCGACCAGGCGGACGGAGTTGGGGAATGTCATAGGTTGTCTCCTTGTAGGAGCGCTGCTTGCAGCGCGATCCGCCGCGTGAGCGGCGGCGGCTTTGGCGCTTTGGTGGGATATCCTGGGCGCCTGGCGGCGCCATTCGCGCAGCAAGCTGCGCTCCCACGAAAACCTTGGTGCCTCAGGGTAGGTCGGCTAAGCGAGCCTGCGAACGCACCCGACGAGTGCTGCGAGGGGTGAGGCGCGAGGGGCAAGGAAACCCCTTGGCTCACTCCTTTGGCACCATCATCCTGTCTGCCGAACCTCGAACCTCGAACCTCGAACCTCGAACCTCGAACCTCGAACCTCGAACCTCGAACCTCGAACCTCGAACCTCGAACCTCGAACCTGCCCCTATTCGTCCGCGGCGAACTCCAGCAGCACGTCGCCCTGGCCCACGGTGTCGCCGGCGGCGAAGTGGAAGCTCTCGACGTGGCCGTCGGCGGGGGCGGTCATGGTGTGCTCCATCTTCATCGCCTCCATGACCATCAGCGGCATGCCCTTCTCCACCCGGGCGCCGGCCTCCACCAGCAGCGCCACCACGGTGCCGTGCATGGGCGCGGTGAGGGTGGACTCGGCCTCGTGGTGGCCGTGGTCGATGGCGTCGATGCGCCGCCAGAACAGCCGGGTCTCCCGCTGCGGGTCGACCATCACCACCACGTGGCCGTCGCGGCGTGCCTGCAGGCGGCGGCGGTGGCCGTCCAGGGTCACCGCCACGGCGTCGCCCTCCAGCGGCGCCAGGGTGGCGGCGAAGGTCCTGCCGTCCAGGGTCAGCTGCCAGGGCGAATCCTCGTGCTCGCGCCGGCCCTCGACCACGGTCACGGTCTCGGCGTCATCCTCGTCCTGGGCATGGGCCGGATCGCACAGGGCGATGCGGATGGTGTGGGGCGCATTGAGGCGGAAGCCGTCGTGGCGATCCCAGGGGGAGGCGCTCTCGCACTCCCGGGCCAGCTGGTGCAGGCCGATCAGGGCCGCGGCGGCGAATGCCTCGGGCTCGTGCCGGCGCTCGGCGAACAGGGTCGTCTCGTTGCGTTCGATGAAGCGCGTGTCGAGATCGGCGTCGCGGAAGGCCGGGTGAGTGGCCAGGCGCTGCAGGAAGCCGCGGTTGGTGACCACGCCGCGCACGTCCAGGGCGGCCAGGGCCCGGTTGAGGGTGGCGAGCGCCTGGGCGCGATCGTCGGCGTGGACGATCAGCTTGGCCAGCATGGGGTCGTAGTGCATGGAGACGGCGTCGCCGGTCTCCACGCCGCTGTCCAGGCGCACCCGCTCCGGGTCCAGGCCGGCGCCGGCCAGGTCCATGGCGAAGCGGGTCAGGGTGCCGGTGGCGGGCAGGAAGTCCTGCTCCGGGTCCTCGGCGTAGAGCCGCGCCTCGAAGCTGTGGCCGGTGATGGTCAGCTGGTCCTGGGCCAGCGGCAGGCGCTCGCCCATGGCCACCCGCAGCTGCCACTCCACCAGGTCCTGGCCGGTGATCATCTCGGTGACCGGGTGCTCCACCTGGAGGCGGGTGTTCATCTCCATGAAGTAGAAGGACCCGTCGACGTCGAGCAGGAACTCGACGGTGCCGGCGCCGACGTAGCCGATCTCCTTGGCGGCGCGCACGGCGGCCTCGCCCATCTCGCGGCGCAGTTCCTCGGTCATGCCGGGGGCAGGGGCCTCCTCGAGGACCTTCTGGTGGCGGCGCTGCACGCTGCAGTCGCGCTCGAACAGGTAGACGCCGTCGCCATGGCCATCGCAGAACACCTGGACCTCGACGTGGCGCGGCTGGACCAGGTACTTCTCGATCAGCATGCGGTCGTCATTGAAGGCGGCCTGGGACTCGCGGCGGCAGCCGTCCAGGGCGGCCTGGAAGGCCTCGCCGGACTCCACCACCCGCATGCCCTTGCCGCCACCGCCGGCGCTGGCCTTGAGCAGCACCGGGTAGCCGATGCGCTCGGCCTCGTCGCGCAGCAGGGCGTCGTCCTGTGCCTCGCCGTGGTAGCCGGGCACCAGCGGCACCCCGGCGTCATGCATGCGCGCCTTGGCGGCGGACTTGTCGCCCATGGCGGCGATGGCCGAGGCGGGCGGGCCGACGAAGGTGATGCCGGCGGCGTCCAGGGCCTCGACGAAGGGACCATTCTCGGACAGGAAGCCGTAGCCGGGGTGGATGGCGCCGGCGCCGGTGCGCCGGGCGGCCTCGACCACCGCCTCGACGTTGAGGTAGCTCTCCCGGGCGGCGGCCGGGCCCAGGCGCACGGCCTCGTCGGCCTCGCGCACGTGGCGGGCGTTGGCGTCGGCGTCGGAGTAGACCGCCACGGTGCGCAGGCCCATGCGGCGGGCGGTGCGCATCACGCGGCAGGCGATCTCGCCGCGGTTGGCCACCAGCAGGGTGTCGAAGCGCTGGGCGTTGGGGGTGTTCGTCTGGGTCATTTACGGCGCTCCGTGTTCGATGAGGAGTCGGGGGCCCAGGCGGGGCGACGTTTCTCGAAGAAGCTGGCCAGGCCTTCCTGGCCCTCGTGGCTCACCCTCAGCTCGCTGATGATGCGGCAGGTGTGGTCGCGGGTGGCGTTGCTGTCGGGCTCCCGGGCGACCTCGGCGAGCAGCGCCTTGGTGGCGCGGCTGGCCTGGGGCGAGGTGCCGAGCAGGGTCTCGACCATGGCGTCCACCGCCTCGTCGAGGGCATCGGGCTCCACCACCCGGTGGACCAGGTCCAGCCGTTCGGCGGTGGCGGCGTCCATGACCTCGGCGGTCAGCGCGTAGCGGCGCATCTGGCGCTCGCCGAGGGCCCGCTGCACGTAGGGGCTGATCACCGCCGGCGAGAGGCCGATGCGGACCTCGGAGAGGCAGAACCTGGCCTTCTCCGAGGCGATCACCACGTCGCAGCAGGCCGCCAGGCCCACGGCGCCGCCGAAGGTGGCGCCCTGCACGCGGCAGACGGTGGGGCAGGGCAGGGTGTCCAGGCCGTGCATCAGCGCCGAGAGCTCGCGGGAGTCCGCGAGGTTGTCCTCGAAGTCGTAGTCGACCATGCGCTTCATCCAGTTCAGGTCGGCCCCGGCGGAGAAGCTCTTGCCCTCCGAGCCCAGCACCAGCAAGCGCACCTCGCCACGGTGGGCCAGCTCGCCGAGCCGCTGCAGGTGGTCGTTGAGCTCGGCGATGAGATGGTCGTCGAAGGCGTTGTGGACCTCCGGGCGCTCGAGGGTCAGCCGGGCCACGCCGCGGTCGTCGATCTCGAGTCTTGAATATGTCTGTGTCGTCATATCGGTACCCTGCATGCTTCGGGCTTCGGGCTTCGGGCTTCGGGCTTCGGGCTTCGGGCTTCGGGCTTCGGGCTTCGGGCTTCGGGCTTCGGGCTGCTCGTGGCCCGTAGCCCGATGCTCGTGGCTGGCGCGAAGCGTGGGCCTACATCCTGAACACGCCGAAGCGGGTCTCTTCCACCTCGGCATTCATGGCCGCGGCCAGGGACAGGCCCAGGATGTCGCGGGTCTGGGCCGGGTCGATGACGCCGTCGTCCCAGAGCCGTGCGCTGGCGTAGTAGGGGTGCCCCTGGTGCTCGTACTGATCGCGGGTCGGCTGCTTGAAGGCGGCCTCTTCCTCGGCCGTCCATTCGCGCCCCTCGCGCTCGATCTGCTCGCGCTTGACCTGGGCCAGCACCCCGGCGGCCTGCTCGCCGCCCATGACGGAGATCCGCGCATTGGGCCACATGAACAGCAGGTTGGGGTCGTAGGCGCGGCCGCACATGCCGTAGTTGCCGGCACCGAAGCTGCCGCCGATCAGCACCGTGAACTTGGGCACCTTGGCGCAGGCCACCGCGGTGACCAGCTTGGCGCCGTGCTTGGCGATGCCCTCGTGCTCGTACTTGGAGCCGACCATGAAGCCGGTGATGTTCTGCAGGAAGATCAGCGGGATCTTGCGCTGTGCGCAGAGCTCGATGAAGTGGGCGCCCTTGACGGCGCTCTCGGAGAACAGCACGCCGTTGTTGGCGACGATGCCCACCGGATGGCCGTGGATATGGGCGAAGCCGGTCACCAGGGTGTCGCCGTAGTAGCGCTTGAACTCGTCGAAGGCCGAGTCGTCGACGATGCGGGCGATGACCTCGCGGACCTCGAAGGGCTTCTTGAGGTCGGTGCCGACGATGCCGTAGAGCTCCTCGGGATCCAGGCGCGGCGGCTTGGGCGCCTGCATGGCCAGCTCGCCGCGCTTCTGCCAGTTGAGCCGGGCCACGCAGCGCCGGGCCAACTGCAGGGCGTGGGCGTCGTTCTCGGCGTAGTGGTCGGCCACGCCGCTCTGCTTGGCGTGGACGTCGGCGCCGCCCAGGTCCTCGGCGCTGATCGACTCGCCGGTGGCGGCCTTCACCAGCGGCGGGCCGCCCAGGAAGATGGTGCCCTGCTGCTTGACGATGATCGACTCGTCGGCCATGGCCGGCACGTAGGCGCCGCCGGCGGTGCAGGAGCCCATCACCACGGCGATCTGCGGGATGCCCTCGGCGGAGAGGGTGGCCTGGTTGTAGAAGATGCGCCCGAAGTGGTCGCGGTCGGGGAAGACCTCGTCCTGGCGGGGCAGGAAGGCGCCGCCGGAGTCCACCAGGTAGAGGCAGGGCAGGCGGTGCTTGCGGGCGATCTCCTGGGCGCGCAGGTGCTTCTTTACGGTCAGCGGGAAGTAGGTGCCGCCCTTGACGGTGGCGTCGTTGGCGACGATCACGCACTCCACGCCGGACACCCGGCCGATGCCGGTGACCACGCCGGCGGCGGGCACCGGGCTGTCGTAGACCTCATGGGCGGCCAGCGCCGAGAACTCGAGGAAGGGCGAGCCCTCGTCGAGCAGGTGGTCGATGCGGTCGCGCACGAACAGCTTGCCGCGGGACTCGTGGCGCTTGCGGGCCTTGTCGCCGCCGCCCTGGCGGATGGCGGCGGTCAGCTCGCGCAGCTGGCCGACCTCGGCGCGCATGGCCGCGTCGTTGGCCTGGAAGCCCTCGCTGCGCGGATTGATTTGGGTAGTTAGCACTGCCATGGAATATCCTCTGACGAGCTTCGAGCTTCGAGCTTCGAGCTTCGAGCTTCGAGCTTCGAGCTTCGAGCTTCGAGCTTCGAGCTTCGAGCTTCGAGCTTCGAGCTTCGAGCTTCGAGCGGCTCGTGGCCCGAAGCCCGCGGCTCGTGGCTGGGGTTACGCCGATTCGTTGAAGATCTCGCGGCCGATCAGCATGCGCCGGATCTCGCTGGTGCCGGCGCCGATCTCGTAGAGCTTGGCGTCGCGCAGCAGCCGCCCGGTGGGGTACTCGTTGATGTAGCCGTTGCCGCCCAGCAGCTGGATGGCGTCCAGGGCGACCTGGGTGGCCTTCTCGGCGCAGTAGAGGATGACGCCGGCGGCGTCCTTGCGCGAGGTCTGGCCGCGGTCGCAGCCCGCCGCCACGGCGTAGAGGTAGGCGCGGCAGGCGTTCAGGGTGGTGTACATGTCGGCCACCTTGCCCTGCACCAGCTGGAACTCGCCGATCGACTGGTTGAACTGCTTCCGCTCGTGAACGTAGGGCACCACGATGTCCATGGCGGCCTGCATGATGCCGATGGGGCCGGCGGCCAGCACGGTGCGCTCGTAGTCCAGGCCGCTCATCAGCACCTTGACGCCGCGGCCCACCTCGCCGAGCACGTTCTCCTCCGGCACCTCGCAGTCCTCGAACACCAGCTCGCAGGTGTTGGAGCCGCGCATGCCCAGCTTGTCGAGCTTCTGGGCGGTGGAGAAGCCCTTCATGCCCTTCTCGATGATAAAGGCGGTGATCCCCTTCGACCCCGCCTCGGGGTCGGTCTTGGCATAGACCACCAGCACGTCGGCATCGGGGCCGTTGGTGATCCACATCTTGTTGCCGTTGAGGATGTAGCGGTCGCCTTCCTTGCGGGCGCGCAGCTTCATGGAGACCACGTCGGAGCCGGCGCCCGGCTCGGACATGGCCAGGGCGCCGACGTGTTCGCCGCTGATCAGCTTGGGCAGGTACTTGGCCTTCTGCTCCGCGTTGGCATTGATCTTGAGCTGATTCACGCAGAGGTTGGAGTGGGCGCCGTAGGACAGGCCGACCGAGGCGCTGGCCCGGGAGATCTCTTCCATGGCGATGCAGTGGGCCAGGTAGCCCATGCCGCTGCCGCCGTCCTCCTCGGGCACGGTGATGCCGAGCAGGCCCATGTCGCCGAATTTCTGCCAGAGGTCGTTGGGGAACTCGTTGTGCTCGTCGATCTCGGCGGCACGGGGGGCGATCTCGTCGCGGGCGAAGGCGTTGACGTGATCGCGCAGCATGTTGAGCTCGTCGTCGAGACCGAAGTCGAGGGGCTTGTAGGGGGCGTGCATGGCGATCTCCCGTGTGAGTCGGTTCATGCGCCGAAGCCGGGCGCATCAGGCAGTTGGGTGGATACGGCTAGCCTAGGCCAGGTTTACGTTAACGTAAAGTGCACCCAGGGAGTCGCTCGACCAAGGTCGCACTCCGCACCGCCCGTCGGGGGCGTCGAACGAGGCGCTGGTTTCAGCCTAGTCGCGCAGGCCCCGCCCGTGTCGAGTCGCCTGGTCGGCGTTGGGGAAGAACAGCTGCTGGCCCTTGACCGTGAAGTCGGCGATGGCCCGCTGGCCCGCGTCGGAGAGCAGCCAGTCGTGCCACCGATCGGCCAGTTCGTGCCTGAGGTGGGGGTGGCGTTGCTCGGAGAGGCGCAGGCTCCCGTACTGGTTGAACAGCGTGGGATCGCCCTCGTACAGCAGCGCGAGGTTCTGGCGGTTGTCGAAGGCCACCCAGGTGGCGCGGTCGGCCATCACATAGGCGTCCATGCCGGCGGCGGTGTTGAGCGTCGGCCCCATGCCGCTGCCCAGCGCCCGGTACCAGTCCCCGCCGGGGTCGATGCCGGCGGCGTCCCACAGCCGCCGCTCGGCGCGGTGGGTGCCGCTGTCGTCGCCGCGGGAGGCGAAGGGCGCCTGCGTCTCATGGATGCGCGCCAGCGCCTGCTCGGCGCTCTCGGCACCCGCGATGCCCGCCGGGTCCTCGGCGGGGCCGATCAGCACGAAGTCGTTGTACATGACGTCGGCCCGTTCGCTGGCGTGGCCCTCGGCGACGAAGCGCCGCTCGCCCTCGGTGTCGTGGACCAGCAGGCTGTCGGCATCGCCGCGGCGGGCGAGCGCGAAGGCCTGGCCGGTGCCCACGGCGACCACCCGCACCTGGATGCCGCTGGCCTCGGTGAAGCGAGGGATGAGGGCATCGAACAGCCCCGAGTTCTGGGTGGAGGTGGTGGACGCCAGCACGATGTGCGGGGGCTCGGCCCGGGCCTGGACGCCGGCGGCGAGGCCGAGCAGGGCGGCGGCGAGGTAGACGGCGAGGCGCATGGTGAGGCTCCTTGTGTGGGCTAGTCGATCAGCTCCCCGCGCAGGAAGGCCGCCGCCTCGGGCGTGTCGGGGGCCGTGAAGAAACGCTCGGCGGGCGCGTGCTCGAGCAGGCGCCCGCCGCACAGGAAGACCACCTCGTCGGCCAGGCGGCGTGCCTGGTGCAGGTCGTGGGTGCTCATCAGGATGCGGGTGCCCCGGCGGTGGAAGTCGTCGACCGCCGCCTCCACCGCCTTGATCGCGGCGGGGTCCAGGGACGAGGTGGGCTCGTCGAGGAACAACATGCCGGGCTCCAGCAGCCAGGCCCGGGCCAGCGCCAGGCGTTGCTGCTCGCCGCCGGACAGCACCCGGGCCGGGCGCCGCGCCAGGGCCGCGAGCCCGAAGCGTGCCAGGGCCGCCCGGGCCAGGGGGCGGCGGTGGCGCCAGGGGGTGCCGGCGACCGCCAGGGCATAGAGCAGGTTGTCCAGGGCGCTGCGCTTGAGCAGCACCGGGTGCTGGAAGACCATCGCCTGGCGCGGCGCCGCCCCCTCCCAGTGCACCCGGCCCTGGCTGGGCGCGAGCAGGCCGTGGGCCAGGCGCATCAGCAGGCTCTTGCCGGCGCCGTTGGGGCCCAGCACCAGGGTCCGCCGGCAGTCCGCCAGGCGTAGCGAGACGTCCGAGAGCAGGGGCTGGCCGCGATGGACGAAGTCCACCGCCTCCAGGGCCAGGGGCGCGACCGCCGTCAGGGCGGGCGCCTGCAGCATGGTGTTCATCCGAGTCGCCTCCTCGCCGCCTCGCCGATCAGGTGGGCGCCGGCGTTGACCAGCGCCACCAGGCCCAGCAGCACGATGCCCAGCCCCAGGGCCAGGGGCAGGTCGCCCTTGCTGGTCTCCAGCACGATGGCCGTGGTCATCACCCGGGTGACGCCGTCGATGTTGCCGCCGACGATCATCACCGCCCCCACCTCGGCGCTGGCGCGCCCGAACCCCGCCAGGATGACGGTGATCAGCCCGAAGCGGGCGTCCCACAGCAGGGTGGGGATCATGCGCGGCCGCGACAGGCCCAGGGAGCGCAGCTGTTCCCGGTACTCGTCGTGGAGCGCCTCGACCTGCTGGCGGGTCAGGGCGGCGATGATCGGCAGCACCAGCATCACCTGGGCGACCACCATGGCGGTGGGCGTGAACAGCAGGCCGAGCTCGCCCAGCGGCCCGGCCCGCGACAGCAGCAGGTAGACGCTGAGGCCGGCCACCACCGGCGGCAGCCCCATCAGGGCGTTGAGCGCCACGATCAGCGCCCCGCGGCCCGGGAAGCGCCACAGGGCCAGCGCCGCGCCCAGGGGCAGCCCCAGCAGGGCGGCGATCAGCACCGCGCCGAGCGAGACCCGCAGCGACAGCGCCACGATGTCCAGCAGCGCCGGATCCCCCGCGAGGATCAGGGCGACGGCGGTGGCCAGGGCGGAATCGTGGGGCATGGCGTGCTCCGAAGCATTCACAGGCAGCATGTGCCCTGGCTACGCTGAACGCAGGGAGTGCTGAAAAATATGCAGTCATATGCATCAGAATGCCGCTGAGGCCGCGGCGCGGGGGAGCGACGATGGAGCCGGACCATGCCTACCTGACCACCGCCGAGGTGGCCGACTACCTGCGCCTCAAGCCGCGCAAGGTCTACGACCTGGCCCGCCAGGGGCAGATCCCCTGCACCCGGGCCACCGGCAAGCTGCTGTTTCCCCGCCAGAGTCTCGATCTGTGGCTGATGAGCCACCTGGAGGGCGATGCGCCCGGCGCGCGCCCGGTGCCGGCGGTGCTCGCCGGCAGCCAGGATCCGCTGCTGGAGTGGGCGCTGCGCGAGAGCGGCGCGGGCCTGGCCACCCTGTGCCATGGCAGCGGCGACGGGGTGCGTCGGCTGCTGGCGGGGGAGGCCATGGTGGCGGGGCTGCACCTCATCGACCCGTCCAGCGGGCGCTACAACCGCCCCGAGGCGCTGGGGCTGGCCGGCCTGCGCGACCTGGTGATGGTGCGCTGGGCGGTGCGTCGCCAGGGCCTGCTGCTGGCCCCGAGTAATCCCCTGGGCATCCGCGGCCTGGCGGACCTGGCTCGCCCCGGGATACGCGTCGCGCATCGCCAGGCGGGCGCCGGGGCGCGGCGCCTGCTGGACTGGCTGCTGGCGCGCGCCGGGATGTCGCCGGAGGCGCTCGGCTTCATCCCCCACCCGTCGCGCAGCGAGGACGACCTGGCGCTGGCGATCCGCCAGGGTGCGGCCGATGCCGGTCTGGGCGTGGAGGCCGCGGCCCGGCGGCAGGGACTGGCCTTCGTGGCGCTGCATGAAGAGGCCTTCGACCTGGCCCTGCGTCGACGCGGCTACTTCGAGCCGCCGATGCAGCGGCTGCTGGCCTTCGCCCGGGAACCCCGGCTCGCCGACCAGGCCGCGGCCATGGGCGGCTACGACATCCGCGAGCTGGGGCGAGTCACCCACAATGCCTGAGCCGTGGAGCGGCCGGTCAGCGCCTGTCGCTCGCTTGGCTGGAGGCGCGCCGGGACCGGTCCGGTATGTTGCGGGTGTCCGGCACGCTCCCGAGGCGACGGCGCAGGGCCGCCTTGCCCATCATGTGGGCGCTGACCGGGGCGGTGGCGAACAGAAAGATCGTCACCAGGGCCTCCTGCACCGAGACGCCGTCCTGCTGGTGGCTGAAGTAGAGCAGCGAGCCGATCAGGGTGCAGCCGACGCCCAGGGTGCTGGCCTTGGTGGGGCCGTGCAGACGGGTGTAGAAGTCGGGCAGCTTGGCCAGGCCCCAGGAGCCGATCAGCGCCACCAGGGCCCCGACCAGCAGGAAGGCGGCGACGATGAGCTGCAGGAGGACCGGCATGTCGAGGGGGCTCATTCGATCACGTCCCCCCGCACCAGGTACTTGCTCATGGCCACGGTGCCGATGAAGCCCATCAGCGCGATCAGCAGCGCCAGCTCGAAGAGCACGCCGAGGCCCATGCGCAGGTCGGCCAGCACGATCAGCGCGATGCTGTTGATCATCAGGGTGTCCAGCGCCAGGATCCGGTCGACGATGTCCGGACCGATGGCCAGACGGTAGAGATTCAGCAGGGCGGCGGCGGCGAAGAGCGTCATGGCGATGGGAACGACGATGGCGATCATCGGAAGATCTCCTCCAGGGGCTGCTCGTAGCGTGTGCGAATGCTGGCGATGGCCTCGGCCTCGTCCTCCAGGTGCAGGGCGTGGATCAGCAGGGTGTTGGCCTCGGCGTCGTGGTGGAGCGAGACGGTGCCCGGCGTCAGCGAAATGGTGCTCGCCAGCAGGGTGATCGCGAAGTCGTCGTCCAGCGCCAGCGGGTAGGTGAAGAAGCCCGGCCGCAGCTCCCGGGCGGGGCGCAAAATGCGCAGCGCCACCACCAGGTTGGAGCGCAGGATGTCGAGCAGCAGCACCCCCAGGTAGCGCAGCAGCGGCAGCGGGCGGCGGATCTTCGCCTCCTCGGGCCAGAAGGCGTGAGTCACCACCGGGATCGCCACGCCCAGGGCGAGCCCCAGCAGGGCGTGGGCGACGCTGAGCTCATTGACCATCAGCAGCCACAGCAGGGCCAGGAACAGCGAGAACAGCGGATGCGGCAGCCAGAACCGTCGGAAGCGGGCGAGCGGCGTCATGGCGCGACCTCCATGGAGAGGGCCAGCGTCTCCGGCAGCATGGCGGCGACGTAGGCCTGTGGCGTCAGGAGCTGCTCTGCGGTCAGCGCGAGATAGGCCATCACCGGCTCGCCCAGCGCCGCCAGCCCGCCGTTGAGGACCACCAGGGCGACGACGACGGCCAGGCCGCCGCGATCCAGCGGGCGCGGCGCGGCGGCGGGGCCCGGGCGCCAGAACCAGCGGCTGCCGGTGCGGCTGACGGCGATCAGGGTCAGCAGCGCCGCGGCCAGCAGTCCCCCCCACAGCCAGAGCCCCCGGGGTTCCCCGATGCTCGCCTGGAGGATCCACGCCTTGCTGACGAAGCCGCCGAACGGCGGCAGGCCCACCGCGGCGATGGCGGCGAGGAAGAACAGGCCGCCGAGCACCCCGCGATGGCCCATGGGTGCCTCCACCGAGAAGCGGTCGTAGCCCTCCTCGCGCTGCTGGCCCAGCAGGTCGGCGAGCAGGAAGAAGGCGGCCGCCATGCCGGTGCTGTGGAGCAGGTAGAAGAGCGCGGCGGCGAGCGTCGCCGGGGTGACGAGGCTCAGGGTGGCGAGCAGGGTGCCCACCGAGATGATCACCAGGTAGGCGGTCAGGGTGCGCAGGCTATCCGAGCCCAGCACCCCGACGCCGCCCAGCGCCAGGGTCAGCAGGGCCAGCGGCCAGAGCCACTGCCAGGCGGCGGCGTTGACCGGCGCCTCGCCGAGCCCGAAGACCAGCAGGAAGACCCGCAGGATGGCGTAGACGCCGACCTTGGTCATGATGGCGAAGAGCGCGGCCACCGGAGCGCTGGAGGCCGAGTAGGCGCGGGGCAGCCAGAACAGCAGCGGCAGGATGGCGGCCTTGATGCCGAACACCACCAGCAGCGCCATGCTGGCCGCCGCCAGCAGCGGCGCGTCGCCCGGCGGGGCGGCGGCCACCTCGAGGGCCAGGTCGGCCATGTTGAGGGTGCCGGTGAGCCCGTAGAGGGTGCCCAGGGCGACCAGGAACAGCGCCGAGCCCACCAGGTTGATGATCACGTAGTGCAGCCCGGCGCGGCTGCGCGCCCGCCCGCCGCCGTGGAGCAGCAGCGCGTAGGAGGCGATCAGCAGGATCTCGAAGAACACGAAGAGGTTGAACAGGTCGCCGGTCAGGAAGGCGCCGTTGAGGCCGGCCAGCTGGAACTGGAAGAGGGCGTGGAAGTGCGCCCCGCGGCGGTCGATGCCGCGGCCGGCGTAGAGCAGGCAGGCGAGCCCCAGGGCGGCGGTCAGCGCCAGCATCAGGGCGGAGAGGCGATCGAGGATCAGCACGATGCCGAAGGGTGCCGGCCAGTCGCCGGCGTGGTAGAGCCGGTACTCCCCGCCGCCCGCCGCGCCCAGGGCCCAGGCGCCCAGCAGCGTGAGGCCCAGGGTGCTGGCCAGGCCGACCAGGCGCTGCACGGCGAAGGGCAGCCGGTAGAGCAGCAGAAGGCCCGCCCCGGTGATCAGCGGCAGCAGGATCGGCAGGATCAGCGCATGGGTCATAGGCGATCCTCGTCCGGGTTCTCGCCGTCGACGTGGTCGTTGCGTAGCTCCACCGCCGCCTTGAGGGCCAGCACCACCACGAAGGCGGTCATGGCGAAGCCGATGACGATGGCGGTCAGCACGAGTGCCTGGGGCAGCGGGTCCGCCGAGCCCTGGGTGAGGCCGATGATGGCCGGCGCCCCGGCGACCAGCCGGCCCGAGGCGAAGAGGTAGAGGTTCACGGCGTGGGAGAGCAGGGTGAGGCCCAGGATCACCGTGAAGGTGCGCGCCCGCAGCAGCAGGTAGACCCCGCAGGTGGTCAGCACGCCCAGGGTCATCGCGTAGAGCAGCTCCATCAGCCGATCTCCTTGCCGGGGCCGGCCACGGTCATCAGCTTGCCGAGGTTGGCCAGCACCAGCAGCGTCGCCCCCACCACGGTGGCGTAGACGCCGAGGTCGAAGAGCATGGCGGTGGCCAGCTCGAGTTCGCCGACCAGCGGCAGATGAACGTGCCCGTGGGCCGAGGTGAGGAAGGGGCGGCCGAAGAACCAGCTGCCGAGACCGGTGATCACCGCGATCAGCAGGCCGGCGCCGATCAGCGGCCGGAAGGCGGTGAGCATGCGGGCCTGGGCCCAGACCAGCCCGCCCGCCATGTACTGCAGGGTGAAGGCCACCGCGGTGATCAGCCCGGCGATGAAGCCGCCGCCGGGCAGGTTGTGGCCGCGCAGGAAGATGTAGGCCGAGACCAGCAGGGCGATCGGCAGCACCAGCCGGGCCACGGTGCCGAGCATGATCGGGTGCGGCTCGGCCACCCAGTGCCCGGGCTGGGTGTCGACCACCCGCTCCTTGAGGTGCAGGTCGCGGGTGAAGGCGAAGACCGCCACCGCCGCGATGCCGAGCACGGTGATCTCGCCCAGGGTATCGAAGCCGCGGAAGTCCACCAGGATCACGTTGACCACGTTGGTGCCGCCGCCGCCGGGCAGGCTCTGGGCGAGGAAGAAGTCGGAGATGGTGCGCTGCGGACGGGTCAGGATGGCGAAGCTGAAGGCCGCCACCCCGCCGCCCACCAGGCCGGCGATGGCCAGGTCGCGCGCCATCCTTAAGCGCGTGGATTCCCGGGGCGACGTCTGGGGCAGGAAGGAGAGCGCCAGCATCATGATCACCACCGCCATCACCTCGACCATCAGCTGGGTCAGGGCGAGGTCCGGCGCCGAGAAGCGCGCGAAGGCGACGGTCACGAAGAGCCCGGTCAGCCCGAGCAGCAGCAGGGCCGGCAGCCGGTAGTGGTGGAAGACCACAACGCCGATGGCCGCCAGGCAGAGCAGGACGGCGGCGAGCACGGTCAGCGGGTCGAGCGGGCCCAGCGGCACGCCGCCGTCCCAGCGCGCCACGGCGAGCAGCTCCACGCCGACCAGCACCACCACGGTGAACATGATGAAGGTGAGGTAGCGCTGCAGCGAGCCGTTCTCGAGCTGGAAGACGCGGCGCTGGGAGCGCTCGGTGGCGCTGCGCATGGCCCAGTCGAAGATCTCCTTGGCATCCACCTCGGGCAGCCGGGCGTGGAGGCGAAACAGCGGGCCGCGGATCGCGTAGAAGAGCGCACCCCCCGCCAGGGCGACGAGGCTCATCAACCCCGTCCGGGCGTCGCCCAGCGCCGCGAGGTCGTAGGCGGGAAGCGCGGCCTGGTGCGCGGCCTCGAAGGCCGGATGGATCAAGGTCGCGTAGAGCCCCTGGGGTGCCAGGCCCACCAGCAGGGTGGCCAGCACCGGCAGCGCGATGGGCGAAAGCGCCGCCGCGCTGGGCTCGCGGGGCGGCCAGAGGGGCAGGTCGACGGGGCGCCCGTTGAAGTAGACGTTGTGGAAGATGCGAATCGAGTAGGCCACCGAGAAGAGCCCGGCCAGAGTGACCCAGGCGGGAATCGCCAGCGTCGCCCATTGCGGCGTGGCCAGCCACAGGCTCTCGGTGAACAGCATCTTCTTGCTCACGTAGCCGCTCATCAGCGGCAGGCCGGCCATGGCCGCGGCGGGAATCGCCGAGAGCGCCATCAGCGCCGGCATGAAGCGCCACATGCCGTTGATGCGGCGCATGTCGCGGGTGCCGGTGGCGCGATCCACGTAGCCCGCCATCATGAACAGCGGGGCCTTGAACAGCGCATGGCACACCAGATGGAAGAGCGCGGCCGCCAGCGCCAGGGGCGTGCCCAGGCCCAGCAGCAGCATGATCAGCCCCAGGTGGGACACCGTGGAGTAGGCCAGCAGCCCCTTCATGTCGTGCATGAACATGGCCACGAAGGCCCCCACCATCAGCGTCAGCATGCCGGTGAGGGTGACCAGGTGGAACCACAGCCCGGTGTCGGCCAGGGCCGGATGCAGCCGGGCGAGCAGGAAGAGCCCCGCCTTGACCATGGTGGCGCTGTGCAGATAGGCGGAGACCGGGGTCGGCGCCGTCATGGCGTGGGGCAGCCAGAGGTGGAAGGGAAACTGGGCCGACTTGGTGAAGGCACCGAGCAGGATCAGGTTGAGCATCAGGCCATAGTGTTCGTGGGCGCGGATCCGCTCGCCGGCCTCGAGCACCACCGAGAGTTCGTAACTGCCGGCGGCCTGGCCCAGCAGCACGATGCCGCCCAGCAATGCCAGCCCACCGCCGCCGGTGATCACCAGCGACATCCGCGCCCCCAGCCGGGCCGCCTGGCGATCGCTGTGAAAGCCGATCAGCAGGAAGGACACCAGGCTGGTCAGCTCCCAGAACACCAGCATGAAGAGCAGGTTCTCGGCCAGCACGATGCCGAGCATGACTCCCATGAACAGCAGCACCAGGGTGAAGAAGCGCGCCTCCGAGGCGCTGCCCTCGAAGTAGTAGCGGGCGTAGAGCAGGATGACGGCGCCGATGCCAGTGATCAGCAGGGCGAACAGCAGGCCCAGGGCGTCGAGGCGCAGCCCCAGGTTGAGGCCCAGGGACGGCAGCCAGACGAGTTCTGCGACGAGCGTCTCGCCGGCCGTGACCCGCGGCAGCAGGCTCAGCAGCAGTGCAAGGCTCGAGAGGGTGGGCAGGGCGGCAAGCCCTGCGAGCCGGAGACAGGAGCCGCGCCGGAAAAGCGCCGGCAGCAGGGCGCCGAGCAGCGGCAGCAGCAGGATCAGGGGCAGCGTCATGGGGCCCCGGCTATCGACGGGAAGGGGGCCGGGGGGCGGAGGGGCGCGTCTTCCCGCGTCCTGAGGCGAGCGGGGTGGTGAGGACGGCGCGGTGCCGGATGATCGTCCCTGTCATGGGTCAGGCTCCCTGAAGCAGGCGAAGGCACTTCCTCGCATCGCCGCGACGGGGCGGGAGGCACGCCGGAAGGTGAATCACCCGCCGCCGTGCCGCTGGCCGCCGGAAGATGCGGGGACCGGCCCTTTCACTATAGTGCGCCTGCCTGCCGCTGCCTTGCCGCGCGTCAACGCTGTGCGGGCCGGGCGGGTCAGGGCGGCGATGATCGGCAGCACCAGCATCATCTGGGCACCACCATGGCGGTGGGCGTGAACAGCAGGCCGAGCTCGCCCAGCGGCCCGGCCCGGGACAGCAGCAGGTAGACGCCGAGGCCGGCCACCCCCGGCGGCAGCCCCATCAGGGCGTTGAGCGCCACGATCAGCGCCCCGCGGCCCGGGAAGCGAGACCCGCAGCGACAGCGCCACGATGTCCAGCAGCGCCGGATCCCCCGCGAGGATCAGGGCGAGGGCGGTGACCAGGCCGCGGCCATGGTCGGCTACGACATCCGCGAGCTGGGGCGAGTCACCCACAATGCCTGAGCGGCGGCCGTCGATTGACGCCGACGCCTGAGGGGCGATACTCATTCCCAGGCCGGTCGGCTGGATGGCGGAGCGGGACACGGCGGCGGAGCAGTGCGTCGCCGAGCGGTCGAGGGGCGACCACGGGTGGTCATGCGCCGACGGGGCTATCGCGGACGGCGAAGCCCGCCGTCCTGTCGATATGAGCCAGGGCCGGGCAGCCGGCCCGGGAGGTGCGAGATGACCAGTACGACCCTCTATGAACGCCTGGGCGGCGAGCGTGGCATCGCCGAGCTGGTGGAGGATATCGTGGCGGCACATATGCAGAACCCGCGCATCCAGGCGCGTTTCCTGCCCTATCGCGAGGATCCGGCTCGCCTGGAGGAGGTGAAGGGCCACCTGCGCGATTTCCTGTCCGCCGGCAGCGGCGGGCCCCACGAGTACCGCGGGCGAAGCATGCCCGAGGCCCACCGGGGCATGAATATCGACGAGGCGGAATACATGGCCGCCCTCGACGATATCCTGGCCGCCCTGGATCGCCATGGCATCGACCCGCAGACCCGCCTGGAGGTGCTCGGCATCGCCTACTCGCTGAAGGAAGAGATCCTGCACGTCTGAGCCGACAAGGTCGGCCGGGCTATCCAGCCGCCCGGGGAGCCGTCCCCGGGGGTGTCATGTCGATGTCTGCTGGTTGGGCGGAATGATGCCCAGGCGTTTCATGCGCCGGTAGATGGTCGGGCGCGACAGGCCGAGCTCCCGGGCCACGGCGCTGATGTTCCAGCGGTGGCGGCGCAGGGCCTCCTCGAGCGGGTCCTCGCCGCGGCCGGGACGGGCCTGGCCGGTCTCGGCCGCGGCGGGGGAGCGGGCCGCCGGGTGTGCCAGGTGGCCGCTGACGCATTCCTCGGGCAGGTCGCCGACCACGATCTCGTCGCCCTCGCAGGTCGCCAGGGCGAAGCGCAGGGCGTTGTGCAGCTCGCGGATGTTGCCCGGCCAGGGGTAGGCGAGCAGGGCGCTCATGGCGTCGCCGCGCAGCCGCACCCGGCGGTCGCCGCGCTCGGCCTGGAGCTCCTCGAACAGCCGGCGGATCAGGTAGCCCTGGTCGGCCCGCTCGCGCAGCGGCGGCAGCCGCAGGCTGGCGCCGTTCAAGCGATAGAAGAGGTCCTCCCGGAAGCGGCCCAGGTCGATCAGCCCGCGCAGGTCGCGGTGGGTGGCGGCCACCACCCGCAGGTCCACCTTGATCGGCCGGCTGGCGCCGATCGGCAGCACCTCCTGCTCGGCCAGCACCCGCAGCAGCCGGGTCTGCAGCTGCAGCGGCATGTCGCCGATCTCGTCGAGGAAGAGGGTGCCGCCGTCGGCCTGGGCGATCAGCCCCTTCATGCCCTTGCTGCGGGCGCCGGTGAAGCTGCCGGGCTCGTGGCCGAACAGCTCGCTCTCGATCAGCGACTCCGGCATGGCCGCGCAATTGATGGCCACGAAGGGCTTGTCGCGGCGCCGGCTGGACTCGTGCAGGGCTCGGGCCATGCGCTCCTTGCCGGTGCCGGTCTCGCCGACCACCAGCAGGTTGATGGGCTCGTTGCGCAGCCGGGCGGCGCGGGTCAGGGTGTCGCGCATCGCCGGGTCGTCGTCGGCCAGGGCCTCCAGCGGCGCCAGGCTGGCGTCCCGGCGAGGGGCGTCGTCGCGGGCGACGCGGCGGCGCCGAGGCTCGAGCAGGGTGGCGAAGTGCAGCTCGTGGTGGCGGTGGGTGCGGAAGGCGCGGACCCGATCCTCGCCGTAGCGATGACTGTCGAGGACCTCGCCGATCTCGGCGTCGAGCAGGTCCTGGACGTTCCAGGCCCGGAAGGACCGCGCCTCGCCGGGGCCGGCCAGGGGCAGCTCGTGGTGGCGAAGCAGCTTGCGCCCGGCGGTGTTGGCCGCCACCAGGGTGCCGTCCTCCTCCAGGGCGAGCAGGTAACGGCGGTTGATCTGCACGAACTCCCGGGAACGATCCAGGCAGAGGATGTGGCGGCCGCCGTAGCGCTGCAGGAAGTAGGCGTCCTCGATCATCCGCGCGTAGTGCTTCACCACCTGCAGGGCGAAGGTCTGGGAGGCCTTGGACTCCGGCGACCGATAGGCGGAGATGTCGAGCACCGCCAGCAGCTGGCCGTGCGGGTCGAAGACCGGCGCCGCCGTGCAGGTCAGGCGGATGTGGTGGGCGCTGAAGTGGTCGCTGTGGTGGCAGGTCAGCGGCACGCGCTCCTGGATGCAGGTGCCCACCGCGCAGGTGCCGGCGTGTTCCTCGCTCCAGTCGGCGCCCAGGTAGAGGCCGGTGCGCTGGTGCTCGCGCTGGGCGTGGCGGTCGCCGAGGAACTGCACGGCGATGCCGCGGGCATCGGTGAGCAGCACCACGTAGTCCAGGGGCCGGACCTGGCGATAGAGCTGCTCCACCCCGGCCCGGGCCACCTGGAGCAGGGCATCGGCCTGGTCCTGGTGCTCGCGCAGGGTGCGGTCGGGCACGTAGCGGGGCGGGCTCGGGGCCGCCGGGTCGAGCCCGAAGCGATCGATGCAGCGGCGCCAGGAGCGCTGGATCACCGCGTCCTCGTCCGTGCCGGGCCCTTCCAGGGCGTTCAGGATGGTCTGGACATGCTGTCGCTGTGCCTGGGCGGTGCTCATGGTCATGGCCTCGCGCCGGCGCGCCGGCGCGCCGGCGCGTCATGGTCTTGTCGTTGTCGTGCCCTTCAAGGTACGGGGCCCGCCCGGGCCCCGAGATGCGACCTTCGTCGCCCCCGTTACAGCTGTAACGCCGCCTGTAAACGCCCTTGTCACGTTCAGTGTAATCCCCGGTGTTTCACCCGCCCGCCCCACGAGGCCCATCGGACCCGCCAGCCGGCGGGTTTTTTCTTTCATGGCAATGGCTTGGCGTTCGTTCGGCGCATTCTGGCACGGAACCTGCCCTGTCAGGGCGAGCGGCCGGGAGCGCCCGGCGCGCCGGACACGAACAACAAGAGGAGCCATGCCATGACCCCTTCTTCCCGGGCGACGCTCAGCCGGCGTCGCTTCCTGACCCTCTCCGGGCAGGGCGCCCTGCTCGCCGGCGGGCTGGCGCTCGGCGCCGGCAGCCTGTGGCCGCGCTGGGCCCTGGCCGACCCGGATCTCGCCGCCGGCCTGCTGCGCCTGGGCCGCGACATCTACCCCCACGAAGCCATCGCCGATCGCTACTACCTCGAGCCGCTGCGCCCGCTGCTGGACGGCGACCGGGCGCTGATCGCCGACGGCCTGGCCGATCTCGACCGCCGGGCCCGTGCGGCCCACGGCGTGCGCTACGGCGAGCTGCCCCGGGAGGCCGACCGGGTGGCGCTGCTGCGCGAGATCGAGGACGGCGACTTCTTCCAGCGGGTCCGCAACACCCTGGTGGTGGGGCTCTACGACAACCCCGAGCTGTGGGAGCCGCATTTCGGCTACGAGGGCGCTTCCTGGCAGCAGGGCGGCTACCTGCATCGCGGCTTCGACGATCTGGTGATCGACTGGCTGTGAGGCGCCGCCTCGCCCTGACCGACAAGCACAACGACAACGAGGAGACACGCCATGACAACCCGCTTCGAGCATGACGACGACGGCGTGGTGGTGATCATCGGCTCCGGGGCCGGCGGCGGCACCCTGGCCCATGCCCTGGCCCGCAAGGGCATCAAGAGCGTGGTGCTGGAGGCCGGCAAGCGCTACCAGATGAACGACATCGAGAACGACGAGTGGGAGATGTTCCGCAAGATCTCCTGGCTCGACGAGCGCATCACCGCCGGGCCCCGCCAGCTCACCGAGACCTTCCCCAACCTGCCGGCCTGGATCGTCAAGGGTGTGGGCGGCAGCACCATCCACTGGGCCGGCGTCTCGCTGCGCTTCCAGCCCCACGAGTTCCGCCTGCACAGCGAGGTCGGCGACATTCCCGGCGCCAACCTGCTGGACTGGCCGATCTCCTACGAGGAACTCGAGCCCTACTACGTGCGCGCCGAGCGCCACATGGGGGTGACCGGCGAGTCCACCGGCATGCCCTATCACCGGTGGAACAACAACTTCAAGGTGCTGGCCGCCGGCGCCGAACGGGTGGGCTACACCCAGCTGCGCGCCGGGCCCATGGCCATCAACACCCAGGAGTACGACGACCGCGGGCGCTGCATGCACGCCGGCTTCTGCATGCAGGGCTGCCGCTTCGGCGCCAAGTGGTCGACCATGTACACCGACATCCCCCGCGCCGAGGCCACCGGGTTGTGCGAGGTGCGCCCGCGCGCCATGGCGCTCACCATCGAGCACGACGCCGACGGCCGGGCCACCGGGGTGGTCTACGCCGACGGCGACGGCAACCGGCACCGCCAGCGGGCCCGGGCGGTGTGCGTGGCCGGCAACTCCATCGAGTCGCCGCGCCTGCTGCTCAACTCGCATTCCTCGCTGTTCCCCGACGGCCTGGCCAACTCCTCCGGCCAGGTGGGGCGCAACTACATGACCCACGCCACCAGCTGCATCTTCGGCGTGATGCCCAAGCCCGTGCACATGCACCGCGGTACCACCTTCGCCGGGATCATCTCCGACGAGGCGCGCCTCGACCGCTCCCGGGGCTTCGTCGGCGGCTACACCCTGGAGGTGATGTCGCTGGGGGTGCCCTTCTTCGCCAAGTTCATGGATCCCACCCACGCCGGCTGGGGCCGCGACATCACCAGCGCCCTGGACAAGTACGACCACCTCTCCGGGGTATGGATCTGCGGCGAGGACCTGCCGGTGGAGCGCAACGGCATCACCCTGCACGACACCCGTCGCGACCAGCACGGCCTGCCGGTGCCCATCGTCTACAAGGGCGACCACCCCAACGACGAGAAGCTGCGCCGCCACGGCGAGCAGCAGGCCCGGCGCTGCTACGAGGCCGCCGGCGCCGAGCGCATCTTCCACGTCCCGGACTTCCCCACCAGCCACAACGTGGGCACCAACCGCATGAGCGCGCGCCCCGCCGATGGCGTGGTCAACCGCTTCGGCCAGACCCACGACATCGACAACCTCTTCGTCTCCGACGGCAGCCAGTTCACCTCGAGCGGCGCCGAGAACCCGACCCTGACCATCGTCGCCCTGGCGCTGCGCCAGGCCGACCACATCGCCGAGCGCATGCAGCGCCGCGAACTCTGAGCGGAGGATTCCCATGCAACCGACCCGCGAACAACGGCTGTGGATGTATCGCCAGATGGTGACCAGCCGCCACCTCGAGGAGCGCATCGAGACGCTCTACATGGAAGGCAAGACGCCGGTGTTCAACATGGCCAAGGGGCCCATCCCCGGCGAGATGCACCTCTCCAACGGCCAGGAACCCTGCGCGGCGGGCGTGTGCGCCCACCTGTCCGCCGACGACATCGTCACCGCCACCCATCGGCCGCATCACATCGCCGTGGCCAAGGGCGTGGACCTGGACGCCATGGTCGCCGAGATCTTCGGCAAGGCCACCGGCCTGGCCGGCGGCCGGGGCGGGCACATGCACCTCTTCGACGAGGCCGTGAACTTCTCCTGCTCGGGCATCATCGGCGAGGGCCTGGGCCCGGCGGTGGGCGCGGCGCTGTCGCGCCAGCTGCAGGGCAAGCCGGGCGTCGCCGTGGCCTTCATGGGGGAGGGCGCCGCCAACCAGGGCGCCTTCCACGAGGCGCTGAACCTGGCCGCGGTCTGGCGGCTGCCGGTGGTCTTCGTCATCGAGGACAACGCCTGGGGCATCTCGGTGGCCAAGCAGGCCTCCACCGCCGTGCCGCGCAACGACCGGCGCGCCGACGCCTACGGCATGCCCGGCCATCACGTGGCCGACAACGACGTGGAGGGCGTCTTCGCCGCCGCCGGGGAGGCCATCGCCCGAGCCCGAGAGGGCCAGGGGCCGAGCCTGATCGAGATCGAGACCGCCCGGCTGGCCGGCCACTTCATGGGCGACGGCGAGGATTATCGCCCCGAGGGCGAGAAGGATGGTCTCCAGGCTCGGGACCCCATCCCCCGCTACCGCGCCACCTTGCTCGAGGCCGGCCTGCTCGACGAGGCCGCCGACGCGGCCCTGGTCGCCGAGGCCCGGGAGCGCGTCGAGACCGCCATCCGCTTCGCCCAGGACAGCGACTTCCTGCCCCCGGAGGCGGCGCTGGACACCGTCTTCGTCTGAGCGAGCCATGGCTCGACAACAACGACCAGGAGCAATGCCATGAACACGATGCAAGCGGCGGTCTGGCACGGCCGCCAGGACGTGCGCCTCGAGACGGTGCCGCGCCCCGCGGCCCCGGCGACGGGCTGGGTCCAGGTGCGGGTCCACTGGTGCGGGATCTGCGGCTCCGACCTCCACGAGTACCTGGCCGGGCCGGTGTTCATCCCGGTGGACGCGCCGCATCCGCTCACCGGGGCCCAGGGCCGGTGCATCCTCGGCCACGAGTTCTGCGGCGAGATCGTCGCGGTGGGCGAGGGCGTCGAGGGGCTGGCGCCCGGCCAGCGGGTGGCCGCCGACGCCTGCCAGCACTGCGGCGAGTGCGCCGACTGCCGGGAGGGCCGCTACAACCTCTGCGAGCGGCTGGCCTTCACCGGGCTGATGAACGACGGCGCCTTCGCCGAGTTCGTCAACGTGCCCGCCAACATCGTCTATGCGCTGCCCGACGGCTTTCCCAGCGAGGCCGGCGCGCTGATCGAGCCGCTGGCGGTGGGCATGCACGCCGTGCGCAAGGCGGGTCGAGTGGCGGGGCGCAGCGTGGTGGTGGTCGGCGCCGGGACCATCGGCCTGTGCACCCTGATGTGCGCCAAGGCCGAGGGCGCGGCGCGGATCATCGTCCTGGAGATGTCCGAGGCCCGCAAGGCCAAGGCCCGGGAGGTGGGCGCCGACGTGGTGCTCGACCCTAGCGAGTGCGACGCCATCGCCGAGATCCAGGCGCTCACCGACGGCCGCGGCGCCAAGCTGGCCTTCGAGTGCATCGGCCACAAGGACACCGCCAAGCTCGCCATCGATACCGTCCGCAAGGCCGGGCGGGTGGTGATGGTGGGCATCTTCGAGGAGCCCAGCGCCTACAACTTCTTCGAGCTGGTGGCCAGCGAGAAGGAACTGGTCGGCTCGCTGGCCTACAGCGGCGAGTTCGCCGACGTCATCCGCCTGATCGACCAGGGCGCACTGGACGTGGCGCCGCTGATCACCGGGCGCATCACCCTGCCCGAGATCATCGACAAGGGCTTCGAGGAACTGGTCCACCGCAAGGACCAGAACGTCAAGATCATCGTGCAGCCCGCCGCCTGAGGCGGGCCGCCACGCCACCATCGAGGTGCAGACATGACGACTACCACTGCGACACGCAAGCTGACCATCGCCCGAGCCATGGCCGAGGCCACCGCCCAGGCGATGCGCGCCGACCCCGGCGTCTTCGTGATGGGCGAGGACGTGGGCCCATTGGGCGGGGTCTTCGGCAACACCCGCGGCCTGCATGACGAGTTCGGCGACGAACGCGTCCGCGACACGCCGATCTCGGAAACCGCCTTTATCGGCGCCGCCGTGGGCGCGGCCTCCGACGGCATGCGCCCCGTCGTCGAACTGATGTTCGTCGACTTCTTCGGCGTGTGCATGGACGCCATCTACAACCTGATGGCCAAGAACACCTACTTCTCCGGCGGCAAGGTCAAGGTGCCCATGGTGCTGATGACCTCCACCGGCGGCGGCTACTCCGACGCCGGCCAGCATTCCCAGTGCCTCTACGCCACCTTCGCCCACCTGCCCGGCATGAAGGTGGTGGTGCCGAGCAACGCCTACGACGCCAAGGGGCTGATGACCGCGGCGATCCGCGACGACAACCCGGTGGTGTTCATGTACCACAAGGCGCTGCAGGGCATGGGCTGGCTGGGCACCGAGAAGGGCGCCACCGTGCCGGTGCCCGAGGAGGCCTACAGCGTCGAGATCGGCAAGGCCGCGGTGGTCCGCGAGGGCCGCGACCTGACCCTGGTCAGCCTGGGCGCCGGGGTGCATCACTGCCTGCGCGCCGCCGGGGCGCTGGAGGACGAGGGCTTCGACGTCGAGGTGGTCGACCTGAGGAGCCTGGTGCCGCTGGACCGCGAGACGGTGCGCGCCTCGGTGGCCAAGACCGGGCGGCTGATCGTGGTCGACGAGGACTACCACAGCTTCGGCGTCAGCGGCGAGATCATCGCCAGCGTGGTCGAGCACGACCACCGGCTCAAGTCCGCCCCGGCCCGGGTGGCCTACCCGGACATCCCGATTCCCTTCGCGCCGACGATGGAGCAGTGGGCCCTGCCCGATGCCGACAGGATCGTCGCCGCCTTCCATCAGATGCTGCTCAACGACTGAACGAGGAGACTCCCAATGCAGACCGCGATTACCGTACCCGAGGACCTCTGGGAAGGCGACGGCGAGGGCGTGATCACCGCCTGGCTGGTCAGCGACGGCGCCGAGGTGGCCCAGGGCGACCTGGTGGCCGAGGTGATGGTCGAGAAGGCCCAGTACGAGATCGAGGCGCCCATCTCCGGCGTGCTCGCCATCGCCAAGCAGGAAGACGAGGTGGTCGCCAAGGGCACCACCATCGCCAGCCTGGAAGCCTGAGGAGGTCGCCATGACGACACCGACCCAAGCCGCCGCCCCCGAGGGGGCGGCCGGCCGGCCCCGCGAGATCCCGCTGCGCGGGATGCGCGGGATGATCGCAGCCAGGATGCGCGAGAGCCTGCAGTCCAGCGCCCAGCTCACCCACCATGCCGGGGCCGAGCTCGGCGCGGTGACGGCCCTGCGCCGGCGCTGCAGCGCCCTGGGCCTGCCGTCGCCCTCGGTGCAGGACGTGCTGCTGCGCCTGGTGGCGCAGACGCTGGCCGAGTGCCCGGCGCTCAACGCCACCCTGGAGGACAACCGCATCGTCGAGCATCCGGAGGTGCACCTGGGGCTCGCCGTGCCGCTGCCCGACGACCTGCTGGTCGCGCCCGCGCTGTTCGACGCCCAGGACCTGCGCCTGGGGGCGCTGCCCGAGGCGCGCCGTGACCTGGTGGCCAAGGCCCGGGCCGGCAAGCTCGGGGTGCGCGAGCTGACCGGGGCCACCTTCACGGTCTCCAACCTGGGGCGTTCCCGGGTGCACCACTTTACGCCCATCCTCAACCTGCCCCAGGTGGCGATCCTGGGCATCGGCGGCACCCAGTGGCGGGCGCTGCCGGACGAGGACGGCGAGGTGCGCCTGGCCGAGGTGATCGGCCTGTCGCTGACCTTCGATCACCGCGCGGTGAACGGGGCGCCGGCGGCGGCCTTTCTCGATAGACTGGGGGAGCGCATCGAGACCCTCGCGCCCGATGCCTTCGACGACGAACTGACCCACTGATCCGGGGGATCCCATGGCCGGCCCGCTCGATTTCTCCAGCATGACCCTGCAACGCCCCACCGTGGAGGAGGGGCTCGCCGCCGAGGAGACCCTGCTCGACACGATCTGCCAGGGCGAGGCGTCGATCGGCTGGCTGGCCTGGTCGCCCCATGACCGCGCCCTGGTGATGCCCCGCCGCCACGAGCGCCTGGAAGGCTTCCCCGAGGCCCGTGCGCGGCTGGCCGAACGCGACTGGCCGATCCGCTTCCGCTCCACCGGCGGCACCCCGGTGCCCCAGAGTCCGGCGGTGGTCAACCTGGCGCTGGCCGTGCGTTGCCGGGTGGGCAGCTCCGCGGCCCACCTGGAGTGGGGCTATCGCCGCCTCGGCGATCCCTGGTGCGACTGGCTCGCCTCCCTGGGCGTGGCGAATGCCGACCTGGGGCCGGTGCCCGGCGCCTACTGCGACGGGCGCTTCAACGTGCGCATCCAGGGGCGCAAGCTGGTCGGCACCGCCCAGCGCTGGCGCCGGGTGCGCGGCTGTCGCGACATGGCGCTACTGGTTCACGGCGCCATGCAGGTCGGCGATACCCCCGAGGCGCTGGTCGAGGTGGTCAACGCCTTCCAGGCCGCCATCGACGACCCCCAGCGCTTCCAGGGCGCGAGCCACGTGGCCCTGGCCCAGGTGGTGCCAGAACCGGATCCCGACACCGCCATCCCCGACCTGCTGGCGCGGTTGCTGGAGGAGCGACGGGAGACGGCCTGAGGCGACTATGCCATGACGATCAGCGCTATAGTGAAGGCAGGGACACGATCCGCCGGGCGATAGGGCGAGGGAAGTGGCACCCGTGACCGGTGGTGTATCGGGCACCGAGCGGGAGGCCGGTATCATGTTGGACACGACGACGATCCAGGCCTGGCGCGAGCCGCTGCGGGGGCGTCTCTTCGCCCCGGAGGACGCAGGCTATGACGAGGCCCGCCGAGTCTTCAACGGCATGATCGACTCACGGCCCGCCGCCATCGTGCGTTGTGCCGGGGTGGCCGACGTGATGGCCGCGGTGGGTTTCGCCCGCGAGGCGGACTTGCCGGTGGCCGTGCGCGGGGGTGGCCACGGGGTGACGGGGAGTGCCGTCGGCGAGGGGAGTTTGGTGGTCGACCTGTCGGCCATGCAGAGCGTCCATGTCGACCCGGAACGCCGAACGGCCCGGGCCGAGGGCGGTG
Organism: Halomonas koreensis; assembly: GCF_031451675.1. Taxonomy (NCBI): domain Bacteria; kingdom Pseudomonadati; phylum Pseudomonadota; class Gammaproteobacteria; order Oceanospirillales; family Halomonadaceae; genus Halomonas; species Halomonas koreensis. The sequence goes on along the minus strand of NZ_JARWAK010000003.1, from coordinate 145,440 downwards.
CCACCTGGGGTGGCTTCGACCATGAGACCCAGGCCTTCGGGCTGGCCACTACCGGTGGCATCGTGCCCTCGACCGGTATCGCGGGGCTGACCCTGGGCGGCGGGATCGGTTATCTCAACCGCAAGTACGGCCTCGCCTGCGACAACCTGCTGTCGGCCGATGTGGTCACCGCGGAAGGGAAGCTCGTGACCGCCAGCGCCGACGAGCATCCCGACCTCTTCTGGGGGCTGCGCGGCGGGGGCGGCAACTTCGGCGTGGTGACGTCCTTAGAGTATCGGCTGCATCCCGTGGGGCCGGTGCTGGCCGGCGAACTGGTCTTTCCCCTGGACCGGGCCAAGGAGGTACTGCGCCGCTATCGGGACTGGTCCAGCGCCGCGCCCGACGAGCTGCGGGCGGATGCCACCTTGCTGTCGGGGCCGGAGGGCCCCGTGCTGGACATCATCGTCTGCTGGTGCGGGGAGCTCGAGGAGGGCGAGAAGGTGGTGCAGCCCCTGCGCTCGATGGGCGCTCCTCTGCTCGATAGCGTCGCTCCCGTCCCCTACGCGGTGGTGCAGAACCGGCTCGCCGAGGTATTCCGACCCGGGCTGCGGCACTACTGGAAGGCGGGCTTCATGCGCACCTTCAGCGATGCGGCCATCGACGCGATGGTCGACGCCTTCACCGACGACCTCCCGGCGCCGCTGGCCGCGATCGCTATCGAGCACCTGGGCGGCGAGATCGGCCGCGTGGGGAGCCAGGACACCGCCTTCGCCTATCGGCACGCCCAGCACAGCGTGCTGGTGTTGCGCATGTGGCACGATCCGGCCGATTCCGGCGCCAATATCGCGTGGGGGCGCCGCTGCTTCCACGCCGCGGCCCCCTTCCTGGAGGAAGGCGCCTACGTCAACTACCTGGGGGACGAGGGCGAGGCCAAGGTCAGGTCCGCCTTCGGCGCCAACTATCAACGGCTCGCGGCGTTGAAACGCCGCTATGATCCCACCAACCTGTTCCGCTTCAACCAGAATATCCCGGCGGTGCCGGGTTAGTTCCCCGTGTCGGTCCAGTGCCGCGAGACTGAGCGTGGCGCCGGTATCACGGCTCAGGCGGGAAGTTTCGTGTAATAGGTGATGACCTCTGATCTCACCCCGCCGGGGCCCGCCTTGATCAAGCCGCTGCCCTGGAGCTCGGTCCCCGGCACGGCCCACCAGCACCACGCCGTGAGCATGCCCTCGGCTTCCTGCGTCACCACCTCCGAGAGCTTCATGAAGGGGTCGGCAAGCTTGCCGCCACGCTGCGCGCGTACGGTTTCCTTCAGCTCCGACAGATAGCGGGCAAGCTCATCCCGGGATATGGAGCCGGCATTGGGGTCATCGAACCTGTAGTCGTCGGTGACGGCCCCCAGGATGGTGTCGGCATCCCCCTTCGTCCAGCCCTCGGCATAGGCGCCAAGGTGATCGGCTGCATTCATCGCTCGTTCCCCCCTTTCTCATCCAGCAGCGTGCGGGCCACCGCTCGAAGGCGGGGTCATCGTGGCGTCGCGCTTCCGTGATGAGGCCTCCGCCGCGGTTCGGCGCTTCGGTTGCACCGGGAAGCCGCCGTCTCCCCCTGGGCTCGGGAGATGACGACGTGTCATCGAAAGACGGGCCGATGGCGTGCGGGCTGATTCTTTCCCGCTCAGGGTGGCTTCAGATTAGTACAGGTCCAGGAGGGTGGGGGGCCAATGGCCCCTTGGCCTTCAACCCGCAGGCGAGATCGGCTCGAGCCTGGGCGGCGAGTATGACCGCCTTGCTCGGGCATCGACGCTCCACGATGGGCACCGAGCCTGCTAAAACTAAGAGGTACGCCCCGTGATGCTGACAGGCGATGGGGCTATCCCGCCTGCCGTCTCGCGGTTCTTGATCCCTGCCAGTGCTCCTTGCCGGGGCACGCCACGGGAGGTTGTCATGAGTCCATCCTCCACATCCCAGCCGGCCAGCGAGTACGTCGAGTTCTGGAACGACACCCTGGCCGACAAGTTCAATCGCTTCCAGGACATCCTGATGAATGGCCTGAGCTACCATAGCCGCGTGCCCCTCGAGGACCTCGAGGTGGCGCCGGGCGCGCGCATCCTCGACGTGGGCTGCGGCTGGGGCGACACCGCCATCCAGCTCGCCGGGATGACCGGCCCCGAGGGCGAGGTGCTGGGCATCGACTGCGTCGACGCCTTCCTGGAGGACGCCCGACGCCGCGCCGCGGAGGCCGGCGTGAGCAATGTGCGCTTCGAGGTCGCCGACGTGGAGCGCTATCCCTTCCAGGGGGACTTCGACCTGTGCTTCTCGCGCTTCGGCATGATGTTCTTCGAGCACCCGGTGCCCGCCATGCGCAATATCTTCAGGGCCCTGAAGCCCGGCGGGGAACTGATGTTCATCGTCTGGCGCGACATCGAGGCCAACCCCTGGCTGGGCCTCCCCAAGCAGGTGGTGCTCGACTTCCTGCCGCCTCCCGGGGAAGAGGCCCGCACCTGTGGCCCTGGCCCCTTCTCGATGGCCAACCCCGAGGTGGTGCGTCAGCAGCTCGAGAGTGCCGGCTTCGAGGACATCGGCTTCGACCGCAACGACGGCCCGGTGGAGGTGGGCCGCTCGGTGGAGGAGGCCATGCGCTTCCAGCTCGCCCTGGGGCCGGCCGGCGAGGTGTTCCGCGAGGCCGGCGAGCTGGCCGAGCGCCAGCGCCCCGAGATCGAGGCGGCGCTGCGCGAGGCCCTGGCGCCCTTCGAGCGGGACGGCAGGATCGTGATGGGGTCGAGCTCCTGGACCATCGTCGCCCGGCGACCCGAGAGCGGCTGATCGAGCCGGCGCCGCCCCGGCCCGACGAGCGTCGGGGCGCCTTTTTCGATAAAGTCGAACCTTTATTGCAAAAATGGTCTCTTTTGTTCGTTAGCGTCGTTGATTAGAGTGCTAATCACCAGCGGGGCCGAGGCCCCGATCGACGAGACACGACGCAACAGGAGACCGATCATGAATGCCAAGCTGACCCTTTCCGCCCTGCTCATCGCCGCCCTGCCTCTGGCCGCCCAGGCCGACAATGCCGCCGAGCGCGCCCTGCAGCTCAACCAGGCGCCACTCTCCACCCTGAGCCAGCCCTCCCCGTCGGCGGCGCATGCCGACGAGGCCGGCCGGGTCCAGGGCGGCAGCGCGGCCATGCAGAAGGCCCGGGCGGCCCTGGAGAGCCACAGTGCCGAGACGCGCTTCGCGGCCTCCGACGACGGCCTGGCCCCGGCCAGGGAAGCCACCAGCTGAGCCCCGCCTGCGGGAAGACGATGCCCCGCCCTGGATCGCCAGGACGGGGCATCGTCGTATGGGCGCGACAAGCCGCCGGGATCAGCGCCCGCGCATGACCCGGACCACATCCGCCACCGTCGCCAGGGCGATCTCCGCCGGGGTCTTGCTGCCCAGGTCCAGGCCGATCGGCATGCGGATGCGCGACAGCGCCGCCTCGTCGATGCCGCCGCTGCGCCGGAGGCGTTCGGCGCGCTTCTCCGAGGTGCGCCGCGAGCCCATGACGCCGACATAGAAGGCCTCGCCGCGCACCGCCTCGAGCATGGTCAGGTCATCCAGGCGCGGGTCGTGGGTGAGGGCCACCACCGCCGTCATGCGGTGGGCCCCCTCGCGGCGCAGGAACTCGCTCGGCAGCTCTCGCCGGCAGCGGGCGTCGTCGGCCGCGAAGCCCTCCCAGGCCTCGGGGCGCGGGTCGCACACCACCACCTCGAAGCCCAGCGCCTGGGCGAACTGCACGCAGTACTGGCTGACCGGCGAGATCCCGGCCACCACCAGCCGGGCGGCGGGGCCGACGCGAATCCGTACCGACGCCTCGCCGCGTTCGACCCCCGGGCCCATGCCCGTGGCCGGCGCCCAGCGGCTGCGGCCATCCTCGAGGCCGACCTCGCGCTCCATCAACCGGCCCCCTTGCAGGGCCTCGGCGTAGGCGTCGAGTTCGTCGCCTACCCTGGCCCGGGCGGATCGCGCCGCGGCCGGCCAGTGCTCGACCAGCACCTCGAGACGCCCATCGCAGGGCAGGCGTACCCGGCTGCCCTCCAGGGCGTCGGCGCCGTCGCCGTAGGCGACGACCCGGGCGGGGGAGCGGAAGTCGCCCGCCGCGAGCCGGGCCAGGAAGTCCTCCTCCACGCAGCCGCCCGACAGCGACCCGAGGTGGCGGCCGTCGGCCCGGGCGACCAGCAGGGCGCCCGGTTCCCGCGGCGCCGAGCCGAAGGTCGACAGCACCGTGCACCACCACAGCTCATGGCCGGCGTCGTGCCAGCGCCGCGCGGCCTCGACCACCTCCTTGTCCAGCGCGCGCACGCTCAAGCCTCGAGCCGGTTGCCGATCGGCAGCCGGCGGATGCGCCGGCCGATGGCGGCGTGGATGGCGTTGGTCACCGCCGGGGCGAGCGGCGGCACGCCGGGCTCGCCGACCCCGGTCGGAGCCTCGGCCGAGGGCACGATGTGCACCTCGATCTCGGGCATCTCGTCGAGCCGCAGCACCTGGAAGTCATGGAAGTTGGACTGCTGCACCCGGCCCTCGTCGAGGGTCAGCTCGCTGTGCAGCGCCGCCGCCAGGGCGAAGCCGATGCCGCCTTCCATCTGGGCGCGGATCATGTCCGGGTTGATCGCCAGGCCGCAGTCCACGGCGCACACCACCCGGTCGACCGCGAGCTTGCCGTCGCCGGCCACCGAGACCTCGGCGACCTGGGCCACATAGCTGCCGAAGGACTGGTGGACGGCGATGCCGCGGCCGCGCCTCACGCCCTCGTCGCCCGCCTCGAGCGGGGTCGACCAGCCGGCCTTCTCGGCCGCCAGGTCGAGCACGCCGCGCCAGCGCGGATGCGCATCGAGCCGCTCGCGACGGTAGCGGTAGGGATCCCGGCCCGCCGCCGCGGCGGCCTCGTCGATCAGGCTCTCGGTGGAGAAGGCGGTATGGGTGTGGCCCACGGAGCGCCACCACTGCACCGGCACGCCGATGTCGCCTGGGGTGTGCAGCTCGACGTTGAGCGCCGGCACCGCATAGGGCAGCTCGGCGATGCCCTCCACCGAGGTGGGGTCGATGCCGTCCTCGACCAGCATCGACTCCATCGGCGTGCCGGTCATGATCGACTGGCCGACCAGGCGCTGGTGCCAGGCGGTCAGGTTGCCGTCGGCGTCCAGGGCGAGGCGGGCGCGGTGATAGTTGAAGGGACGATAGTGGCCGCCGCGGGTGTCGTCCTCGCGGGTCCAGACCATCTTGATCGGCGCGTCCTGGCCCTGGTCGCGGGCGGCCTTGGCGATCGCCACCGCCTCCAGCACGTAGTCGCTGACGGGGTTGGCGCGCCGGCCGAAGCTGCCGCCGGCATAGAGCTGGTGAATGGTGACTCGCTCCGGCTCCAGGCCGAGCAGCCGGGCCACCTGCTGCTGGTCCATGGTCTGCCACTGCTCGCCGTTGTGGATGGTGCAGCCATCGTCGCCGAGCTCGACCACGCAGTTGAGCGGTTCCATGGCGGCGTGGGCCAGGTAGGGCACCACGTAGTCGGCCTCGATGACCCGTTCGGCTTCGTTCAGCGCCGCGGCGGCGTCACCGCGCGCGGTGACCGGGTCGCCGGGTCGGCCGGCGCGCTCGCGGTAGTCGGCCTCGAGGGCCTCGCTGCCCAGGGTGAAGGCCTGGCTGTCGTCCCACTCCAGGGTCAGGGCGTCGCGGCCCTTGATGGCGGCCCAGGTGTTGCTCGCCAGCACCGCGACCAGCTCGCCGCCGCGGGTCGGGGAGGGGAAGCGCACGCTGGCCACCACGCCCGGCACCGCGAGCGCCGCGCTGTCGTCGACGCCGGCCAGCCGGCTGCCGAAGCGCGGCGGATGCGCCGGCACGGCGATCAGCATGCCGTCCAGCTGCACGTCCTGGGTGAAGCGGGCGCTGCCGTCGGTCTTGGCCGGGCCGTCCTTGCGCATCAGCCACTGCCTGCCGATCAGCGTGAACCGTTCGGGGGACTTCAGCCGGACCTCGCCGGGCACCGGCCGACCGGCGGCGGCCTCGGCCAGCTCGCCGAAGCCGAGCTCGCGCCCGGAGGCCTCATGGATGACCCGGCTGCGGCTCACGCCCAGGCTGCCCGGCGACACGCCGAGCCGCTCGGCCGCGGCCGCCACCAGCATGGCGCGCGCCGTGGCGCCGGCCCTGCGCATCTGCTCGAAGGCGTTGGCGATGGAGGTGCTGCCGCCGGTGCCCTGGATGCCGAAGGCGAGGTTCTGGTAGCGCTGGGTGTCGGCGGGGGCGCCCTCGACGCGCACCGACGCCCAGTCGGCGTCCAGCTCCTCGGCGACCAGGGTGGCGAGCCCGGTGTAGGTGCCCTGGCCCATCTCGATATGCTTGGCGATCACCACCACCTCGCCGTCCGGCGTCACCCGCACGAAGGCGTTGGGGGCGAACTCGCCGCCGTCGTCGGCGGCCCGGGCCCCGCCACCGCGGCCCAGCAGCGGCGCCATGTAGAGGCCCAGGGCGAGCCCGGAGGCGCCCTTCATGAAGCCGCGCCGGCTGACGTTGACCATGCGCAGCGGGCTCGCGGCGCCCTGCCGATCCTGTCGTTTCGCCAATACGTGCATCAGGACACCTCCTGGCCGAGCGTTTCCGCCGCCTGATGGATGGCGGCGCGGATCCGTACATAGGTGGCGCAGCGACAGAGGTTGCCGCTCATGGCGCCGTCGATGGCGGCGTCATCCGGCGCCGGGTTGCCCCGCAGCAGCGCGGTGGCCGACATGATCTGGCCGGACTGGCAGTAGCCGCACTGGACCACGTCCAGCTCGCGCCAGGCCCGCTGCACGCTGGCCCCGGCGGGGTCGTCGGCGATGGCCTCGATGGTGGTGATCTCGCGCTCGCCCACGGCGGATACCGGGGTGATGCAGCTGCGGGTCGCCTGGCCGTCCAGATGCACGGTGCAGGCGCCGCACAGGCCGCGGCCGCAGCCGTACTTGGTGCCGGTAAAGCCGACGAGATCGCGGATCGCCCACAGCAGGGGCATGTCGTCCGGGGCATCGACCTCGTGGGTCTGCCCGTTGATGGTCAGGGTCGTCACGGTCGCTCTCCTTGTCGTTCTCGGCGTTGCGGGTCAGTGTAGTCGGCGCCCTCGGGACGCCGCCTATGGCTTCCCGGCGGACGGCAGGGTGGCCAGGTCCGCGGCCGCGTCGATGTCGAGATGGATGCCGGGATCGTCCACCTCCAGCTCGAGGCAGTGGTCCCGGTGGCGGGCGATGACGCCGCGGGCGCCCTGGTCGCCGTCGAGGCCGGTGAGCTCGCCCCAGAAGTCGCGGCCGAACAGCACCGGGTGGCCCGGGCGGCCGGCATGGCGGGGGCGCACGATGCGCGCTGGCGTGGCGTGATCCGCGAGCCGTGTCAGCGTCTCGGGGGCCAGGGCCGGCATATCGCCGAGCAGCACGGCGGCGGCTTCGACCCCGGCGAGCTCGGCGTCCCCGGCCAGGGCGGCGAAGGCATCGGCGAGGCTGGCGCCGAGCCCGTCAGCGGCATGGGGCGCGCGGATCAGCGGCGTCCCGGGGGCCAGGCCCAGGGCGGCGGGATCGTCGTCGTGGCGGAGTACCACGCGCAGGCGCGGGAAGGCCGCCGCGGCGCGGGCCACCGTCGCGGCCAGCAGCGTCTGGCCCGACGGCAGCCGGGCCCGGCGCTTGTCCTCGGCGCCGAAGCGCCGGGATGCCCCGGCGGCCAGGATCACCGCCGCTACGTCCGGGCCCGGCCGGTTCACAGGCGCACCAGCATCTTGCCGCGGTTGGCGCCCTCGAACAGCTTGAGGAAGGCGTCCGGGGTCCGCTCCAGGCCGTCTTCCACGGTCTCCTCGTAGTCGATCCGGCCGCTTTCGACCTGCGGGCCGACCGCCTCGAGGAACTGCGGGTAGTGGGCCCAGTGGTCGAAGACGATGAAGCCTTCCATGCGGGCGCGGCGGATCAGCAGCATCGCCAGGTTGCCGGGGCCGGCGCTGGGGGCCGCCTCGTTGTAGCGGGCGATCATGCCGCAGACCGCGATGCGCGCGCCGACCCGCAGGGTGTTCAGCGCCGCCTCCAGGCAGGTGCCGCCGACGTTCTCGTAGTAGACGTCGAAGCCCTCGGGGCAGGCCGCCTGCAGCGCCTCGGTGAGCTGGGCGGCGTCGCGGCCCTTGTAGCTCACCGCCTTGACGCCCCGGGACTCGAGCCAGTCGAGCTTGTCCTGCGAGCCGGCGATGCCGACCACGGTGCCGCCCCTGGCCTTGGCCAGCTGCACGGCCAGCGAGCCCACCGCGCCGGCGGCGCCGCTGACCAGCACGTTGTCGCCTTCCTGCATCTCGGCGATGCGATTGAGGCCGGTCCAGGCGGTCATCCCGGGCATGCCCAGCACGCCCAGGTAGGCCTGTTCCGGCACCCGGTAGGCGGGCAGCGGCTCGAGCCGGTCGCCGGGCAGCTGGGCGACGTCCCGCCAGCCGCCCATGTGGCGGACCCGGCTGCCCACCGGGAAGGCCGCATCGCGGGACTCGATCACCTCGCCGATGGCGGCGCCCTCGAGGGGGGCGTTCAGCTCGAAGGGCTCGATATAGGTGGTGACGCCGCTCATGCGGCCGCGCATGTAGGGATCCACCGACAGCCAGGTGTTGCGCACCCGCACCTCGCCCTCGGCCAGCGCCGGCAGCGCGGTCTCGCGCAGGGCGAACAGCTCCGGTGCCGGGGTGCCCTGGGGATGGTCGGTGATGGTGAAGTAGCGTGACTGCATGTGTCTTTCCCTCCTGGAATCTGGTGGCGGCGCGAGATCAGCCTAGCGCGTCGCGTCGTGGCCGGTGAATGAGCATCTCCTGACGTCGCCGGCCGCGGCCGGCGGGGCATCAGGCCTTGAGCGAGGCCATGTCGATCACGAAGCGGTAGCGCACGTCGCCCCTGTCCATGCGCTCGAAGGGGTAGGGGATCAGGGGCCGATCGGCGGCGAAGGCCGCATAGGCACGGGTCTGGCTCATGAAGCGAGACTCCTCTCGATGTGCGGGAAACGGGGGTGTCGACATTATGGGAAGCGAAGCCGCGGCCAGGGACCGCCGTTTCTCCGGCATTCTTGCGCATTCCTGCGAAAGGCCATGCGCGCTGGCTCCAAATGTCCGGGAAATCGTCATAATCGGCCGGTGGCGCGGCGCCGCCTCCGACGAAACGTCGGCGCAGGGACTCGGCTCGTCGAACGCCGTGATCTCGTGGCGAGACGGGCACATTATGGCGGCAGGGCTCGCCGGTGAGGACCGAGGTTCCTCCGGCATTCTTGCCTGTTCCTGTGCGTGATAGCCTGATTCGGGCTTTCGCCCCGCCGAATTGGTCACGATCGTGTTGCCGGCCCTCGACCAAAGGAACCCTGGATGCAAGTCTCGAACGCCCATGCATGTCCCCTGATCGAGCTGATCGCGCCCCTGGTCGAGCGTGACGGCTACACCCCGACGCCGCTGTCGCCGGTCACGCTGATGGCGGTGCGACGGCCGGTCGCGCGCACGCCGCTGATGTACGAGCCGAGCCTGATCATCGTCGCCCAGGGCTACAAGATCGGTCACCTCGGCGACCGCGAGATCCATTACGGCCCCGGCCAGTACCTGGTGCAGACGCTGCCGCTGCCCTTCGAGTGCGAGACCCATGCCTCGCCCGAGTCGCCGCTGCTCGGCGTGTCGATACGCCTGGAGCCGGCGCTGCTGGGCGAGCTGGTGACCGCCATGGGCGAACGTGACGCGGATGACGAGAAGGCGCCCGTGCCCATGGCGTCGGTGTCGATGACCGACGGCATGCAGGGGGCGGTGGTGAGGCTGTTGCGGACGCTGCACGACCCCGCCGAGATCGCCGCCATGGGGGCGCAGCGGGTGCGCGACGTGGTCTTCGAGGCGCTGCGCGGCGAGCAGGGGCCGGCGCTGCGTGCCCTGGTGCAGCATCAGGGGCACTACTCGCGGATCGTCCAGGTGCTGTCGCACCTGCATGCCCACTATGCGGAGGAGGTCTCGGTGGAGGCTCTGGCCCGCCAGGCCAACATGAGCCCCTCGACCTTCCATCAGCACTTCAAGCGGGTCGCCCAGGCATCGCCGCTGCAGTACCTGAAGCGGCTGCGGCTGATCAAGGCCCAGCAGTTGCTCGTCCAGGAGGCCCGCAACGTCAACCAGGCCGCCGAGGCGGTGGGCTATCGCAGCGTGTCGCAGTTCAGTCGCGACTACAAGCGCTGCTTCGGCATCTCGCCGTTGCGGCATCGCAAGGAAGAGCGGGCGTTGCAGGCGACGTGAGCGGCCGGCGGGGGCGCGCCCGCCGGCCGCTCACAGCATCTCGCGCCTCGCCTCGAGGACCCGGCCGTCCACGCCGCACTGCAGCTTGTCCTCGATCTCGCTGCACAGGGATTCCACCTCCGCCACCGAGCGTGCCGCCACCACGAAGCTCCATTCGCTGACGGTCAGGCGGTTGCGCTCACCGCTCTCGCAGACCGCCACCGCGGGGTTGCGGCCGAAGCGCTCGTGCAGGCCGCCCATGCGCTGGCGCTTCTCCTTGAGCGAGGCGCAGCCGGGCAGGGCGAAGGTCAGGGTCAGGATGCCGATATGCATGGACGCTGTCCTGGCGGGGTGTCTGCTGGCAGCGTAGCGGGTCTCGGCCGGGGGGCGACAGGGGCAAGCGTCGCGCCCCGTGCCGGCAGGCGGCATGGGGCGTCGATGGCCGGTGGTCAGCCCTGCGCCGCCAGGCGCCGCAGGTCGGCGACCACGTTGTCCAGGGGATCGCTGTCGCGGATCAGGAGCCGCGCCTGGCCCTGACGGTCGAAGGCGAAGACGGCGCTCGAGTGGGTGACGTCGTAGCTGGCGTCGGGAAACCCGTCGCCGTATTCGTAGCTGACGCGGTAGCGGTTGGTCAGCGCATCGAGCCGGGCGGTGTCGCCCGTCAGGCCGATGAACTGCGGACCGAACGCCTCCGTGTAGCGATCCATGACCTCGGGCGTGTCGCGTGTCGGGTCCACCGAGACGAACAGCACCTGGAGCTCGTCGCGCAGGGCCTCATCGAGCCGGCGGGTCGCCGCGGAGAGGCGGGACAGGGTGCTCGGGCAGACATCGGGACAGTGGGTGTAGCCGAAATACAGCACCGTCGGCTTGCCGAGGTATTGCTCGGCCTGCACCGTTTCGGCGTTCTCGTCCACCAGCGTGAAGTCGAGCCGCGGCATGATCTCGGAGATGTCCGTGGTCCGCCAGTTCTGGTCGCTGCAGCCGACCAGCCACAGCGAGGCCACCAGCGGAAGACACCACTTGCAGAGGGCGGTGGGCATGGACGCTCTCATGTTACAGGGACCTGGGTGAAACCACGTCGAAGGTGACGGGAAGGCGTCGGTCGCCGGCGAACTCGAGCGTCACCTCGACCTCGTCGCCCACGGCGAGGGGATGGGCGCGCTTCATCAGCATCAGATGATAGCCCCTGGGGGCGAACTCGAGCGTATCGCCCGAGGCCACCTCGAGCTCGGAGACCGCGTGCATGCTGGACATGCCGTCCTCGCTCACCGTCATGTGCAGCATCACCTTGCCGTAGGCCTCGCTGTCGGCGCCCACCAGGGTCACGGCCTCGTCGCCGGTGTTGTGCAGCTGGAAGTAGCCGGCGCCCGGCAGGTCGCCCGGCATCAGTCGCAGTCGCGCCTCCGAGACGTCCAGATCCGCGGCCTGGGCGGCGCCCGACGACAGCAGCAGGGCCAGCAGGCTCCCGGCCAGCCGGCGAGGGAGGCGTGTCAGGGTATCGCGGATCGGCATCGTGGGGCTCCGGTCGGGGGCGTGGTCGGCCGTCAACAGATCGCCGACAGGCTGCAGTGCGACTTGTAGCGGCGCGAGTCGATATCCAGCGTGAGGCGGTCGGCGGCGGTATCGTAGAAGAAGGAAGCGTAGCCCTCCTCCGAGTCGGCCGTGCGGTACAGGCCACAGATGCCATAGCCGTACTGCACTTCCTGCAGGTGGCGAAGCTCGATCTCGCTCGAGGTGTCGAGGGCGGTGGCCAGGGCCTGCTGGATCCTGCCGTCGAGGCGGCTGTCGGCGATGACCTGGCCGCCGAAAATGGCGCCGGCCAGTGCCAGTATCAGGACCACCGGAATGGCCAGCATCAGGATGAAGGGACGAGCGTGTGGCATGGCGCGGCATTCTATGCGCGCCGGGGCGGCTCGACAAGCGGGCCGCGGCGTTCGGCCGCAGCTCTGGCCAGGGTGGGCGTGGCGCTCAGAGCCGCTGGATGTCGATCACATGGCCGATGATGGGATAGCCGGCCTGGCGGGCGGCCTTCTCGGCTTCCAGCTGCGCCTCGAGCTTGGAGATGCTGGAGGATCGGTGTTCGAACGCGGTGTCCATCTCCAGCTGCTTGGTGCGCACGGCGAGCTTGACGATGTGGCCCGTGCGGACCTCGCTGGCCGAAGGCCGTGCGGTCGACTTCTCCGCGGCCGGCTCGGGCCGGGCCGGCCGCTTGGCGCTGCCGGGCTCCGCCTTCAGGAAGTTGTCGATCTCCTGGTGCATGGTCTGCTCGAAGGCATCCAGCTCTCTGCTCATGGGGCTCCTTGGTCGGTCTCGAACGATGGCATGGGATAGTGCCAGAAAGGCGGGGCGGCGGCTAATGGCGGCGGCGCCTGGAGCCCGACTCGAATCTCCTCCGTCGCCGCGTCGTCCATCACGCTCCCTGAGGCGCGGCGCCTTCGATCGGCGCCACATCCGGCGCCAAAGGCGGCAGGCCAGGCGCGGAGCGCGGCGTTGAGCGCAACGCCACGGAATCGCGGTTTGCCGCATCGGCGCTGGCCGACATCATCATTGCTCCGAGGAGGATGCCCAATAGGTGTTGCCGAACGGGCGATATCAGGAGTCCCTACCCCTGAGTCGGGTAGCATTCATCGACCGTCCAGGTCGAAGCTCATCGGAGGGGGTGCCGGTCGAGAAATTCAGATACCGCCTTCGTGACTTCCTCGGTGCGTTCGAAATGCAGCGCGTGGCTCGAGCCGGGACCGTCGATGCGCGCAATCTCCGCACCCTCTATCGCGTTCGCCACCTCCTCGCACTGCCAGCGTGAAGTGAGAAGATCCTGCTCGCCAGAGAGCACCAGGGTCGGTGCTTCAATCTCCGGCAGCCGGGCGAGCGTGTCGTGAGCAAAGGCAGCCTGCCACTGTTCACCGACCACCCGCACTTGCTCCGGCGTCTGCGGGAAAAGGGGCACGAAGGGCTTGAATATGGCTTGGAAGTCCGGTGAGTTGAGGAGCCGAGGAGAGAAGAGGACCCCCGACGCCGTGAGGGCGGCTTCGATGTCGCCGGTGCTCCACGTGGACCGCAGCCCCGTGAGCATCGCGGTCTGGAAGCCATCGCGGCGTGCCCATGTCCCGTACAGCACGAGGCAGCCGACGCGGTCCGGGTGTCTCAGCGCGAGCTCCTGACACGCGGCACTGCCGAGTGACCAGCCGAGGACGTGTGCCCGCTCGATGCCAAGGGCGTCGAGCACTGCGGCGGCATCATCGGCCATGCCGGCGGCACTGATCTCTCCCCGTCCGCGCTCCGAGCTTCCGAGGCCTCGATTGTCGAACGAAATGATGCGGCGGGTTTCAGCAAGCGGCGGCTCGAGCGGGGTCCATAACCCGAGCGACCCGGCAACGCCCATAATCAGGAGCACAGGCTCACCTTCACCGACATCGCGGTACGCGAGACGTGGTCCGGTTGATACGACAACGCTTCCTGTCGGGGCGACAATATCCATCGCGACCCCTGCTTGTGCAGCACAACGATAGAACTCGGCCACGCCGGAACCGCCGCGTGGCTCCGGCGTCACGCTGAAGCGCACTGTTAGCTTAGCCCCCATCAAGCCACTGTTCCCATGTCGTCGCCGCCCCACTCCCCGGTGGCCGCGGTGGCGGCGGCGTGGAGGGCGTCGGAGGATTGGGAGGTGCTGGCCCAGGCGACGAGTCAGCAAGGAATGCCACGGCACCCGCGTTGCGATCACGGAAGACGCCAGCCATATAGAAACCGGTGTGGCTGATCCCCGGCGGGAAGCCCCTCTCTATTCCGAAAAAATGCGCGGAAGCGCATGGCTTTTATCAAATGCCTTATCGTCCTTGAGCTACCCGGGCAGTTGGGGTTGGCATCCAAAGTGGCTCCATTGTGCCTCCCTGAGTCAGCTAACCGCCTGGGATAAGCCGCCGGTACAGAGCGAAGCGGAGTGTCGATCGGCTTGAGTCATTGGCTAAATCCCATAGTCGCGCTCAACCTTGGCGATTCGAAGCTTGAACGCTGAATACCATTTTGCATGTCCCATCCGTTGCGCCTCTCGGTGCTCAGAATTGCGTTTCCATTCTTTGATCGCGTCGAGGCTTTCCCAATAGGACACCGTGATACCCAAGCCATCACGAACGGATTCCACGCCCAAGAAACCAGGCTGCTCGGAAGCCAGCTCCACCATACGATCCGCCATTTCGGCGTAGCCATGATCCCCTTCAGTACGGTGATTACTAAAAATAACCGCGTAATACGGAGGTTCTGGTGTTTGAGCAATATCAGACATTGGGTCCTCTAGGTTTTTATCGCCCGCTACACCGGGGGTGGAGTGCAAGCGGAAAATTGATCCGCGTGATGGCGCCTTTTAAATGGCGCTGGGCACTACGGTGGATTGGTGATGCAGCATTTGCCAACGACCATCTTGCTTTACCCAGATAGAACTTCGATTGGCTATTTCTCGATCTGATGTTACCGATCGATACGTAACCAATATGTGCTCATTTCCCAATGTTTTAAATTCGAAATCACTGAGCTGATAGGTGGTTGCGCTCGGAGTGTCGGCGCAGTCTAATATGTCGCGCTTACGGATCACCATTCCGGAGCTGCCGAACTCAAGAAAGTCATCTGATAGCAGCTCCTGAAGACGAGTAACATTCTTTCGAATTTCGGGATCTACCAACTCCAGTTCTAAAGACTTGATTTCTTGAAAAGAATCCATTTCTGATTCCATTTAACGCTTGGCTTTGCGGCGTACCGGAGCGCAAGCGTAGGTGCGTCCGACAACAGCCATTTGTTATGGCCTGGCTTTAAGATGCGAAACGCCAAATGACGAAAATCCAGTGTAGTCTGGATAAATCGTCGCATGTGTGTAGCCGAAGAGCTTTTCCAGCCGATGCCGAATCTCTTTTTTGGCTGAAGCTTTGATTCGGAATGTGTAGAGAGCTCCAGTGGTTACACCACCATGCTTTGGGTCAAATTTATGGGGCCGCAATGCAAGGCAACATGCTTTGTGTGCATCCTCAATATTCCAGAACCCATTTTGATCCCCTTTGGGGAATTGAAACCTTTTCCCGTCTGGTTTAATTGAGCCAGCAACTCCACCGAACAAAAAACCACCATTCTGAGCGGCTATTCGACCATCTAAGTTGGGTGGCTTCCACGCAAAAACGTTGGTAGTCCAAAAATGCTTATCAATTTGAGGGGCATAGGACTTCCCCCATGGCCTCACCAGCGAGTCCTCCCATTGCCTCCATTCAGCGTTTTCGTTAATCAACCTGTCGGTCACATCAATGGCGAACAAACGAGCATCGGACTCCTCCATCACTGGCCGTCCGTTGTCCCACTTCTTTTCAACAGCAAACCATGCCCCTATCCATGCGTTAAAGGTAATATCAACGAGTCTGGTAGGTGCGCCATAGTGCTGCAGCATCGCAAGCTGGTTTAGAATCGATAGCCGACCTGACTGGTCGGACCAATGAAGACCCCAGCGATGCAGGTTAACCAAGATTTTATCTTCCTCAGAGGCAAACTCCTTTTCCTTTAGCGTGCCTCCTTTGGTGAGAACCATTCGGCGATATAGCGAACTATGGAGAGCCCAATCTGCGCAGACCAAGCCACGCCACGCAAACTGGATGCCTCTTTTCTGAGAACGCTCTGCTAGCTTGTTGATAACCTCAACCAACTCATCAAATGTTGAGATTTCTTTCTCAAAGGGTTGCCAGAAATCCGCTACATCCATTTAAGCTCCTAAGCTATAACGCCCGCAGCACGGGCAAAGTTGGAGCGCAGCGGAAACTTTGTCCCCGTGCCTGCGATTGTTAGGCATTTCCTGTCAACTCTCGTTTGATTTTTTCACGAGCTACAGACCTAGCTTTTCGCAGCATATCCTTAAGCACGGTGGATTTTTTATCACTCAGCTGCGTAAAGTAATCAGAAGCCCCTATCGGCTTGCATTCCACCTGCCCAGACAGATGCTTCATTCTCTCAGGGCAGACATTGATGCCTGGATTAACAATGGTCAGCTTTCGTGTGGCCGAGAAGGAAAGCCAATCAACTATATGATCATCTATGTGCTTGTCTCCAAAGCTATACCCTATACAAATGAGCTCATCGGCATAGTTTAGATTACCTCGGAAAAGAGAAAGAAACTCAGATGGCGCTATCTGGCTCAGTTTTTTTGTGAACTTATGAGCCCCCGATAACAGGCTTTTCCTTAGAAACTGAATTTCGCCGTTTTCATCCTCATAAATATTCTCATTCGTACATACGACGCCATCTCGAACCGCAATATCTTGGTTGATTTGATTTAAAATCTGGATCTGGGAAGACAGGGATTCTGGATTATTTCCAATTGCGCTTATTTTTAGATAGTTAAGCTCGTCATCTTGACCAAATATATCTAAAGAACCATGCAGCTTAATTAGATTAATCCCAAACTCACCGTGACCAAAGAAACTGTATTGATTCTCTTCAATGGATTTACGACTTAACCGCTCAAAGGGGAAGCTACGTATTGAGCCGTTAGCAGTTTTCATAGGAATACTGACTTCTTCATTAAAGCCAGACTTTAATGGTATACCACATTTGAGCGCTAACATCTCAATTATGCAATCATGATTTAAGGAGAAAACCCAAAGTGGCTTGTTATTACGAGACATTTCCTTGATCGATGAAAAATCCTCCAGTGCTGCTAACGCATAATGAGTGTTTTTTACCTGACGTTCCATAAGAAGGCCATATACAGCTTGAAGTACAAAACCAAGCGCCGCATAGTAGCTCTGCCTCTTACTCTGATCTCGCTCCCTCGAGCACTCTACCTCTATAGCACCAATGATGTTTTCATAATGTAAATTCTTGTTTTCTAATAGAGACACAAGGAGTGAGACAACATCATTATGCCATCCGCCACCTTGGGACTTCCAATTTTCATTAGATGAAATAATTTTTTCGGGAGTTAACCAACGCCTTATTTCGGCAGTTAATTCCCAAACAAGAGGCATTCCGCAGTCATATGTTGCTCCCGCACCTATAAACAAAGCTTTCATTAGAACTTGGGCCTCATTGATTGCCTAACAGGTATTAGACTGCCAACTCATTATTGACTTGAACGAGCTGGCACGTTCATTCGGGTTATACCGCATACCATCCACGCTCTATCTCCTTGAAACCCAAGGTGGCTAAGTATAGCTCGGCAGCATAACATCGATCATCGTGCCGGCTGCATAACACGGTTGAACGAGCATACCGCGTTTGCGGGGAGGCCCCTTGGGGCGATTCCGGAGGCCGGGTGACCCAGGCTCGTGCCGGCATTCGTCTCGCCTAAGCTTTCTTGGCCCCACTATAGCGTCCAGCCGGGATGGCGCCTTCTACAGTCTTCAACGCATCCTCCCTTGCATCGCACCCCGGGCGCTGGCGTGGGACGATAGCCTGTCGGTAGTGGCTGGCAGGGAGCGTGAGGGCCATGAGCGAGTACACGGAGTATCTGCAGGATGTGTTTGCGCTGCTAGGGCCGATCGCCGCGCGGCGGATGTTCGGCGGGTACGGCATCTATCATGACGGGGCGATGTTCGCCCTGGTGGCGGACGAGGTGCTGTACCTCAAGGCGGATGCGCTGAACGTCGGGGACTTCGAGCGCGAGGGGCTTCCCGCCTTCGAGTATGTGCGGCAGGGCAGGGTGGTGAAGCTGTCCTATTACCAGGCGCCGGAGGTGCTGTTCGAGGATCTCGAGCTGGCGCGGGACTGGGCGCGGCGCTCGCTGGCGGCGGCGAGACGGGCCAACGGCTAAGGCCTGTCCATCAGCGCCTCCACGGTGATCGGGAGCTCCCGGAGGCGCTGGCCGGTGGCGTGATGGACGGCGTTGGCGATGGCCGCCGCGATGCCGGTCAGGCCGATCTCGCCGATGCCGCGGGCGCCGAATTCGTTGAAGCGGTAGTCCGGATAGTCGAGCAGCTCGACGTCGAGCTCGGGCGTGTCGGCGTGGACCGGGATGCGGTAGTCGGCGAGGTTGGCGTTGATCAGCCGGGCGTCGCGCGGGTCGTAGTCGAGCCCTTCGAGCAGGGCCATGCCGATGCCCATCATGATCGCCCCCTCCACCTGGTGGCGAGCGGCGACGGGGTTGATGGCGCGGCCGACGTCGATGCTGCTGACCACCCGGGCCACCCTCAGCCGGGAGATGCCCGGGTCCCAGCGGACCTCGACGAAGTGGGCGCCGAAGGAGCGAAAGCTGTAGGCCTGGCGTTCGTCCCCCGGCGCGGCGCTGCCCTCGCCGGTGATGTCGGTGAGGTGGTGACGCCCGAGCACCTCGGCGAAGTCCGCCCGGCGGCCCTCGGCCACCAGGGCGCCGGCCTCGATCCCGAGGGCGTCGCGGTCGAGCCCCTCGAAGGCGCCCCCGGGCCCGGTGGCGACCTTCCGGAGGGCCGCCAGGGCGTCGCGGGTGGCGGCGGCGACGGCCGGCAGGGTGGAGGCGGTGGTCATCGATCCGCCGGAGAGGGGGCCGGCGGGGAGGTCGGTCTCGCCCAGCCGGACCTCGACGCGCTCGACCGGCACGCCGGTAAGTTCGGCCACCGTCTGGGCGACGATGGTGTAGGTGCCGGTGCCGATATCCTGGGTGCCGCAGGCGGCGAGCACGGTGCCATCGGCGCGCAGCGTGACCCGGGCCGCACAGGGCTGGCGCGCGGCGAACCAGGTGGCCGCGGCCATGCCCTGGCCGATGATCTCGTCGCCGTCGCGCATGGCGCCGATGCCGGGATCCCGCGCGGCCCAGCCGAAGCGTTCGGCCGCGCTTTCCAGGCAGCGGTCGAGGTGCTTGCTCGACCAGGGCAGGCCGCTGCGCGGATCCTGATGGGCGTCGTTCTTCAGGCGCAGGGCCAGCGGGTCCATGTCGAGGGCCACGGCCAGCTCGTCGATGGCGCTCTCCAGTGCGAACAGGCCGGATGCCTCGCCCGGGGCGCGCATCGGGCAGGGCGTGCCGCGATGGACCGAGAGGATGCGCTGGCGGGTGGAGACGCTGTCGCAGGCATAGGCGCTGGGCGTGGCGCCCCCGCAGGCATCGATGTAGCGGTCGACCATCGAGGTCTCGGTGACGCTGTCGTGCTGGATCGAGGTCAGGCTGCCGTCGAGCTCGGCGCCGAGGCGGATGCGCTGGCGCGAGGCGGGGCGGTGGCCGGTGGTCATCATGTCCTGCTGGCGGGGCAGCACCGTCCTGACCGGGCGGCCCAGCATCCGCGCGGCCGCGGCGGTGGCGACGGCATGCGGCCACATGAACAGCTTGTTGCCGAAGCCCGAGCCGATGTAGTGCGAGATCACCTCGACCCGCTCCGGCGACAGGTCGAAGATGCACGCCAGGGCGTTGCGCTGGTAGAAGACGCCCTGGGTCGATTCGTGGACGACCAGGCGCTGGCCTCCCTCGCGCCACTCGGCCAGGGTGGCGTGCGGCTCCAGGGGCACATGGCTCTCGGCGGCCATGGTGTAGGTCGCGTCGAGGATCACCGGGGCGATCCCGAAGGCGAGCTCGGGCTCGCCGCGCGTGTAGTGGCGGACCTCGTCGCCCTCGGCGTCGCCGGCCGCCAGGCCGGCCACGGTGCCCGCGTCCGTGTGATAGCGGGCCTCCACCCGGAAGGCCGCGGCCCGTGCCTGCTCGAGGGTCTCCGCCACCACCAGGGCGAGGTACTGGCCGTGGTAGTGGATGCGGTCGTCCTCGAAGGGCAGGCGCACCTCGCTGACCGCGTTGCCCTGGCGCATGCTGTTGGGCGAGCGACGCAGGTCGGGGAAGTGCCCGTGGTGGAGGATGTCCACCACGCCGGGCATGGCTCGGGCGGCGTCGAGATCCAGCGTCTCGAGGGTGCCGTGGGCGATGCTCGCCGGCACCGGATAGCCGTGGAGCATGCCCGGGAGGCGATGGTCGACGGTATAGTCGGCGCGGCCGGTCAGCTTGGCTTCGCCGTCGACGCGCGGGGTGCGCCGGCCGACGACACGATGCTCGGGGCTGGCGCTCATGCGTCGTCCTCCCGATGGGCCCGGGCGGCGTCGCGCAGCGCCCGCACGATGACCTGGCGGGCCAGGGGAATCTTGAAGGCGTTGTGGGCGAGCGGCGCGGCATCGGCCAGGGCGAGGTCCGCCGCCGCCTCGAAGGCGGCGGTGTCGGCGCGCTTGCCCGCCAGCAGCGCCTCGGCCGCGTGGCAGCGCCAGGGCTTGGTGGCCACCCCGCCCAGCGCCAGGCGCGCCTCGCCGATCAGGCCCTCGTCCAGCGACAGCATGGCCCCGGCCGAGGCCAGGGCGAACTCGAAGGCGGCGCGATCGCGCCGCTTGACGTAGGCCGTGCCCAGCGGCTTGAGCGGCGGCGCCAGGGTGACGGCGACGATCAGCTCGTCGTCCAGGTCGTGTTCGAGATGCGGTGTCGTGCCGGGCAGGCGGTGGAAGTCGGCGACATCGACCTCGCGCTCGCCGCGCGGCCCGCTCAGGGTGAGCGTGGCGCCGATGGCGGCCAGGGCCACGCACAGGTCGGAGGGATGCACCGCCACGCACTGCTCGCTGCCGCCGAGCACGGCGTGCATGCGGTTGATGCCGCGCCGGGCGTCGCAGCCGCTGCCCGGTTCGCGCTTGTTGCAGGCCGCGGCCGGGTCGCGGAAGTAGGGGCAGCGGGTGCGCTGCATGAGGTTGCCGCCGGTGGTGGCCATGTTGCGCACCTGGGTCGAGGCGCCGGCCAGGATCGCCTGGGACAGCAGGGGGTGATCGGCGAGCACGTCCGGGTGGTAGGCGAGATCGGTGTTGGTCACCAGGGCGCCGATGCGCAGGCGGTCGTCGTGGAGGCGCTCGATGCCCTTCAGCGGCAGGGCGTTGATGTCGATGACCCGGGACGGGCGCATGACGTCGAGCTTGACCAGGTCGAGCAGGGTGGTGCCGCCGGCCACGAAGGCGCCGGCCGGGTCGTCCCGGCGGCATTCCACCGCGCGCGCGACGCTGTCGGCCCGGGCGTAGGCGAAGGTCCTCATGCCTCGTCGCCCTCCTGGCCTTGCAGGCGCAGGCGGGCATCCTGGATCGCCGCGAGGATGTTCTGGTAGGCGCCGCAGCGGCAGAGGTTGCCGCTCATCGCCTCGCGCACCGAGCCGACATCGCCGGGGACGCGCGGGTCCGCGAGCAGCGCCACCGCGGACATGATCTGCCCCGGGCTGCAGTAGCCGCACTGGAAGGCGTCATGGTCGAGGAAGGCCTGCTGGACAGGATGCAGCCGGCCTTCCTGGGCCAGCCCCTCGATGGTGGTGATGGCCTGGCCCTCGCACATCACGGCCAGGCGCAGGCAGGCGTTGATCGCCCGCCCATCGAGGTGCACCGTGCAGGCCCCGCACTGGCCGTGATCGCAGCCCTTCTTGGTGCCGGTCAGCCCCAGCCGATCGCGCAACACGTCGAGCAGGATGGCGTTGGGCGCGACCTCGGCGGTGACCGGGATGCCGTTCAGCGTCAGGTGGACGGGCACGGCCGCCTCAAAGGAAGGGTCGGTAGCGTTCATCATGCCGGCTCCGCTTCGGGTATCGGCACCTGAGGGGTGTGACGACACCGGCTTGGCCCTGCCGCCGGGCAAGGCGAGTGACTCTCAAGCTAGGCGAGCCGGCCGGAGGGGACAAGGCGGTGCGGCTTGCGGAGACGGGCCCGGGCGGGCGCGGTGCCTTGTAGTCGCTGGATGTCGATGACGTAACCTGTGATGGGGACCGGCTGCCTTCTCGGCCTCGTCAGGAACCCGTAACATCCTCTTATGTGTAAGAAACACCACCTAACTTCAGTCACTGCGCCTTGAGCACAAACCTGGCCTTGAAGCGAGGATGCCTCGCGTTGCGAGTCACTCCTGGGTGCTTTGTTGTGCCTGTGCTAAGACGTGCTCCACGAAAGCTGACTTCTTGTTTCGATACGTTTCTGGGGATAGCCCTTCACAAGACATCTTGAGTTCGTTGTATTGCTGCACTAGCGCGGCATTCGCACGCAATATGTCGCGAAACTCGAGGAAGAACTCGAATTCGGAGCCTTTCGCTACCACTTGCAGCGCGACGTCATCACCTGATGTGGATTCCAGCATGCAGAGCTCAGGTGTTCTTAGGGTGTCGGGCTTTTCTTGGAACCCCAGCTTGGTCAGTCGTAGAACTACCTTTTCCAACTCGGCGCTGTTCACGCCGACAAATATGTCCAGATCCCCTTTTGAGACAGCCATAGGGATCGATGACGCGCCAATATGCTCCACCACTGC
This sequence comes from Halomonas koreensis, assembly GCF_031451675.1. Lineage (NCBI taxonomy): Bacteria > Pseudomonadati > Pseudomonadota > Gammaproteobacteria > Oceanospirillales > Halomonadaceae > Halomonas > Halomonas koreensis. The sequence continues at coordinate 122,993 of NZ_JARWAK010000003.1, read as the reverse complement.
GGATGGAGCTAGCGTCTTTATCTGGTCTCTGTACCGAAGGAACTGTTTCTCGCGTGATCCTTGGTATTCTTCTGCTCGATAAAATTTCATGTGGTCTTCCAGAGAGCATCACACCCTGTTAAGGCTTGAGCAGCACTGCGCTGGATTCTCTGCAAGCTACCCTGAGTACTGCGCGCAACGCATAATAGATATGCCGCCCGCTGCGAATTTCTCTTGAGGGCCTTGTCATACGGGGACCTGCTGCCCCCCGGTCTTTTGAGCAAAACCACCGACCTTGACCTTCATGATACCTGATTCGCCTGACTCAACCGACGCTGTGATTCTTGAAATGCAGTTCATTGCTCGACCCTGCTCGAAAGTAAAGCTATTCGAATGCGATCTGCCAAGGTGTTTGGTCAGGTAACATGCTAATGCACCACTAGCACTCCCTGTCGCCGATTCCTCTGGAATGCCAAGTGATGGAGCGAAGTTTCGACAGCTTGCTGTCAGTCTGCTTGTGTTCTTGCACAATTCAAAGGCATGGATGCCAATAACACCATGCCTTTTACAGAACTTCCTTGTTAAGCTTTCATTCAGCTTGATTTTGTCGAGATGTCCATATGGCACCGGGACAATAATATCAGGTAAGCCTGTTGAAATAACCTCGATCGGTAATCGGGTTGATTCGAGCAGTACCGCGTCTATTCCAATGAGATCCGATATGGCTTTATAGCTAAAAGATCCGAGGTGTTCGGGTGGCTTCTGCTCCATGACTATATGGCCATCCGACGCTATGGTGACAGGAAGCAAACCTGCCTTAGTCCTTTGAAGGTACTGTCCCGCGGCTACGATTCCTTCTTGATACATGGTCGAGAATGCAGCTAACGTTGCGTGCCCGCAGAAATCCACCTCACCCTTTATGGTGAAAAAAGATAGCGCGAAATCGACTTCGTCATCTCGAGACACAAACGCAGTCTCAGAATACCCGACAGCTTGCGCTATTTCTAGCTTTTCTTCGTTCGATAGGTTGTCCGCGTGTAATACTACACCCGCAGGGTTTCCACCAGTGCCATTCTTGGTAAAGGAGTTCACCAGAAAAGCTTCAGCATTCTTCAATGTTCATTTCTCCGTGTGGCGCTGGCGTGACGGGGCGGTTTGGAACGAAATCGAACCGAAAAACCGGTGCACTTTCGCTACTGGTTAACCACCTTGGTAACATTCAGCTGCAAGACGCGATGGGCGCATATAGCCGCTAGGTTTAACTTCATGCTCATTGGTGGCTGTAATATCCTCGTCATTTGGCAGCCTCAGCATGGCGCTATGACCTTCATCTTTTGCCCGGTGCCCCGGAATGATTCTTCTGTGGATTCTTTTCCTGTTAGCCCATGTCACCAAGATGCCGACTGAAGTGGCACGTCTCACGCGTCCACCTTCGGTGTCTTGTTAGTCCTTGCACACATGAACAACAGGTCGCCTGTGGATTTAGCTTCGACTACGAAGAAGCCAAGGCTCGCGTATAGGGAACGGGCCACCTTGTTATCTCGATATACACGAAGAGTCACCTTGTGGGCGCCAGTTGATCGAAGCGCCTTGTCGATGAGTCTCTCGCATAGTAGGCGACCAGCACCCATGCCTCGAAATTCGGGCGAAATAATTATTCTTCCTATGTGCACGACACCATGATCCGTCGCCCAGAACTGACCGAAGCCAACACATTCGTTGTTGTTGTCGGATAAACAGTAACTGGAACATATGTCGACCTCGAGTAGTTCAGGTAAGCTCTCGGGCGTAAACGGAAACGGCACAAGGGGGCCGGCCCAGCGAGCACAAGCTCGTTCATCGACCACCCAGGATGCAATAGTCTCATAATCGGCTTTTTGTGGGATTCGCAGAGTTGCTTCCATATGACTAGCAGTGATCAGGTGGAACGAGTTGATATCGGTTGAGCGCGCCGGCACGTTCAACAATGTTATCCGGCCGAGCTTAGTGGCCAGCAAGGCACTGAATAAACAGGATGTTAAGTTTTGTTTGGCAGCATAACACGGGGGATCGCGCCGGCCACATTGCGCGGGCACTGGCGTCGGCGTGGACCGCGATCTCCGGCGGTGTTGTGCGGGTCAAGCCCGTCCATGGTGAGAGCACGTTGTTTGCTCTGCAGTGGGTGGGCCCAGGGTAGCGGTGACTCGGTGCGAGGGGCGTCGGTGGCCTTCGACGCCACGGAAGCCCGCCTGGTCAGTCGCCGCCATCGGGGCGGGTCGGGGGCGCGAAGGTGTCGTCGAAGACGGCGTCCAGGTCGAAGGTGGAGTGCCGGCCGAGGGCCGCGAAGTGATCGGCCAGCCAGCGGTCGGCCCAGGCGCGGCCCTGGTCGTGCAGCCGCGAGATGAACTCCCACTCGGCATTCATCTTGCTGGAGGCGCTGAGCTCCTGGACGTCCTGTTCGGCGTGGATCAGGTGCAGGCGCATGGCGCGCACGCGCTCGAGCTCCAGGCCTTCCGCCTCGATCAATCGCTGGAGCAGTCGGATGCTGCGCAGCTCCTTGATCAGGCTCGAGTTGAAGGTGATCTCGTTGACCCGGTTGATGATCTCCCGGGCGCCGTCGGGCAGCTTGCGGCGGATCAGCGGGTTGACCTGCACCACCACCAGGTCGCTGCAGCCGCGGTTGTCGACCAGCGGATAGAGGGCGGGGTTGCCGCTGTAGCCGCCATCCCAGTAGGCCTCGCCGTCGATCTTCACGGGCGGGAACAGCGTCGGCAAGCAGGCGGACGCCATCAGGGTATCCACCGAGAGGTCGGGTTGGCGGAAGATCGTCGCCCGGCCGGTGCGCACGTTGGTGGCGGTGACGAAGACCCTGACCCGGCCGCAGGCGTTGACCCGGGCGAAGTCGACCTGTTCCGCGATCAGGTCGCGCAGGGGGTTGAAACCCAGCGGGTTGAGGCGGCCCGGGTCCACCAGGCGGGTCAGCCCCTCCATGAACAGGTAGCCGGGGGAGTGGTCGAGGCTGTCGTTGCCCACCAGGCGATCCCAGAGGGTGCGCCGCAGGGGCGAGAAACGGGCCATGCGACTCACCGCCTCCCAGAAGGCGCGCAGCGCCTCGCGGGCGCCGTCGCGGCCGTCGCGCTGCAGGCCGTCGGCGAGCATCACGGCGTTCATGGCCCCGGCGCTGGTGCCGCTGATGGCGTCGATCTCCAGCCGCTCGTCCTCCAACAGGCGGTCCAGCACGCCCCAGGTCAGGGCCCCGTGGGAGCCGCCGCCCTGCAGGGCCAGGTCGATGCGTTTCCTGTCTGCCGCGGGGGTACGGTTGGCCATGCGCGCTCCGGTGTCGACGTCGATGCTGCGATGCAGTGTAGACGGCTCGCGTGAGGCTTGCCGGGCCGCATGGCCGGCGGGAGAGACATGGCCGAAGACCGAATGCGCCCATCGGCCGGGCGGGCACGATGGGCGCAGGCGGGGGAGCCGCCGGACCGGCCCGCGGCATCCGGTGGGCACGGCCGCGAAGGGCGGGGCGGGTCAGCGCCGGGCAGGGGCCAGCAGCAGCTGGTCGTCGATGGGCGTGAAATGGCTGGCCGCGCGGATCAGGGCATCGGCGGTGAAGCGCGGCACCCCGAAGACCTCCACGGGCACGCCCGGGTCCCGGCGCAGCCTGTCGACCAGCGGGGCGAAGTCGCCGTCGCCGGAGGCCAGCACCACCACATCGGCCTCGGGGGCGTGATCCACGGCGTCCAGGGTGATGCCCACGTCCCAGTCGCCCTTGGCCGAGCCGTCGGCGCGCTGGATGAAGGGCTTGAGTTTCACCTCGAAGCCGATGGCCCGCAGGATGTTCTGGAACTGGCGCTGCTTCTCGTCGCCGCGGTCGATGGCGTAGGCGATGGCCTTGATCACGCGCCGGCCCGCGGTGGCGCGGGCCCAGAGGGCGTTGTAGTCGACGTTGCGCCGATAGGCCTGGCGGCTGGTGTAGTAGAGGTTCTGGACGTCGAGCAGGATCAGCACGGTCTGCATCGGGGGCCTCGCGGTGGGCGGCGGGCGTCCCAGCATGGGCCCCGCCCCGAGCCGGCGCAAGCTCGGCGCACGGGGCGGGGCAAGGAGCGCGGGCGTGGGGCCGGGGTGCGGGCCGGCATCGGCCGGCCCGGCGGCTCATTCCCGATGCCGCGAACTGAGGATATGGTGCAGGCTGCCGTCCTCGACCAGCGGGTCCTCGGGGTTGATGACGATATCCGAGTGCGCCAGCACATAGGCCTTGCCGGTGATGGTGTTCTCCACCACCCGGTGCGGGCCTTCCTGGCGGGTGCCGGTGAGCTCGCCGATGAAGCCGGTCTCGCGCAGCGACACGGTCTCGAGCTTGTCGCCGGGGTTGAGACGGCCCTCGTGGTGCATCAGCGCCAGCCGGGCCGAGGTGCCGGTGCCGGTGGTGCTGCGGCAGATCACCCCGGGATGCACATAGGTGGTCGAGCGCGAGCGGTAGAAGTCGTCGGCCACCTGTTCCACCGGCCCCATGAAGTGCAGGAAGGGCAGGGGGCCCACGTCGCCCAGGGTGTAGTGGGAGAAGCCGCGTTCGGCCTGGAGCGCCTCGACGATCTTGAAGGCGCAGTCGGACAGCGCGCGCTCCTCCTCGCGCACCAGCGAGAAGCCTAGCTCGGTGGCGTCCACCAGGGCGTAGAAGCCGCCGCTGTAGGCGACGCTGTAGGTGACGTCGCCGATGGTCGGCACATGGATGCTGGCGCGGTGGGTGTCGATGTAGCTGGGCAGGCCCTCGCAGGTGATGGCCTCCACCACACCGTCGACCACCTTGGCCTCGATGTGCACCTGACCCGCCGGCGACTCCAGGATGAAGCGCTGCACGCCCTCCTGCTTGGGCACCAGGCCCGCCTCCAGCACCGCCGTGGCGGTGCAGATGGTGTTGGAGCCGGAGTAGATGGGGTAGCCCATCACCTCCATGATGATGTAGCCGGCTTTGGCCTCCGGGTCGGTGGCCGGCACGATCAGGTCCACCGACATCTCGGGGATGCCGTAGGGCTCCTCGAGCAGCAGCGTGCGCAGGCCGTCGGCGTCGTCGCGCAGGTAGTGCATCTGGTCGCGCACCGTGGCGCCGGGCAGCGGATCGATGCCGCCCAGCACGATGCGGCTGACGTCGCCGCCGGCATGGGTGTCCATCAGGCGGATCTTGAGGTCTTCCTTGCTCATTGCTTGCCCTCGAGCGCAAAGGGGGCGCCGTGTCGTTCCCATTCGGCGTCCGGAACGATGACGATCTTGCCCAGGTAGTGGCTGCCGCGGTTGACGAAGTAGCGCTCCGCCTCGTGCAGCTCGGAGAGCCGGAAGGCCGCATGCAGCACCGGCTGGAGCTGGCCGCCGCGGATCCATTCCACCAGCTGTTCGGCCTCCTCCCGGGTGCCGTGGGAGACGCCGAAGATCTGCACCTGGTAGAGATAGATGCGCGTCCACATGATCTCGCTGACGTTGCCGCCGCTGGCCCCGGCGATGGACAGCCGCGGGTAGCTGGCGCGGGCGGTCATGTCGAAGATCATGGTGTCGATGAAGCGGTCGGTCATCTCGCCGCCGACCAGGTCCATCACGGCGTCGATGGGCGCGCCGCCGGTCACCGCCTTGACCCGCTCGGTGAAGTCGGACATGTCGGAGCGGTCGAGCACCGCCTCGGCGCCCAGTTCGCGCAGGGCCTCGGCCTTGTCGCGCTGGCTCAGGGCATAGGGGACGGCACCGACGGCGCGGCACAGCTGGATCAGCGCGGTGCCCACGCCGCCGCTGGCGCCGGTGACGAGGATGCGTTCCCCCGCCTTCACATCGGCGGCCGTCATCATGTGGTAGGCGGTCTGGTAGGAGCACATGCCCATGGCGGCCAGCTCGGCGTCGGCGAGCGCCGGATTCTCCACCCGGTGGAACTGGTCCGAGGGCACGGCGATGTACTCGGCGAAGCCGCCGTCGGCGCCGTGGCCGTAGTAGTCCGGGGCCAGGTTGATGTCGCGGCGGTCGTCGGGGTAGAGGTTGAAGTCCAGCAGGCCGCGCTCGCCGATCCGCGAGGACGCCACGCCCTCGCCCACGGCGACCACGCGGCCGACCACGTCGGCCCCCTGGATGCGCGGGAAGGTCAGGGTCGGCGAGCCGCCCATGGCGAAGGAGGTCACCTCGCCCTTGTCCTGGGTGGGGTAGAGGCCCTCGCGCGCCTTGCGGTCGGTGTTGTTCTTGGCGGTGGCGGTGACCTTCACCAGCACCTCCCCGGGGCCGGGATGGGGGGTGGGGATGTCCTCCCGATAGACCAGCTGGTCCACGTCGCCGTGGCCGACCAACTGCATGGCGGCCATGGTGGTGGGGACCGTGTCGGGCCGGGTCTCTGCGCCCATCGGCTACCTCCTCGCGCTGTGAGTGTGTGCAAGCGCGACGATAGCAAAGTCGCGGGCGCGCACCATCCGCGGTTTTTTTCGATTTGTCACCGGCCGATTGGGGGTTTTTTCGGTTTTCGGCTCAATGCCGGCGGAGTGCCCTCAGCCGGCGTTCGTGCGGGCGCGATAGAGGCGATAGCCGATCGCCAGGGAGAAGCAGATGCCGGCCGGGACCGCCAGGGCCGCGAACGCCAGCCAGGCGAACAGCCAGGCCCCGATGGCGCCGCCGGCGAGGAAACCGGTGAGGATGATCAGGAACAGCAGCGCCTTGCGGCGATCCAGGGCGCGTCCCCGCAGGACGCTGCCCAGCATCAGGCCGAGATCGGTGACGATGCCGGTGAGGTGGGTGGTCCGCACCACCGCCCCGCTGTAGGTGGTCACCAGGGCATTCTGCAGGCCGCAGGCCATCGAGGCGAGGTAGTGGCCGCCGGTGGCGCCGTCCCCCAGGTAGTGGGTCGCGGCCAGCAGGAGCGCGCCCTCGATGGCCAGCAGGGTCTCGTAGTGTCGGCCCAGCCGCAGGGAGCGTCCCGGCAGCAGGGCGCCGGACAACGCGGCCCCGGCGAGGAAGGCGAGCAGGATGCCCGCCAGGTGCAGGGCCAGGGCGAACTCGTCCCGGGCCAGGCCCGTGCCGAGCAGGGTGGCGGTGCCGGACAGGTGGGAGACCGCCTGATGCTCGAAGCCCAGCAGGCCCACGGCATTCACGGTTCCGGCGGTGAAGGCCAGGATGAAGGCGCCGTATTCGACCCATCGCGGCAGCTGAGAGATCAAGGTGTTTCCTCGCGAGTGGCTAGCAGGACCAATGCCCGCAGGTGGCGGGCTCGACGTCCCTCCTGCGCTTTCCCCCGGCCTGGCCGGCAGGGGGCTTGCCGTCATCGGGTCAGCAGGTGTCCCGCGCCTGCTAGCGTCTCCTTCACTCGTGCCATCTCGCCCCTGTATTCCCAGTACATGACACGCCCATGGGAGCCGGTCACCAGGATGTAACGCTCGCTGATGGATTGAATGCGCTCGATGGCGACCAGCTTGGTCATGAAGTCGGGTTCGTCGACGGTTTCCCGGATCTCCCGGTGGTGATCGTCGAAGCCGTGGACGACGTAGGCCGTCCTGACGTCCAGCTCGATAAAGGCCATGGGGCATCCTTGTCCGTGGTGGTCGAACCACCTTACACGCCCGTCGCGATCCGCTTCCAGGCCGGGGGCTGGTCCGAGAGCCCCGGCCGAAGCGAATGACCGGGTGCCGACGGCCCCAACGGGGCCGCCAGCCGAGCGGCGGTTAGAACCGCGGATCCCAGAGCCGGCTGCCGGTATCGGCCTCGTAGCCCATGCCGTGGGGGACGCTGACCATCTCCAGCTGCATGCCCCAGGGCGCCATGAAGTAGACCCAGCTCAGGCCCTCCATCGGGCCCTCGGTGAAGGTCTTGGGCGTGCCGAGCACCTCCACGTCCCGCGCTTCCAGGTAGTCCACCGCGGCATCCATGTCGTCCACGTAGAAGGCGATATGGTGGCCGCCGATGTCGCTGTTGCGGGGCTGTTCGGTTCGCTGATCGGGGGCGGTGTACTCGAAGATCTCCAGGTTGGTGCCGTTGCCGCAGCGCACCAGGTGGGCGGCGGGGATGGTGGCGTCGGGGTGGACGTCGAGGTTCTCGGTCATCCAGTCGTCCTCGAAGGGGCCGAAGGGCCCGATGGTGAAGAAGGCCTCGCAGCCGATCACCTCGACGAAGAAGTCCACCGCGGCCTGGCGGTCCGGGACGGTGAAGCCGAAGTGCTGGGTGCCGCGCATCCCGGGCAGCTCGGCCTGCGCGGCCTGGCTGGCGAGGCCGAACAGCAGGGCGGCGAGGCTGGTGCGGGTGAATGTCTTCATCATGACTCTCCTGTGTTGTTGTTGGACGGTGAAGTGGATCACCGCACAGGAGGGAGCAAGCGGCATGCCAGCCGGGTCGTCTTCCTGCCCTTGTCGCTAACGGGTTGTCCTGGAAGGTGTCATGGCCGAGAAGGGACGGCAGGCCGAGCACCGAGGGCGGCGGCCGTTACAGTTGTGATGTGACAGCTGTTGCGCCTGTCACGCCGGGTCAGCCCAGCAGCAGCCAGCCGCCGTAGGCGATCAGCCCCAGCCCGACCCCTTGGCTCAGCCGCCGGGGCTGCCGGGTCAGCTTCTCGAGCAGGATGCAGAGGGTGAGGCCCGCCATCCAGGCCAGGCTCATGACGCCGCCGACGAACATCAGCGCCATCAGGGCCCAGCAGCAGCCGGTGCAGTACAGGCCGAGCCGGAGCCCGGCTCGCAGTGCCCGGCCGGGGCGGTCGGGCAGGCCCTGGGCGACCAGGCCCATGGGGCTGCGACAGCCCCGCAGGCAGGCGTCCTTGAGGCGCGTCCACTGGAAGAGGCCGGCGCCCAGCAGCACCACCCCGGCCCAGGTCGGCGTGCCCAGCGCCTGGTCCGGCGACAGCAGCGCCAGTTCGTGGAGCCCCCACTGCGCCGCCGTGGCGAGGGCGGCGAAGCCCGTCCAGGCCAGCAGGTAGCCGCCGGCGAACAGGTAGGGCAGGGGAGCCGAGCGGCCGGGCAGCCGCCGGGTCGTCGCGGCGAAGACCAGGATCGCCGGGGCGGCGGTGGGCAGCATCATGGCCACCATCATCGCCGTCCACATGACGAAGGTCGGCCCGGCGAGGAAGCCGCCGCCCATGGCCGACATGTCAGTGGCCATGTCGATCAGGTAGGCCCAACCGGCGACGGCCGCGAGAATCAGGCTGGCCACCAGGGGCAGAGGTCCGGCCGGCAGGGCTTGCAGGGGTCTATGCAGCATGGTGGGCCTCCTCGGGTCAGGCCGCCTGGTACTGGAAGGCGGCATAGAAGGCGGTGCGATCGCTGAATGCCCAGTCCAGCCCATGGCCTCGGTGGGAGACGCCCTCGTTGCGCGCCACCACCAGGTCGTTGCCCGGCGAGACCGCCACCGGGTGGCCGCTGATGCGCACGTCGCCGCCGTCCTGCCCCTCGATGGCCGTCAGGGTGGCGCTGGCCACGTCGCCCACCGTCAGCGACTGGTGACGGTCCTCGATCCGAAAATCCATGGGGGCGGACTCCACGCCGAGGATCTCGCCCACGAAGCCGGCCAGCATGGCCGGGTGACCACCGGCCTGGCCGCCGAAGATGCGCACCAGGGCCTGGTGCTGTGCCTCGCTGGCGGCCTGGTCGACATAGACCACGACCCGCCAGTCGCCGTCCGTCATGTTGCCGGGCGCATGCAGCGCCATGGCCAGGTTGAGGCCGTCGAGGGACTGATCGTCGAAATGGCCGCGCTCGATGTGCCAGGCCACCAGGGCGTCGCAGCTGCCCTCCGTGGGATCGTTGCCGACCAGGCAGGGGCAGGCGCCCTTGCAGGTACAGGCCTCGAAGTAGGTCCCTTCCACTCGCCAATTCGCGTTCATGATGAGGTCTCCTCCGTCGTGGGTTCTCGGAGCCTGTCGGACTTAACGCTGATCTACTGCGAATCCCGGGCTTTCGGCCAACTTTATTCGATCTATTTCGTTAAATAGCGCGCTATTCGCCTCAATAGATCGAATAAATTTGACTCGAAATCCGAGATTCTCGTGACGATCGGTCAAGTCCGACAGGCTCCTCGACTTCACCTATAGCGGGGATGGCGGGCCTTGCCTCGAGAACGGCATGAGGATTCCATGAGAACGCTCTACGGTGCCGGCCTTGGGCGGCCGCGACGGGATGGCATAGGCTGGAGGCAGGGCGCGGATGGCGGCGCCGGTGAAGGGGAGAGCAGCGTGATCGATCCAATCGTCGAGGATGAGGTCATCGGTCGGGAAGTCGAGCTGGCCCGGCTGCGGAGCCTGCTGGAGGCGGAGGGTCCCCGGGTCGCCCACCTGCATGGCGTGGCCGGGATCGGCAAGACGGCCCTGCTCCGGCGCTTCGTCCGGGAGACCTCGGGGGAGGCCGCCTGCTGGTGGCTGGATTGCCGTGACTTCGAGCCGACCCCCGAAGGCTGCGTTGGGGCCCTGGCCCAGGCGGCCGGCATCGAGGCCGAGGGGCTGCCCGCGCTGCTCGAGGCACTCGCCGGTCGGGCGCCGCTGGGGATCGTCGTCCTGGACAGCGTCGAGGCCTGGCGTCTGCTGGATACCTGGCTGTGCCACCGGCTGGCGCCCCGGCTGCCCGACAGCCTGTGTCTCGTGCTCTGCGGCCGCCACCGTCCCTCGATGAGCTGGGTCGCCGGCGAGCGGCTCCCTCCGCCCTTGGATCTGCCGCTCGCTCCCCTGGCCGACGAGGCCGCCGGCCGGCTGCTGACCCGACTGGGCCTCGCGCCGGCCCAGGCCGCCGAGGCCGCGCGCTGGCTGCACGGGCATCCCTTGGCCATCCGCCTGGCGGCGACCACCCTGCAAGGCCGGCCGGACCACCGTCTCACGGACGCCTCCCTGCAGCGGGTCATGGACGAGCTGACCGAGCGCTACCTCGCCGATGCGGACGACGGCCGTCGGCGTCTGCTGGAGGGCGCGGCGGTGGTGAGGCGCGTCACGGTGCCCCTCCTGCAGGCCCTCTTCCCTGACCTGGAAGCCGAGCCGGCCTACGCGACCCTGCATCGACTGGACGTCACCGAGGCCTCCCCCGACGGCCTCGCCCTGCAGGATGCCGTGAAGGAGCCCGTGGCCCACACCCTGCGCGCCCGGGATCCCGAGCGCTTCCTCGACTACCGGCGACGGGCCTGGCAGGCCCTGACGCGGCGGGCCGCGGCGACGGGGAGCTCCGAGCTGTGGCGCTACACCGCCGACATGCTCTACCTGATCGAGAACCCCGTGGTGCGCGAGGCCTTCTTCCCCTCGGGGGCTCAGGCACGGGTGGTGGAGCCCGCCCGTCCCGTGCACGGAGCGGCGCTGGAGCGCATCGTCGCGACCCATGAAGGCGAGGCCGGGGGCCGGGCCCTCCTGCGCTGGTGGCGATGCCACCCCGAGGCCTTCGTCGTCGTCCGGGACGAGGCGGGAGCCTGCCGGGGCTTCTGCTGTCGCTTCGACCCGGCTCGGGTGGCCCCCGAATGCCTGGCGGACGATCCGGTCACCGCGAGCTGGCAGGCGCATCTGGCCGCGGAGCCCTTGCCCGAGGGGCGCCGAGCGCTGTTCATCCGCCGCTGGCTGGGCGAGTCGGCGGGGGAGCGCCCGGGCGACGTCCAGGCCGCGGCCTGGCTGGACCTCAAGCGCACCTACATGGAGATGCGACCCTCCCTGGCCCGGGTCTACCTGACCGTCACCGATCTCGCGCCCTATGCGGCGGTGGCCTCGACCCTGGGCTTCCGGCACCTGGCGACCCACGACGTCCGCCTGGACGGTCGCGACCATGCCACGGCGGTGCTCGACTTCGGGGTCGGCTCGGTGGACGACTGGCTGGCGAGGCTGGCGGCGGCGGAGTTGGGGCTCGGCACCGGCGAGCCGCTGGATCGGGACGCCCGGGAACTGGTCCTGGCCGACGGACGACGCCTGCCGTTGACGCCCCTGGAGTTCGGGGTGTTCGGCTATCTCGTCGATCGGGAGGGGGAGGCGGTATCCCGGGAACGCCTGCTCCAGGAGGTCTGGCACAGCCACTACAAGGGGTGGAGCAACAAGGTCGACGCCGTGGTGGCCGGGCTGAGGCGCAAGCTGGGTCCCCAGGCCGGGAGCATCGAGACGGTGACCGGCGTGGGCTATCGCTACCGGGCGCAGCGGCCGGACGAGACGCCTCGGGCGTGAGGCGCGGTAGCGGGGATGGGGGCGGGAGCCGTCGGCCGATGGCGACGCCCTTGTCGCCGCCGCGCCACATGGGTAAGGGCGGGGCGCTTCGCTAGAATGGCGCCGTTCACCCCGGCCAAGGAGGCTGCATGTCGTTTCGTCCCTTCCCCCTCGTCGCCCTGCTGGTCGCCGCCGCCCTGATGGCCGGCTGCAGCTATTCCCCGGCCCGGATCAGCCCCGAGCCGCTGATCGTGATCGACGACGACTACGATCGGGGCCACGGCCACCGTGATCACGGGCGCGGGTTCTGCCCGCCCGGGCTGGCCAAGCAAGGGCGCTGCTGAGATGAGGCGCTCCCCTCGAGGTATCCCATCCTCCCGCGTCCTGCGGGGCGCGGCCCTGGGCCTGATGCTGGGGGGTCTCCTGATGGCCGCCGGTTGCAGCTATACGCCGGCGCGTCTGTACACCGGGCCCCTGATCGAGGTCGGCGACCCTTCTCACCGGCATCATCGCCATCGTCATCACGACCATGACCGCTGGTGGCACGACCACCGCCGCGGGGAACGTCGCTGGGACCGCCGCCGTGGTGAGCGTCGTCGCCATCATCACGACCGCCACCATCGGTCGCGTTTCTGCCCTCCCGGCCTGGCCATGCAGGGGCGCTGCTGAGAGGGGGCCGATTTGCGTTCTCCACCGCCCCGGGCCATGGTGAAAGGCGTCTTCGTCGATATGTCGGCAGGATGCCATGACCTTCCTCGACCTGCGGGCCACTACCCTCGAACACGAGCATGTGGCCCATGTGCACGACCATCACCAGCTGATCCTGGCCACCAGCGGGGCCACCGAACTGTCCATCGAGGGCAGCGGCGAGCGCATCACCGGCAGCCGCGGCTGCCTGATCCCCTCCGCGCGCTACCACGAGTACCGCGGCGATGGGCGCAACCGCACCTTCGTGCTGGACATTCCCGCCGAGACCCTGCCGACCCTGCGCGACGGCGACGCGATCGAGCGGCTCTTCGACCGGCCGCGCTTCTTCGGCGTGCCATCGCGTCTCAATCGCCTGGCCGACAGCCTGATGCAGCAGCTGACGCTCTGCCCGGAGTTGCACAGCGAGATCGCGGCCCTGTTGCTCCGGGCCCTCTACCTGCACCTGGAGTCCCAGCCGCTGGCCGAGGAGGCGACCCAGGCCGCGGCCCCCAGCGCCCGCCTCGACCTGGCCCGCCTGGACGCCTGGATCGATCGGCATCTGGCCGACGAGATCCGCGTCGAGCGCCTGGCGGCGCTGTGCGCGCTGAGTGCCGGCCACTTCCATGCCCGCTTCCGCGAGCTCACCGGCCTGACCCCGCTGGCCTATGTCCAGCGGCGTCGGCTGGAGCATGCCCGTACCCTGGTCAATCACAGCGACCTGAGTCTGGGCCATATCGCCTCGCTAGTCGGCTTCCGCGATCAGGGCAGCTTCTCCCGGGCCTATCGCCGCCATTTCGAGGTCGCGCCCTCCCGGGAGCGCCGTCGGGACTGAGGATTCAGGAGTCTGGGGCAAGCGTGCCGCAGTCCCGGGCAAGCAATGCCGGGAGGCTCGACCTAACTTGGGTGTCAGTCACTGGCGCCGGATCCCGGGTCCGGCCGGTCGATAACAACCACAAGAGGTCGATGTGATGTCAGCCCAGACGCTACCCCGCATGGCGGCGATCGCCGCGCTTCCCCTGGCCATCGCCAGCACCCAGGTGCAGGCCCAGTCCTACGAGATGGCCATCGCCACCCTGATCCCCGAGAACCTCACCAACAACAGCATCTATCCCGCCCTGGTGCACTTCAAGGAGCAGGTGGAGACACAGACCGGAGGCGACCTGGCGGTGACCATCTTCGGCGGCGGCCAGATGGGCTCCGAGGTGGAGACCGGCTCCCAGGTCCAGGCGGGCGGTCGCGCCCTGCAGTCGAGCATCCTCACCTCGGGGGCCATGTCGTCCTTCTACCCGGACTACCAGGTGGTCACCACGCCCTTCCTGTTCGACAACTGGCGCCAGGCGTGGGCCTTCTTCGACGGCGAATGGTTCGCCGACTTCATGTCCGGCACCATCGAGGCCGCCGACATGCGCTACCTGGGCACCTTCGACGACGGCGGCGGCTTCGTGGCCTTCACCAACAACGAGCGCCTGATCAAGACCGTCGATGACCTCGAAGGGCTCAACATCCGCACCGAGGAGAATCCGGCCCACGTGGCGACCATGAAGGCGCTGGGGGCCTCGGCCACCCCGCTGCCCTGGGGCGAGTTGATCACCGCCCTGGAAACCGGGCTGGCCGACGGCCAGTTCAACGCCCCGGTGATCAATACCACCTACGGCCTGGACGAGGTGACCGACTACACCACCCTGACCGGCCACGTGTACAACAGCGCCTCCTGGGTGGTCAGCGAGAGCTGGTTCCAGGAACTGCCCGAGGACTACCGGCGCATCGTGGTCGACGCCGCCCGCGAGTCGGTGGCGCTGAGCCACGGGGCGTCGGCGATGCTCGCCACGGCCAGCTGGCAGAAGTCCTGCGAGCTGTTCGAGGAGTGCTACATCATGCCCACCGACGAGCGCCAGCGCATGGCGGAGATCGCCCGGCCCGCCTGGAAGGCCTGGATCGTCGAGGACTTCGGCGCCGACGCCGAGCTGGTCGAGGACCTGCTCGCCGAGGTCCAGTCGCTGCGTGAATCGCTGCCCGACGAGGCCTATCAACGCTACGGCCGGTAAGCCGAGGTTCCTTGCCTGATCGACGGAACCGCCCCCGGGGTGGTTCCGTCCCCTTGGCCCGATTCCTTCCGTCGGAGCGCCCCCATGAGCCTACTTTCCACGGCCCGCCGGCTCAGTGATGTCGTCAATCAGGCCGCCATCGTGGTGTGCGTGGCCTGCATCCTCGGCATGCTGGCCATCTCCTTCACGGGCTTCCTCTACACCCTGTTCACCGGCGACGCCCTGAGCTGGACCTACTCCCTGGCGCGGCTCTTCCTGCCCTGGATCGGCCTGCTGTCGTCCACCATCGCCCTGCATTCCGGCGAGCACGTGGCCATGACGCTGCTGATGCGCGTGCTGCCCGAGGCCCTGGTCAAGCTGTGCGCCGGGCTGACGCTGGGGGTGATCGGGGTCTTCGCCCTGCTGGTGATCTGGTACGGCTGGGACTTCTTCCAGAACGCCACCCAGGTCTACATGGTGTCCGACAACATCCAGATCTCGCGCAAGTGGACGGCCGCCGCCGTGCCGCTGTCCGGCGTGATCTTCCTGCTGCACCTGGTTCAGGGCTTCAGCCTGCTGGAGCACTTCGTCGACGAGTCGACGATGATCGAGGAAGTGCTCCACGCCCACGAGGAGGAGTCCCGCTCATGACCCCTGCCATCATCGCCTTCATCGTCGTCCTGCTGATCGGCGCCCCGGTGGCCGTGGTCATGGCCATCTCCGGCGTCGCCGGCGTCTATTCGCTGGGCGGCGAGCGTCTGGTGGGCATCATCGCCGATCGCATGTTCTCCGGGGTATCCGGCTACATGCTGATCGCCGTGCCGTACTTCATCTTCACCGCCGAGCTGATGAACCAGGGCGGGCTGACCCAGAAGCTGATCGCCTTCAACAACGCCCTGTTCGGGCGCATCCGGGGGGCCCTGTCCCACGTCAACGTCACGGTGTCGCTGTTCTTCGCCGGCCTGACCGGCGCGGCGATCACCGACACCGTGGCGATCGGCAAGATCATGATCCCGGAGATGAAGAAGCAGGGCTACGACGCCGAGTATGCGGCGGCCATCACCGCCTGCTCATCGATCATCGGCCCGATCATCCCGCCGAGCGTGGTCATGGTGGTCTACGCCACCCTGCTGCGCGACATCTCGGTGATCGACCTCTTCGCCGGGGGCATCATCCCCGGGGTGCTGATGACCCTGGCGCTGCTGATCACCAGCATCGTGCTGGCCTGGTGGCGGGGCTATCCCAAGCAGGCCGGCACGCCGATCCGCGTGGCGATCCTCGCCTTCCTGTCCGCGCTGCCGGCCATGCTGGTGCCGCTGATCATCCTCGGCGGCATCCTGTCGGGGATGACCACCATCACCGAGGCCTCCGGCTTCGCCGCGGTCTATGCCATCTTCATCGGCGTGGTGTTCTACCGGAACCTCACGCCCCACAAGATCTGGCAGGCCCTGGTCACCACGGTGAAGTTCTCCGGAGTGGTGTTCTTCCTGCTGGCCACCTCGGCGGTGCTGGGCTGGTTCGTGACCCGCTCGGGGATCGCCCGGGACGCCGCAGAGTTGATCACCACCCTCAGCGACGTGCCCTTCATCCAGATCATGCTGGTGTGCCTGCTGCTGATCGTGCTGGGCACCGTGATGGACGTGCTGCCCGCCTTGGTGGTCATCGGCCCGGTGGTGGTGCCGGCCATGGTGTCGCTGGGTTTCGACCCCCTGCACTTCGCCATCGTGATGATCGTGACCCTGAACATCGCCAACGTGACCCCGCCGGTGGGCATGACGCTGATGACGGCGGCCCGCATCGCCGAGGTGCCCTACGAGCGGGCCATCGTCTCCTCGCTGCCGTTCTATGGCGCCTTCATCGCCGTGGTGGTGATGCTGGCGCTGTTCCCGTCACTGTCCACCTGGATCCCCTCGCTGCTCGATTGAGGCGCATCGCAAGGAAAGCCCATGAAGCTCTTCTACCATCCCGACCAGGAACGTCACGCCCCGGAGACCTTCCTGCTCCGTGGCCGGCCCGCGCCCTCGCCGGAAGGGCCGGTGCGCGCCGAGCTGCTGACCCGGGGGCTCGCCGAGGCGGGGCTTTCGCTCACCTCGCCCGGCGACAGCGGCAGCGACGGCGAGCGCCTGCGCGAGCGGCTGGCACGGATCCATGCCCCGCGCTACCTGGCGTTCCTGGAAACCATCCACGCCCGCTGGATGGCCCTGCCGGAGGCCGCCGAGATCGTCGCCCCCAACGTCCATCCCTGCGGTGGCGGCCATCACTATCCGCGCCATCCGGTGGGGCAGGCCGGCTGGCATCTCCACGACATGGCCTGCCCGATCACCGCCGACAGCTTCGCCGGCATCCTGGCCAGCGCGGCCACCGCGCAGGCCGCCGCCGAGGCCGTGGTCGGCGGGGAGCACGCCGCCTATGCGCTGTGTCGCCCACCCGGCCACCATGCCGGCCCGGAACGGGCCGGCGGCTTCTGCTTCCTCAACAACGCGGCGCTGGCCGCCACGGTGCTGCGCGAGGGGCTCGACAGGGTGGCGATCCTCGACGTGGACCTGCACCACGGCAACGGCACCCAGGACATCTTCTACGCGGACGGCGCGGTCTGGACCGGCTCGGTGCATGCCGACCCGGCGGACTTCTATCCGTTCTTCTGGGGCGGCGCCGACGAGACCGGCGAGGGCGCGGGGCAGGGCGCCAACGTCAACCTCCCCCTGCCCGTGGGCAGCGACGGCGCGGCCTTCCTGGCGGCGCTGGACACCCTGCTCGAACGCCTCGACGCCTTCGCCCCCCAGGCGGTGGTGGTGGCCCTGGGCCTGGACGCCCACAAAGCCGACCCCCTGGCGGGGCTGGGCCTCGAGACCGAGGACTTCGCCGCCGTGGGGCGGCGCCTGGCGGCGCTGAATCGGCCCACGGTGCTGGTCCAGGAAGGGGGCTATCCCACCGAGCACCTGAGCCACAACCTGGCCGCCTTCATGGGCGGCTTCCAAGGCGCCTGAGGGCGCCCCATCAGAGAGAGACCCGTCATGAGCCTGACCCATCACGACAGCAACACCCGCATGAGCCAGATCGTCGTCCACGAGCGTACCGTCTACCTGGCCGGCCAGGTACCGACCGACGACAGTGCCGACATGCGCGGCCAGACCGAGCAGGTCCTGGGGCGCATCGACGACCTGCTGGCCCAGGCCGGCACCTCCAAGGAGCATCTGATCTCGGCCCAGATCTGGGTGACCAGCATGGCCGAGTTCGCCGAGATGAACGCCGCCTGGGATGCCTGGGTGGTGCCGGGTCGCCCGCCGGTGCGCGCCGCCGTCGAGGCCAAGCTGGCCAAGCCCGAGTGGAAGGTCGAGATCATGGTCGTGGCCGCGCTGCCGGAGGCCTGAGATGCGCATCATCGACGCCGACCAGGTGGCGGCGGCGCTGGCCTGGCCGGCGCTGGTCGAGCGGCTTGCCGACACCTTCCGCGCGGGCGTGGAGTCGCCGCCCCGCCATCACCATGCCATGCACCGGCCCGACGGCGAGGCCACCCTGCTGCTGATGCCGGCCTGGGAGCGCGACGGCTACATCGGGGTGAAGATGGTCAATGTCTTTCCCCAGAACGCCGATCACGGCCTTCCTGCCATCTCCGGGGTCTACCTGCTCAGCGAAGGCGCCCACGGCCGGCCGCTGGCCTGCCTGGATGGCAGCGAACTGACGCGGCGGCGCACCGCCGCGGCCTCGGCCCTGGCGGCCCGGGAGCTGGCTCGGGACGACGCCGAGACCCTGCTGGTGGTGGGCACCGGCAAGTTGGCGCCCATGGTGATCGAGGCCCACGCCGCGGTGCGCCCGATCCGTCGGGTGCGCGTCTGGGGGCGGCACCCCGAGAAGGCCGAGCGGCTGGCCGCCGACTACGCCGACCGCTTAGAGACCGCAGCGGTGACCGACCTGGAGGCCGCCAGTCGCGAGGCCGACCTGATCAGCTGCGTGACCCTGTCCACGACGCCGCTGATCCGGGGGGACTGGCTGTCGCCGGGTAGCCACCTGGACCTGATCGGTGCCTTCCGGCCGTCCATGCGCGAGACCGACGCCGAGTGCCTGGGGCGCGGCGAGGTGTTCGTCGATACCTATGCCGGGGCCCGTGGGGAGGCCGGCGACATCCTGCAGGCCATCGACGAGGGGGCCTTCGCCTTCGGCGACATCCGCGCCGAGCTGGCCGAGCTGCTGGATGGCCGCAGGCCCGGCCGCAGCGACCCCCGGGCCATCACGGTCTTCAAGTCGGTGGGGGCCTCGCTGGAGGACCTGGCGGCGGCGATCGAAGTCTGGGAGTGTCAGGAGGCGAGCTCATGACGGGGCAGATGTCGGGGGCCGGCCAGGCCGCCACGGGCTTCTACTGGCACGAGCGCTGCTTCTGGCACGATCCGGGCGCCATCGGGGTCTTCGCCGCGTCCGGTGAGTTTCGACAGCCCCAGCAGGCGTCGGAGAGCCCGGAGAGCAAGCGGCGCCTCAAGAACCTGCTGGAGGTGTCCGGGCTCATCGACGAACTCGCGGTGCGCAAGGCCCCGCCGGCGCAGCGGGCCGACCTCGAGCGCTTCCACACCGGCGCCTACCTGGATGCCCTCGAGGCGGGTGACCGGGACCGGGGCGGAGACGCCGGAGACTGTGCGCCCTATCTACCGGGCAGCCTGGCGGCGGCCCGGCAGTCCGCGGGCCTGGCCATCGCCGCCGTGGAAGCCGTGGCCAGCGGGGAGCTGGCCAATGCCTATGCCCTGTGCCGGCCGCCCGGGCACCATGCCGAGGCCGGTCGGGGCCGGGGGTTCTGCCTGCTGGGCAATATCCCCGTGGCGGTGAGCCGCGCCCGGGCACTGCGCCAGGTGGGACGGGTGGCGATCCTCGACTGGGATGTCCACCACGGCAACGGCCAGCAGTCGGCCTTCTACGACGACCCGGAGGTGTTCACGGTCTCGCTCCACCAGGCCGGCAACTACCCGCTGGACACCGGCACCTTCGAGGAACAGGGCGAGGGACGGGGACAGGGGGCCTGCCTCAACCTGCCGCTGCCGCCCGGCTGCGGCCTGGGCGCCTATGCCCATGCCATGGAGTCCCTGGTCCTGCCGGCTCTGGAGGCCTTCCGGCCGGAGCTCATCGTGGTGGCCTGTGGCTTCGATGCCTGCGCCAAGGATCCGCTGGGCAAGATGCTGCTCAACAGTCGCGCCTTCGGCGAGATGACCCGCCGGTTGATGGCACTGGCCGAGCGAGTCTGCGAGGGCCGGCTGGTGATGATCCACGAGGGCGGCTATTCGGAGGGCTATGTGCCCTTCTGCGGCCACGCGGTGATCCAGGCGCTGGCCGGCAGCGACGTCGAGGTGCCCGACCCCCAGAACGACGAGATCGCCGCCTGGGGTTACCAGGCCCTGCAGCCCCATCAGCGCGAACTCATCGACGATTGGCGCGACCGCTGGTTCGCCGCCACGTCCCGGAACAGTGAGAGGGACTCATGACGCCCCTGTACGATCGCGACGGCTGGCTCTGGCAGGACGGCGACTGGCTGCCCTGGCGCGAGGCCAGGACCCATCTGCTGACCCATACCCTTCACTACGGCATGGGCTGCTTCGAGGGCGTTCGCGCCTACCAGGGCCCGGATGGCCGCCCCGCCTTGTTCCGGGTCGCCGAACACACCCGGCGGCTGCTCGACAGTGCCCATGCCCTGGACATTCCGCTGGCCTTCGATGCCGAGGCATTGATCGACGCCCAGCGCCAGTGCCTGACCCGCAATGGCCTGACCAATGCCTACCTCAAGCCCACCGTCTACCTCGGTGCCGAGGGGCTCGGGCTGCGGGCCAAGGGGCTGACCACCCATGTGATGATCGCCGCCTGGGACCTGGGCGACTACGTCTCGCCGGAGGCGGCCAGCATCGGCCTGCGGGCGCTGACTTCCTCCTGGGCGCGTCATCACGTCAACATCAGCCTGTGTCGCGCCAAGACCAACGGCCACTACGTGAACTCGATGCTGGCGCTGAACACGGCGGTGAAGGCGGGCTTCGACGAGACCCTGATGCTCGACCCGGAGGGCTACGTGGCCGAGGCCTCGGCGGCCAATGTCTTCCTGCTGCGGGACGGCGCCCTGCATACGCCGGAGATCACCTCCTGCCTGCAGGGCATCACCCGCGACAGCGTCATTCGCCTGGCCCGGGAGAGGCTCGGCCTCGAGGTGGTGGAACGGCGCATCACCCGGGACGAGCTCTATACCGCCGACGAGGCTTTCCTCACCGGCACCGCCGCCGAGATCCTGCCGCTGCGCGAGCTCGACGGTCGGCATATCGGGGCCAGGGCAGGGGCGCCGCCACCCGGCGAGCCGATCCCGGCGGACTCGGTGACGGCCCGCCTGCAGGGGCTCTATCGGCGGATCACCCGTGGCGAGCTGGGCGCTGATCTGGCGGGCTACCGCGACTGGCTGACGCCGGCCTGAGGCTCAGTGCTTGCGGGCCACCAGCCAGTGGGTCACGCCCAGCGCCAGCACCACCGCGGCGATGGCGAACACATACTCGGCATCGACGGCGTCGATGTCGAGCACGATCACCTTCCGGGCGATGGCCATCAGCGCCGTGGCGATCACCAGCTGGATGGGCAGCACATTGGTGCCCAGGTAGAGACGGATGTTGATGAAGATCTCGATGGCGATCAGCACCACCATGAAGGCGCCGAACAGCCGGAAGATGTCGCCGACCTCCAGCAGCAGGAAGGGCGGCTGGGTGAGCTGCTGGTAGAGCACGTAGACGACATCGAAGATCCCCCACAGGATCACGAACACCATCAGTACCGCCAGCACCTTGACGCCGACGCGGATGATGCGATGCAGGGTGCCGATCAGCGGATCCTCGTGCTCCTTGGGCAACTCGTCGTGGAACAGCTGCTGGCGCTTCGTCTCGGGGTCCGTGGACATGGCGTCTCTCCTGGCCGGCCTGCCACCACTCTGCCATCGGGGGCGTCGGCGGCCAACAAAAACGCCACGACGCGATGCGTCGTGGCGATATCCAAAAGGCCTCCCTGAGCATCGTCCCGATGCCGCGTTCGGCGTCCCTGGGGAGCGTCCTGCCCCCGGCGTCCCTGGCATGGCGACGAGCAGTGTCCCTTGCCCGTGCCCCGTAGTATCGGGGCCGCGGATGACCGTTCGATGATGGCGGCGTGACGTCTCCGTGACGCCTCAGTCGGCGTCCAGCCCCTGCTCCAGGGAACTGAGCAGCCCGCGCAGCAGCGAGAGCTCCTTGCGCGAGGGCTCCGCCCGGTCGAACAGCGCCTGGAGCTGCTCCTCGGTGCGGGCATGGGGCTGGGTGATGAAGCCGCTCGCGTGCATCACCCGGGCCAGATGGTCATGGAAATGGCCCAGCTGCTCGCGGGTGGGGCGCCGATCGCGGGCCGGCCGGGGGGCGTGGAGCCCGCTCCCGGGCCGCTGTCGCCAGGCGCGGAATACCTCGTAGGCCAGCACCTGGACCGCCTGGGAGAGGTTGAGCACGCCGTAGTCGGGGTTGGCAGGAATGCTGACCTGGTGGCTGCAGTGCCGGATCTCGTCGTTGGTCAGCCCGAAGCGCTCGCGGCCGAACACCAGGGCCACCGGGTCGGCGGCATTGGCCACCAGGGCGTCGGCCATCTCGGCGGGCTCGTCGAAGTGGGGTCGCGGCAGGCTGCGCAGCCGGGCGCTGGCGCCGATCACCTGGACGCAGTCGTCGACGGCTTCCTCGAGGTGGCTCACCACGCGGGCCCCGTCGACCACGTCCTCGGCCCCGGCGGCCAGGCGGGAGGCCTCGGGATCCGGAAAGCGGCGGGGATTGACCAGCACCAGGTCGGTGAGGCCCATGGTCTTCATGGCTCGGGCCGAGGCGCCGATATTGCCGGGATGATAGGTCTGGACGAGGACGATGCGGATATTGGGCAGCATGTGAGGGTTGTCTTGGTGTGTGTCGAAACGCCGGGGAGTGTACTCGGCCGGCCTGCCGCTGGTAAGCCCCGCCGGCTCATCCGCCGGCGATGCCGGGGCGCTGGCCGACATCGGGGGCCGGCGTCTCACCCGCTGGTGCCGCGAGGCGGTCGCGTCCGCCGCGCTTGGCCAGGTAGAGGCGGTCGTCGGCGCGCTGGATCAGGGCCAAGGGATCGCCATCGTCTGCCGTCAGGCTGGCGAGGCCGATGCTGACCGTATAGTGGACCTGGCCGTCGAGGGTGGCCACGGCATGCCGGCGGTTGGCGTCCAGGACCCGTTCCGCCACGACCCGTGCGGCGTCGAGCGAGGTGTCCGGCATGATCACCGCGAATTCCTCGCCGCCATAGCGCGCGAGGTGATCGTCCTGGCGAATGACCCCTCGTGTCGCCTCCACCAGCCCAACCAGCACCTGATCGCCGGCCAGATGACCATGCCGGTCGTTGATCTGCTTGAAGTGGTCGACATCCAGCATCATCAGCGTCAGGGGGCGGTGGTGTCGGCGGGCCTGGGCGAAGGTACGGGCCAGGGTCGTCTCGAAGAAGCGGCGATTGTCGGCGCCGGTCAGGCCGTCACGGTCGGCTAGGCGTTGCAGCGAGCGTTCCGCTTCCTGGCGCCGGCGAATTTCATGGCGCAGCCGGGCATTGATGATCCATAGGTAGGTCGCCAGCGCCGACACCAGGACGCCCATCACCCCGATCGGTAGCAGCCAGCGCCACCATCGCAGTATGAGAGCTGCCAGGCTCGGGGTGTCGGCACGGTAGAGGAAGCCGTCCAAGTCGACATCGTCGATCAGGTTCAGGCGGGTATAGATCTCGCCGATGTCCCGCCAGCGCTGGGGGTTGATATGGCCGATCTGGATCAGGTCGGGCTGCATCAGCCGGCGGATCTGCTCGGCCTCGTAGCGCAGCAGCCCGCGGGTCACGCCGGTGTTGCGCTCGGGGTACTCGCGCAGGATCAGCTCGATGACCTCGTCGACGTTCTCCAGGGCGTAGGCCCAGCCCTTGAGGCTGGCGCGGCGAAAGGCCGCGACCCTATCGGGGTGCGCCTCCAGCAGGGCCTGGCGGGTGAACAGCAGGTCGCCGTAGAAGTCGATGCCATGGTCGGTTGGTCGGATCAGCACCGGCGTTGCTCCCCGCTGGCGAACCCGATAGGGAGCGTCGGTCAGGTAGGCGGGCATCAGTTGGGTCTCGCCGGTCAGCAGCGCCTCCAGTTCCCACCGGGGCGGCGAGTTGTTCAGCGTTGCCGGGGCCAGGCCGCTGTTCAGGAAGGTGGCCAGGGTCTCCGCACTGGTGCGGTTGCCCGTGCCGGGTAGGGTGACGCTGATCGGTCGCTCGCCAATCTCTTCCAGCTTCGTGAAGTCGTGCCGGGCCAGGGTCATCAGGACCAGCGGCGAGCGCTGCATGAGATTGGCCAGCACCACCACGGGGGCGCCCCGGGCATGGTGCATCAGAAGCTCGGAGCGGGCGATGCCGAAGTCGGCCCGCCCTGACAGGACTTCGGCCAGCGGCGATGGGGCCTGTCCCTGGTCGTCGTAGCCGCCGTGGCGAATCTCGACGTCCAGGCCGGCTTGCCGGTAATACCCCTGGGCCTTGGCGGCGTAGTAGCCGGCGGATTGGAATTGATGGTACCAGAGCAGCTGCAGGCGCACGGGGACGCCTTCCTTGCCCTGCGCGCCGGCGAGGCCCGGGAGCCCAACCAGCAGGCACCACAACACCAGGGTGGGCCAGGGTTGCCGGCGCCACCCGGCAAGACGCGACGACGTGCTGATAACCGGGCAATCCATGATCCCCGAGTATGCCACTTTCGTTGCGGATGTCGCGTGCTCACGGTGGAATTCGCTGCGGCCCGCGCATACAAAAGCCCCCCGCCGGTTTCCCGGCGGGGGGCTCGATCAGGCGGGGCCTGGGGCAGGGGGATGATTTACATCATGCCGCCCATGCCACCCATGCCGCCCATGCCGCCCATGTCGGCGCCACCGGCTTCCTTCTCGTCCGGATCGTCGGCGATCATGCACTCGGTGGTGATCATCAGGCCGGCGACGGAACCGGCGGACTGCAGCGCGGAGCGGGTGACCTTGGCCGGGTCCAGCACGCCCATCTCGAACAGGTCGCCGAACTCGCCGGTCTGGGCGTTGTAGCCGAAGTTGCCCTCGCTGTCCTTGACGCGGTTCAGGATGACGGAAGCCTCCTGGCCGGCGTTGGTGACGATCTGGCGCAGCGGGGCTTCCATGGCGCGCACGGCGATGGCGATGCCGTGGGTCTGGTCCTCGTTGTCGCCCTTCAGGCCGGCGATCTTGGTCAGCACGCGCACCAGGGCGGTACCGCCCCCGGGCACCACGCCTTCCTCGACGGCGGCGCGGGTGGAGTGCAGGGCGTCCTCGACGCGGGCCTTCTTCTCCTTCATCTCCACCTCGGTGGCGGCACCGACGCGGATCACGGCCACACCGCCGGCCAGCTTGGCGACGCGCTCCTGGAGCTTCTCACGATCGTAGTCGGAGGAGGTCTCCTCGATCTGGGCGCGGATCTGGTTGACGCGGGCCTCGATGTCGGCGTCCTGGCCGGCGCCGTCGATGATGGTGGTGTTCTCCTTGGACATGGTCACGCGCTTGGCGGTGCCCAGGTGGTCCAGGGTGGTCTGCTCGAGATCCAGACCCACTTCCTCGGAGATCACGGTGGCGCCGGTGAGGATGGCGATGTCCTGCAGCATGGCCTTGCGACGGTCGCCGAAGCCCGGGGCCTTGGCGGCCGCGACCTTGACGATGCCGCGCATGGTGTTGACCACCAGGGTGGCCAGTGCCTCGCCCTCGATGTCCTCGGCGATGATGACCAGCGGCTTGCCGGCCTTGGCCACGGCCTCGAGGGTCGGCAGCAGTTCGCGGATGTTGGAGATCTTCTTGTCCACCAGCAGGAGGAACGGATCTTCCAGCTCGACGGCCATGGTGTCCTGGTTGGTCACGAAGTACGGCGACAGGTAGCCGCGGTCGAACTGCATGCCTTCCACGACGTCCAGCTCGTCCTCGAAGCCGCGACCCTCGTCGACGGTGATGACGCCTTCCTTGCCGACCTTCTCCATGGCCTCGGCGATGATGCGGCCGATGTTGCTGTCGCCGTTGGCGGAGATGGTGCCGACCTGGGCGATGGCGTTGGAGTCGGTGCAGGGCACGGCCAGCTCGCCGACTTCCTTGACCGCGGCGTTGACGGCCTGGTCGATGCCGCGCTTGAGGTCCATCGGGTTCATGCCGGCGATCACGCCCTTCAGACCCTCGTTGACGATGGACTGGGCCAGCACGGTGGCGGTGGTGGTGCCGTCACCGGCGACGTCGGAGGTCTTGGAAGCGACTTCCTTGACCATCTGCGCGCCCATGTTCTCGAACTTGTCCTTGAGCTCGATCTCCTTGGCCACGGAGACGCCGTCCTTGGTCACGGTCGGCGCGCCGAAGGACTTCTCCAGGACCACGTTGCGGCCCTTCGGGCCCAGGGTGGCCTTGACGGCGTTGGCCAGGGTGTCGACGCCTTGCGCCATGCGGGTGCGGGCATCACTGGAGAACTTGACTTGTTTCGCTGCCATTTTCGTTTGCTTCCTGTGAGTTCGTGAACGTCAGTCAGTATCGAGCGTGTAGCGGTCGCGGCTCAGCCTTCGACGACGGCCAGGATGTCGGACTCGCTCATGATCAGCACTTCCTCGCCGTCGATCTTCTGCTTCTCGACGCCGAAGCCATCCTTGAAGATCACGGTGTCGCCGACCTTGACGTCGAGCGGGCGCACATCGCCGCTTTCCAGAATCCGGCCGTTACCGACGGCGAGCACCTCGCCACGTGTCGGCTTTTCCTGGGCGCTGCCCGGGAGCACGATGCCGCCTGCGGTCTTCTGCTCTTCTTCAACGCGACGGATGACGACGCGATCGTGCAAGGGACGGATGTTCATTGCTCACGTTCTCCTGATGGTTTGCTGTGCCGGGACGCCAGGCCCCGGCGGGTTTCATCATCAACCCGCAGCGACCCTGCGGGGTGAAGGCGCACGCCTTCCGTGTGGATGACCCCGGCGGGCCGGGATCGAAGCTCGTTGCTGACGGATAAGTGGGGCTGGCCGTTGGCCTTTCAAGCCCCCGCCGCAAATTTTTTTCGCGCTCAGCGACGTCGCTCGTCGCGGGCGATGAAATCGCCCTCCAGCGGCTCGTCGGAGGCCGCCCCGGGGCGGGCGTCGGCCTCGGCGTCATCGCCGCCGGCCTGCTGCCAGTCGGCATCGCGCCCCTGGCGGGGGCGATAGCCGCCGGCCTGGACATGCACGCCCTGGAAGCGCATGCCGAGCCGGCCCAGCCCCTTGCCGAGCAGCCGCCGGGCGTCGGGAATCAGGCACATGAAGCCCAGGGCGTCGGACAGGAAGCCCGGTGCCATGAGCAGGGCGCCGCCGAAGATCAGGGCGGCCCCGGTGAGCAGTTCGCCGGAGGGGACTTCCCCCCGGGCCAGGCGCTCCTGGGCCCGCGCGAAGGTGGCGACGCCTTCGCGCCGGATCAGGTGCAGGCCGAGAAAGCCCGTGGCCAGCACCAGGGCCAGGGTGGCGAGCAGGCCGATCTCGCTGCCGACGGTGAACAGCAGCACGAAATCGAGCAGGGCGAAGACGGTGAAGAGGGCAAGAAAGGGCATGGGAACTCCCGTTGACGACTGCTCGGGAAATGGGGATGGCGGGACGCAAAATCAAGGCGGATCGTGGGCGTCGATCGTCGATATTGCAATGCAATATGAAAGCCGGCCCAATGGCACCATGAGCGGCCCCGGTCCAGGCCCGTGGGGCGCGGTCGACGACCATCCGACGAGGAAATCACCATGACACTGCAGGATCGCATCATCGCCATCACCGGCGGGGCCCGGGGGCTGGGGCTGGCCATCGCCCGCCGGCTGGGCGGCCAGGGGGCCACCCTGGCGCTGCTCGACCGGGACGGGCCGGCGCTCGACGAGGCCGTGGGGACCCTGGCGGAGGCCGGCATCACCGCCCGCGGCTTCGTCGTCGACGTCGCCGACGAGGCCTCGGTCGCCTCCACCTTCGATGCCGTGGCCGAGGCCCTGGGGCCGCCGGACGGCCTGGTCAACAATGCCGGCATCGTGCGCGACGGCCTGCTGGTCAAGGCCCGGGACGGCAAGGTGCAGGAGACCCTGTCGCTCGACGCTTGGCAGCAGGTGATCGACGTCAACCTGACCGGTGTCTTCCTGTGCGGCCGCGAGGCGGCCGCCCGCATGATCGAGGCCGGCCGCGAGGGGGTGATCGTCAACATCTCCAGCGTGGTGCGGGAGGGCAACCGCGGGCAGAGCAACTATGCGGCCGCCAAGGCGGGCGTGGCCTCCCTGACGGTGACCTGGGCCCAGGAGCTGGCGCGCCACGGCATCCGGGTCGGCGCGGTGGCGCCGGGCTTCATCGAGACCGAGATGACCGCGGCGCTGCGCGACGACATGCGCGAGCGGATCACCGCCGGGATTCCGCTGCGCCACATGGGGCAGCCGGAGGATATCGCCGAGAGCGTGGCCTTCATCCTCGCCAACGACTACTTCACCGGCCGCATCCTGGAGTGCGACGGCGGCCTGCGGCTGTGAGCCGGCCCGCCGTCGCGGCGGGCTCAGAAGGTGACCTGGTCGGCGAGATCGGCGACCGTGGCCTCGCCGATGCCGCGCACCCGGGTCAGCTCCTCGGCGGCGGCATAGTCGCCGTTGGCCTGGCGGTCCTCGACGATGGCCGCGGCCTTGACCTCGCCGATGCCGGGCAGCTCGGCGAGGGTCGCGGCATCCGCCGTGTTGACGTTGATGGGCGCCATCTCCTGGGCCAGCGCCGGGGCGGCGAGGCTCATCAGCAGGGTCAGGGCGATGGCGGCGAGGGGTGGGGTCGGGATCCTGGTCATCTCGGCATTCCTCCTGTGGGTGGACCGATGGTCGGGCGCCTCGGGCGCCTGTCCTCAAGCTAGCGCCGGCGGCCCGCCCGGCGGGTCAGCCGGAAGCGACAGCGGACCGCGGCGATGGCCGGCGCCGACCCGACGACATCGCCCCATGCGCCCCGGCACATGGCTGATATACTGCGCGGGTCCACTCACCCGGCCAGGAGCCCTCTCGTGCCCATCGCGTCTCCCCTGATCATCGCCCTCGACTACGCCTCCCTGGACGCCGCCCTGTGCATGGCCGACCGGCTCGATCCCGCGCGCTGTCGGGTCAAGGTCGGCAAGGAGCTGTTCACCCGCAGCGGCCCCGACGTGCTGGAGGCCCTGCACGGCCGCGGCTTCGAGGTCTTCCTGGATCTCAAGTTCCACGACATTCCCAACACCGTGGCCGGCGCCGTCCAGGCCGCCGCCGAGCAGGGGGCCTGGATGGTCAATGTCCACGCCGGCGGCGGTCGTCGCATGATGGAGGCTGCCAAGGAGCGGCTGGTGCGTCATGGCCTCTCCACCCACCTGATCGCGGTGACCGTGCTGACCAGCATGGCGGCCGAGGATCTGGCGGAGGTGGGCATCACGGCGTCGCCCGCCGAACAGGTGGAGCGTCTGGCGACGCTGGCCCGGGACAGCGGCATGGACGGGGTGGTGTGTTCGGCCCAGGAGGCGACGCGCCTGCGGACCCTGTGCGGCGACGACTTCCTCAAGGTCACGCCGGGCATCCGGCCGGCCTCGGCCCAGGCGGGCGACCAGCGGCGGATCATGACCCCGGCCGCGGCGATGGCCGCCGGCAGCAGCCACCTGGTGGTGGGGCGGCCGGTGACCCAGGCGGAGGATCCCATGGCGGCGCTGGCGGCCATCGAGGCGGAGCTGGCCGACGGCTGAGGGCGTTACTCGCCCTCGATGCCGGTGATCGGCTTGGTGGTCCCCCAGCTGCGGCAGCGCGGGCACTGCCAGTGCAGCTGCTCCCCGCTGAAGCCGCAGCGTCGGCAGCGGTGGCGGGGTGCCGCCTCGAGCAGCGAGCCGGTGTGGTGCTGGAGCAGCGTCAGGCGCCGGTCCTCGCCGTCGCCTTCCTGCTGCCGATAGAGGCCCATCAGGTAGTCCAGCCCGCCGAGGCTGGGCGTGCGCTCGAGCTGGCGGGTCAGCAGGGCCGTGGCGGCCTCGGTGTCGCCGCGGTGGCGTCGCAGGGCCTCGGCCAGGCGGATGATGACGCTGGTATAGGGCGCGTGCTCCAGCAGGGTCTCGAGGTGGCGGATCAGCCCGTCCTCGTCGTCCAGCAGGCGGTAGGCGCGCTCCAGCGGGGCCAGCAGGGTGGGGACGAAGGCCTTGTCCTGCTCCGGGATGCGCTGCAGCAGGCGGATCGCCTGGCGGTACTGGCCGGTATCCAGGGCCATCTCGGCCAGCAGCAGGTTGGCGCGCACGCAACGCGCGTCGGTGGCCAGCGCCTGCTTCAGGTGGCGGCGGGCCAGCACCGGGCTGGCCGAGTGCCGCTCCGCCTCGGCCAGCTCGCAGAGCCAGTGGGCGGCGGCGCGCCGGCGGTCGTCGCTGTGCCGCACCAGGTGCGGCTGGGCGACGTCCAGCGCCTGCTGCCACTCCCCCTCGCGCTCCAGCAGGTCGGCCAGCAGGCAGCGCGCCGCGTGGCGGTGCTCGTCGCCGGCGGTGTCCTTGATCAGGCCGCGGAGCAGGCGCTCGGCGCGGTCCAGCAGGCCGAGCTGCAGGAAGTCCCGGGACAGCTCGAGCTGAACCCGGTCGCCCTGGTCGCCGGTCAGGGTGGGGCGGGCCAGCAGGTTCTGGTGGATCTTGACCGCGCGATCGGCCTCGCCCCGGGACCGGAAGAGGTTGCCCAGGGCGATGTGGGTCTCGATGGTGTCGCTGTTGACCTCCAGGGCGCCGATGAAGGTCTCGATGGCGCGATCCTGCTGGTCGTTGAGCAGATAGTTGAGGCCCACGAAGTAGTCGCGGGCCAGGTTCGGGGAGCCGGGAGCGGCGCCGGCCTTCCGCCGTTCGCGGCGGCCCAGCCACCAGCCGATGGCGACCGCTGCCAACAGCAGCGCCAGCAGCAGGAGATCGCGCATCGTCAGGGCAGTTCCTTCATCTCCTGAACGCGGAGCTTGTCCAGCTCCTTGCGCTGTTGCTGGTTATGGCGCTGGGCCCGGGTCAGCAGGGTCCGCAGGCGCAGATAGACGCCGCTCATCGCCAGCATGCCGAGCAGCACCCCCACCGCCAGGCTGGCCAGCAGCCAGACGGAGAGCGAGGCCGGCGGCAGCTCGATCCAGATCAGGTTGAGGGGCAGGGCCTGCTGGTTGTTGACGGCGAAAAGGATGCCGACCAGCAGCACCACCAGCAGGATGACGGCCAGGATCAGGCCTTTGAGCCAACGCATGTGCGAGTTCCCGTGTCGTGTGGGTGGGAAGAAGGCGGGCCGCTGCCGGCCCGATCAGTATCCGAGGGCGCGGCTGGCGTCCACCTGTTCGCGCAGCTCCTTGCCGGGCTTGAAGTGTGGCACGAACTTGCCGTCCAGCGCGACCGGCTCGCCGGTCTTGGGATTGCGGCCGATGCGCGGCTCGCGATAGTGCAGCGAGAAGCTGCCGAAGCCGCGGATCTCCACGCGCCCGCCGTCGGCGAGGGTGTCGGTGATGTCGTCGAGGATCAGGCGCACGGCGGCTTCCACTTCCTTGACGGACAGTTCGGGCTGCCGCATGGCAATCTGTTCGATCAATTCGGACTTGGTCATCGGGTCTCTCCGTGCTGTCCTGGCCCGGCGCGCGGAAGGTGCAGGGCGATCGTATCTTCAAAGCATACTGTGCAACTTTCGATAAAACAACGCACTACGACCTTCGCGCCAGAGTCGGCCGACGGGCTGCCGGGGGGAGCGGGGCTCGGGTATACTGGTCGGCACATCCATCCGAACGACGAGGCCGACCTTGAACGATGACGCGTCCGCGGCCGCTGCCCAGCGCAAGCGCCTCTACTGGCATTCCCGCCGTGGCATGTGGGAGCTCGACCTGCTGCTGATTCCCTTCCTCGAGCAGCGCTACGACGGGCTCGAGGCGCGGGATCAGGCCGCCTTTCGCGCCCTGATCGGCGAGGAGGACCAGGATCTCTTCGCCTGGCTGATGCGCCGCGAGTGGCCCGAGGAGCCCGAGCGACGGCGCATCGTCCAGATGATCGTCGAACATGCCGAGAACACCGACAACGATCACTATCGTTCCCTCTAGGCTGTCGCTGCTCGCCCACGCGAGCGCGGCCCTGGCGGTGATCGCCTGGCTGGGCGTCCATCAGCCGGGGTGGTTCACCGCCGTGGCGGCCGCGGTCCTGGGGGGCGTGCTGGTCCGGGTCGCGCGTCGGCGCCCCGCCGGCCTCCTGCGGCTGACGCCGCGGGCGAGGGCCGGCCCCCTCTGGGCCTGGCGGGATGCCCGGGGCGGGGGCTGGCAGGAAACGCCGCTGCGCTGCGACTACCTGGGGCCCTGGCTGATCGGCCTGCGGTTGGGGGCGCGGCGGCTCTGGCTGTGGCCCGACAGCGGCGATCCCGAGGCTCTCCGACGGCTCCGCCAGGCCCTGGTGACCGGGGCCTGAGCCGCGTCCTTCAGGTCATCCCCTGACGCCGCCGGGCGTGTGCCCGGCGGCGTCAGTCGTCGTCGAGGTCGGCGAGGCGGATGCGCGAGGGGCGGGGATCGGGGTCGCCGTGGACCGGGCAGTCGGGGTTGAAGTGCAGGCCACGCGACTCGCGCCGGGCCCGGGCGCAGGCCACGGTCAGCCGGGCCAGCCGCAGGGCGTGCCACAGGCTCGCCAGCGCGGCGTCGGGGGCGGCCGCGTCGAGGCGCGGGGCCAGGCGCTCGGCGAGCTCGGCCAGGCGGCGCGCCGCGGTCGCCAGGCCGGCGTCGTGACGCACGATCCCCACCCGGGCGCTCATCTCCTCTCGCAGGGCCTTGCGAATCTCGGCGATCTCTTCCCGGGGGATCGGCGTGCGGCCCGGCTGCCAGGGCGTCAGCGGGGCGCGGGACGCCGGCCGGGGGTGGCGCAGGCGGCGCCCGCAGCTGCGGGCGAAGGCCAGGCACTCCAGCAGCGAGTTGCTGGCCATGCGGTTGGCGCCGTGCAGTCCGGTGCCGGCCACCTCGCCGATGGCGTAGAGGCGGGGCACGGTGGTGGCGCCCTCCAGGTCGGTGGCGACCCCGCCGCAGCTGTAGTGGGCGGCGGGGACCACCGGGATGGGCGCGGCGGCGATGTCCAGCCCCCGTGCCAGGCAGTGGGCATGGATGGTCGGGAAGTGGTGGCGAATCCTCGCCTCGCCGAGGTGGCGCACGTCGAGCCACACGTGGTCGCCGCCGCCGCGCTGCATCTCGGCGTCGATGGCACGGGCCACCACGTCCCGCGGCGCCAGCTCGGCCCGGGGATCCACCTCGGGCATGAAGCGTCGCCCCTCGAGGTCGAGCAGCCGGCCGCCCTCGCCGCGCACCGCCTCGCTGATCAGGAAGGGCGGGCCCTCCGGGTCGTACAGGCAGGTGGGGTGGAACTGCTGGAATTCCAGGTTCATCAGTTCGGCGCCCAGCTCGGCCGCCATCAGCATGCCCTCGCCGCAGGCCGGGTCCGGGCTGGTGGTGTGGCGGAACAGGCCGCTGGCGCCGCCGGTGGCGAGCACGGTGTCCGCGGCCAGCAGCTCTACCACGCGGCCGTGCTCGTCGAGGCAGCGGGCCCCGCGGCACTGGCCGGCGGTGTCGGCGATCAGGCCGATGGCGGTCAGGTCGTGGCGCAGGCGGATGGCCGGGTGGTCCGCCACATGACGGCGCAGGGTCTCCACCACGGCGCGGCCGGTGGCGTCGTCGGCATGGATGATGCGCCGCGCCCCGTGGCCGCCCTCGCGGGTCAGGTGATAGGGGTAGCCGGCCGCGGGATCGGGATCCGGGGTGAAGGGCACGCCCAGCGACAGCAGCCAGGCGATGGCCGCCGGTCCCTGCTCCACGGTGAAGCGCACCGCCGCCTCGTCGCACAGGCCGTCCCCGGCCACCAGGGTGTCGGCCACATGGGCCTCGATGTCGTCGTCCGGCGAGAGCACGGCGGCGATGCCGCCCTGGGCCCAGCGGCTGGCGCCCTGGCCGTCCCGCTCGGGCTGGAGCAGGGTCACCGGGCGTCGCTCGGCGACTTCCAGCGCCAGCACCAGGCCGGCGACGCCGCCGCCGATGATCAGCACCTCGTGCTCGATGTCGCGCATCAGGGGTGTCCTCTTCGATGGGGAGGGGCCGGGTTCCGGTCGTCCACCAGGCCGTTGCGGCTGGCGCCGCGTCGCAGCCGCCGGCTGGGCAGGCGCTCCAGGCCGCCCAGGCGCTCGATCAGCTCGCCGGTCAGGCGGGCGAGCTCGCGATTGAGCCACAGGTAGCCGCTGGGGCTGAACAGTCGCCGCCCGTCCTCGGCGTAGGCGTCGCCCGCCAGGGCGGCGTGGCGCTGCAGGTCGAAGGGGGCAAGCTCGACGTCGACGGGCTGCCCGGTGCGCACCTGGAAGGCCAGGGTGCCGATGCCGCGGGCCAGGGTATGCTGCTGGTCGCGCAGGCCGTGCATGGCGTCGATGCGCTCGTGGCCGGCGCGGGTGTTCCAGTGGGTCTCCAGCAGCAGCTCGATGGTCGAGAACATGCGCCGCTGCAGCGAGATGAGGTCGTCCTGCTCGGCGCGGGTCAGGCGGTGCTCGCGGTGGATGGCATCGACCAGGCCGCGCTGCTTGACCAGCAGCTTGCTGCACGCCTTGAGCAGTTCCCGGGTATCCACGTCCAGGCCGGCGCCGGCGGAGGTGTGGGCGTGATAGAGGCGGGCCATGTGGTCCAGGTTGTCGGCCATGGCGAAACGCAGCAGGTCGGTAGCCTTGTGGGGCAGCACCAGGACGGTCACGGCGATGCCGATCAGGGTGCCCAGCAGGACGTCGAGGCTGCGCCACAGGGCGACGCCGAGCTCCTGGGTGCCGTCGCCGACCACCAGCAGCAGGCTGATGGCGAACATCAGGCCGCCATAGCCGTAGCGCTTGCCGAAGGTGATCCAGGTGGCCAGGGCGATGCCGGCCAGGGCGCCGAGAGGCAGCAGCCAGTGCCCGGCGACCGGCATGGCGATCAGCGCCAGGCCCCAGGCGGCGCCGAGCAGGGTGCCCAGCAGGCGCTGGCGGCCCTTGTCGAGCACGCCGCCGATATGGGGGAGGTTGCCCATGACCATCACGGTGCTGACCAGCGCCCAGCCGCGGTGCGGGATGGCGAAGGCCTCGGTGATGGCGTAGGTGATGCCCAGCGCGAGGGCGACCCGCAGCACGTGCAGCAGGCGTCGATGGCGATGGGTGAAGTAGGGGTCGCGCAGTGGCGCCAGCGTCATGGGGGCGGTCCCCTTTGGCAAGTCGGGCGCTGGTCGGATCAGGGGGTCATGGTGCCCGGAGCCGGGCTCGAACCGGCACGGTGTTGCCACCGAGGGATTTTAAGTCCCTTGCGTCTACCAATTTCGCCATCCGGGCGGGGTTCGAGCGGGCAGCAAAAGGAAAGTGGAGGCTGGAGTCGGAATCGAACCGGCGTACACGGAGTTGCAGTCCGCTGCATAACCACTCTGCCATCCAGCCTCATGAGTCAAGCCATTCGTATGTTGAATGGAGCGGGGATTCGAAATCCTCGCATTGACTCTGTCTTGAGTCAGTTCCAGCGCTCCCGAGGGAAGGTTGGAGCGGGAAACGAGATTCGAACTCGCGACCCTCGCCTTGGCAAGGCGATGCTCTACCACTGAGCTATTCCCGCCTGACTCGAGGACGTATTATACGGATAAGTCGGTGACTGTCAAACGCTTTTCGCGCCCCTTTCACATCGAGTCGCTGAGGTGCGGCCAGGCGGCGCGCAGGTACTGGATCATCGACCACAGGGTCAGCAGCGAGGCCGCGTAGAGGGTGGCCACCCCCAGCGCCGCGACCTGGGTGCCCGGGGCGAAGGCCAGCAGCAGCAGCAGGGCCACCATCTGCAGGGTGGTCTTGACCTTGCCGATCCAGGACACGGCGACCTTGCCGCGCTTGCCCATCTCGGCCATCCACTCGCGCAGCGCCGAGATGACGATCTCGCGGCCGATGATCACCAGCGCCGGCAGGGTCAGCCAGGCCGCATCATAGCGCTCGATCAGCAGCGCCAGGGCCACCGCCACCATCAGCTTGTCGGCCACCGGGTCCAGGAAGGCGCCGAAGGGCGTCGACTGGTCCCAGCGCCGGGCCAGGTAGCCGTCCAGCCAGTCCGTCACCGAGGCCAGGGCGAACAGCGCCGCGGCCAGGGGCATGCTCCACGAGAAGGGCAGGTAGAACAGCACCACCAGCAGCGGGATGAAGACGATTCGGGCCAGGGTCAGGAGGTTGGGGATATTCATCGATGCTGCGGTCCTTGCCTGAGGTGGGGGGATGCCGAGTATCGCGCCATTCTATCCGCCTCGGCGACGCTCATCCATTCAGGGCGCGATGAATCGTCTCCGCCAGGGCGTGGCTGATGCCCGGCACGCGGGCCAGTTCCTCGCGGCTGGCCTGCTTCACGCCCTGCAGGCCGCCGAAGAAGCGCAGTAGTTCGCGCCGCCGTCGCGGACCGACCCCGGGGATGTCCTGCAGGGTGGAGGTCCGGCGGGTCTTGTCGCGGCGGGTGCGGTGGCCGGTGATGGCGAAGCGGTGGGATTCGTCGCGGATGTGCTGCAGCAGGTGCAGGGCCGGGGAGGTGCCGTCGAGGTCGAGGGTGCGATCGGTGGTCTCCAGGTAGAGGATCTCCAGGCCGGCCTTGCGGGTGCTGCCCTTGGCCACGCCGAGCAGCCTCACGCCGGTCACCCCGAGCTCGTCGAACACCTCTCGAGCCATGTTGAGCTGGCCCTTGCCGCCGTCGACCACCAGGATGTCGGGACGCTCGCCCTCGCCGTCGGCGAGCCGCCGGAAGCGCCGGGTCAGGGCCTGGCGCATGGCCGCGTAGTCGTCGCCGGGCTCGATGCCGTCGATGTTGAAGCGCCGGTAGTCCGACTTGCGGGGGCCGTCGGCGTCGAAGACCACGCAGGAGGCGACGGTGGCCTCGCCCTGGCTGTGGCTGATATCGAAGCACTCCAGGCGCCGGGGCGGGGCGTCCAGGTCCAGCGCCTCGCGCAGGGCCTCGAAGCGTCGGGCCAGCTGGGTCTGGCTGGTCAGCTGGCCGGCCAGTTGCTGCTCGGCGTTGGTGCGGGCGAGCTCGCGCCACTGGGCGCGGTGGCCGCGTACCTGGTCGGTGACCCGGATGCGCCGGCCGGCGCGCTCGCCCAGGGCGCTGGCCAGCAGCTCGGCGTCGGGCAGCGGGTGGCTGGTGATCACCTCGGCGGGGATCTCGCGGGCCTGTCCCAGGTAGTACTGGCTGACGAAGTCGCCGAGCAGGCGCTCGGCGGTCAGGTCCAGATCGTTGGTCGGCGCATGGTGGCGCGCTCCCAGCAGCCGGCCCTGGCGGACCGCCAGCACCGAGATGCACAGCGCCCCCGGGCGCGAGGCCAGGGCGAAGACGTCGGCGTCGCCGCCGTCGGTATCGACGACCTGGCGCTGCTGCAGCTGGCGCAGCTGCTGGATCTGGTCGCGCAGCCGGGCGGCCTCCTCGAACTCGAGGGCCTGGCTCGCCGCCTCCATGTCGCGGGTCAGCTCGCGGGTCACCGCCTCGCTCCTGCCTTCCAGGCACTGGATGGCGTGCTCGAGGTCGCGGCGGTAGTCGGCCTCGTCGATGTAGCCCACGCAGGGCGCGCTGCAGCGGCCGATCTGGTACTGCAGGCAGGGGCGCGTGCGGTGGGCGAAGACGCTGTCCTCGCAGTTGCGGATGCGGAAGATCTTCTGCATCAGCGACAGGCTCTCGCGCACCGCGCCGCTGCTGGGGTAGGGGCCCAGGTAGCGGCCGTCGTCGTGGCGAGTGCGCGCGCGCTTGTACTCCAGGGCCGGGAAGGGATGGCGGTCGGTGACGAAGACGAAGGGGTAGGACTTGTCGTCGCGCAGCAGGATATTGTAGGGCGGCCGCTGTTCCTTGATCAGCGTCTGCTCGAGCAGCAGCGCCTCGGTCTCGCTGCGGGTGACCGTGACCTGGATGTCGGCGATGCGCGCGACCAGCGCCTGGGTCTTGGTGTTCAGGGCGCCGCGGAAGTAGCTGGCCAGCCGCGCCTTGAGTCGCCGGGCCTTGCCCACGTAGAGGGTCTCGCCCTGGTCGTCGAGCATGCGGTAGACGCCGGGGGCTTCGGTGACGGTGGCGAGGAACTGGCGGGAATCGAAACTCATCGGGCGGCGGTCACGGGAATCATGGCGTCATGGTACCAGACTCGCCGCCGGCGGCGTCACTCGACCTCGCTGAAGCCGTCCACCAGGCCGTGCCGCAGGCCCAGGTGGGTCAGCTCGACGTCGGAATGCACGCCCAGCTTCTCGAAGATGCGATAGCGGTAGGTGTTGACCGTCTTGGGGCTCAGGAACATGCGATCGGCGATGTCGGCCACCTTCTGGCAGTTGACGATCATCATCGCCACCTGCAGCTCGCGCTGGGAGAGCTGGTCGAAGGGGTTGTCGCTGGCGTCGATCCGCGAGAGCACCAGACGCTGGGCGATCTCCGGGCTGATATAGCGCTGCCCGGCGAAGACGCTGCGCACCGCGGTGACCATCTCGTCGTGCTGCGAGCCCTTGCTGATGAAGCCGTCGGCGCCGGCGTCGAGCAGGCGCTGGGCGAAGGTCTCCTCGAGGAAGGCGGTCAGCACCAGGATGCGGATGTCGCTGGTGAAGCGGTGGATCTTGCGGGTGGCTTCCAGGCCGCCGATGCCGGGCATGCGGATGTCCATCAGCACGATGTCCGGCTTGAGGTCGCGAGCCTGCTGGATGGCCTCCTCGCCATCCGCGGCCTCGCCGACGATGGTGATGTCCGCCTCGGCATCGAGCAGGTGGGCGATGCTGGTCCTTACCAGGTGGTGGTCGTCGGCAACGAGAACCCTGATCAAGGCAGTGGCTCCTGATAGATGTTGAATGACGTCGGCTGTCGGTGGCGATGCCGATCTCCGGCGTCGCGCTCCGTGCATTAGCCTCTAGCGTGGCACAACATCGCCTTAAGGGGAATTGGCTTCGGCGGAGAGGGGCCCGCGGCGGGCCAGGGGTTGACGGCCGCCGCTCGCTTCCCTATGATACGCCCCGTTCTCGCAAGGCATGATCGCGAGCGACAGCGTGGGGCCTTAGCTCAGCTGGGAGAGCGCAACACTGGCAGTGTTGAGGTCAGCGGTTCGATCCCGCTAGGCTCCACCAGCCGAATATCGAGAAGAAGCCGCCGGGTGTCCGCATCCGGCGGCTTCTTCGCGTTTCGAGGCTCGTTTTCCCCGTGCCGGCGCCGATCCCGGCAGGGGTTGACGTCGCCGCCGAGCCGGCGTATGATTTGCCTCGTTCTCGCGGAGACATCCCGAGCAACGACGTGGGGCCTTAGCTCAGCTGGGAGAGCGCAACACTGGCAGTGTTGAGGTCAGCGGTTCGATCCCGCTAGGCTCCACCAACCGAATATCGAGAAGCCGCCCGATGCCCCGCATCGGGCGGCTTTTTTTTGCGTGGGCGATCAGCTGCCCAGGGCCTCGAGCAGGCAGCGGGCGACCGGCTCGGAGGAGGGCGGGTTCTGGCCGGTGATCAGGCGTCCGTCCCGGCGCACGTAGGGGGCGAAGTCCTCGGCCTTGGAATAGCGGGCGCCTTGCTCGATCAGGGCGTCCTCGACCCGCTGCGGCACGATGTCGGTCAGCCCCACGGCGGCCTCCTCGCCGTTGGTGAAGCCGGTGACCTCGCGGCCCGCGACCAGCGGCGCGCCGTCCTGGTCCCGGGCATGGAGCAGCACGATGGGCGCGTGACAGACCGCCGATACCGGCTTGCCCTGTGCCCAGAAGGCCTCGATCAGCTGGATCGAGTCGGGGTCGTCGACCAGGTCCCAGAGCGGGCCGTGGCCCCCGGGATAGAAGACGGCATCGAAGTCCTCGGCTCGCACCTCGGCCAGGCGACGGGTGTCGGCCAGCTGGGCCCGGGCCTCGGCATCCTGTCGAAAGCGGCGGGTGGCCTCGGTCTGGCTCTCCTCGGCGTCGCTCTTGGGGTCCAGCGGCGGCTGGCCGCCCGCGGGGGAGGCGAGGGTGAGCTCGCAGCCGGCATCCCGGAAGGCGTAGTAGGGCGCGGCCAGCTCCTCCAGCCAGAAACCGGTCTTCTCCCCGGTGTCGCCGAGGCGGTCATGGGAGGTCAAGACGATCAGGATATGTTGGCTCACGATGGCGAGTCTCCGAGTGGGGCGGGGCCGGCATCGGCCGGCTTCCCGCCGGAATGTGGCCTCCAGCCTAGGTCAGGCGTTACTATTCGGGAATTGGTGTTTTTCGATACCAGGTATTCGCCGAATGAATCTCGCCGGCAAGGATCTCAACCTGCTGTGGCTGTTCCATGTGCTCTACCAGGAGCGCAGCGTGTCCGCCGCCGCGGGGCGCCTGGCGCTCAGCCAGCCGGCGCTGAGCCATCGGCTCGCGCGGTTGCGGGACGCCTTCGGCGACACCCTCTTCGTGCGCGCGCCCCGGGGCCTGACGCCGACGCCGCGTGCCCACGAGCTGGCGCCCCATGTCCAGCGGCTGGTGGCCAGCCTCGAGGGCTTCTTCGAGCTGTGCGAGGGGGGCGACTTCCTGGCCCGGGAGGAGCGCGTCCACCTGTTCACCACGGACTACATGGAGCAGCTGCT
The DNA here is from genome assembly GCF_031451675.1 of Halomonas koreensis. Taxonomy (NCBI): domain Bacteria; kingdom Pseudomonadati; phylum Pseudomonadota; class Gammaproteobacteria; order Oceanospirillales; family Halomonadaceae; genus Halomonas; species Halomonas koreensis. The sequence goes on along the minus strand of NZ_JARWAK010000003.1, from coordinate 82,679 downwards.
GCTGCCGCGGCTGTTGCCGGTGATTCGCCGGGAGGCGCCGAACCTCCAGCTGGTGACCCACAACACCCGGGGGCGACTGCCGCGGGGCGAGCTCGAGACGGGGGCCTGCGACATCGCCATCGCCGGCTTCTTCGAGGACTTGCCGGCGACCTGCTACCAGCAGCGCGTCCATCGGGAGGGCTTTCGGGTGCTGTCGGTGCGTGACCACCCGCGCCTCGGCGAGGGCCTGGATCTCGAGGCCTATCTGGCCTGCGACCACCTGGTGACCACCCTGACCGGCGACCTGGACGGGCTCGTCGATCGCCACCTGCGGGAGCTCGGGCGCGATCGGTGCATCGTCGCCGGCCTGTCCAGCTTCACGGTGCCGCCGCGCCTGGTGGCCGAGAGCGACCTGCTGCTGACCTGCCTGGCCAGCGTCGCCGAGGAAGCGACGCGCCGCGATGCCCGGCTGGTGAGCCACCCCTGCCCGCTGCCCCTGGGCGAGGTGGGGGTGATCCAGGTCTGGCACCGGCGCACCCACGACGACCGGCTGAGGGCCTGGCTCAGGGGGCGCATCCAGGCCCTGCTCGAGGCCTGACCGCGGCCCCGGCCCCGTTTCTCGCAAGGAGACATCGCATGTCCATCGATACCCTGCTGACCCCGCTACGCCTCGGCGAGCTGACCCTGCCCAACCGCATCCTCATGGCGCCGCTGACGCGTGCCCGCACGCCGGACGGGGTGCCCGGCCCGCTGCAGCAGGCCTACTACGGCCAGCGGGCCGGCGCCGGCCTGATCATCAGCGAGGCCACCAACATCTCGCCGACGGCGCGCGGCTACGTCTACACGCCGGGCATCTGGACCGATGCCCAGGAGGCCGGCTGGCGGGGCGTGGCCCAGGCGGTGCATGCCCGGGGCGGGCGCCTGGCCCTGCAGCTGTGGCATGTCGGCCGCGTGTCCCACGAATGGGTGCAGCCGGATGGCCGGGCGCCGGTCGCCCCCAGCGCCCTGCGGGCCGAGGGCGCCGAGTGCTTCGTCGAATTCCCGGACGGCCGTGCCGGGCGCCATCCCACCAGCCCGCCCCGGGCCCTGGCGCGCGAGGAGCTGCCCGGGATCGTCGACGACTATCGCCGGGCCGCGCGGCGCGCCGACCGGTCGGGGGTCGACATGGTCGAGATCCATGCCGCCAACGGCTACCTGCTCAACCAGTTCCTGGCCACCGGCAGCAACCATCGCCGCGATCGCTACGGCGGCTCGCTGGAGAACCGCGCGCGCTTCCCGCTTGAGGTCGTCGACGCCGTGGCCGAGGTCATGGGGCCGGCGCGGGTCGGGGTGCGCCTGACGCCCTTCATCGAGATCTTCGGCCTGACCGACGACGAGCCCGAGGCCATGGCCCTCTACCTGGCGGAGCAGCTGTCGCGCCGCGGCATCGCCTACCTGCATCTCAACGAACCCGACTGGGCCGGCGGCGAGATCCACTTCACCGATGCCTTCCGCCGCGCCATGCGCGAGCGCTTCGGCGGCGCCCTGATCTTCTGCGGCCACTACGACGCCGAGCGAGCCGCGCGCCTGATCGAGGCGGCCATCGGCGACGCGGTGGCGATTGGGCGGCCCTATATCGCCAACCCGGACCTGGTGGAGCGGATCCGCGTCGGCGCGCCCTGGCAGGCCCCCGATCCCGCCACCTTCTACGGCGGCGGCGCCGAGGGCTACACCGATTACCCCTTCCTCGACAACGGCCACGACCGCCTCGTCGACGCCGGCTGAGGCCGCCACCCGGGCCCCGCCGCGGCGGAGGCCCGGCAAGCGTCGCGTTCATCGGCTTGATTTGTAGACAAGTGGTCTATATTCGAGCCATGACGCAATCGACGACAGCCAGGCCGCGCTGCGGCCGACCGCCCCGGGTGCCCCGGGACGATCCGGACACTCGCGCCGCGCTGATCCGCAGCGGCGTGGAGGTGCTTACCGAGCACGGCTTCACCGCGTCCGGCATCGACGGCATCCTCAAGCGGGTCGGCGTGCCCAAGGGCTCCTTCTATTACTACTTCGCCAGCAAGGAGGCCTTCGGCCAGGCGGTGATGGATCACTACGCCGCCTACTTCGCGGCCAAGCTCGACCGTCATCTGCTGGATGGCTCGCGCTCCCCGCTTGCCCGCCTGGAGGCCTTCGTCGCCGACGCCCGGGACGGGATGGCGCGTCACGATTTCCGGCGCGGCTGCCTGGTGGGTAACCTCGGCCAGGAGGTGGCCGGCCTGCCGGCGCGCTATCGGGCATCGCTGCTGGCGATCCTCGACGACTGGCAACAGCGGGTCGCGAGCTGCCTGGGCGAGGCCCAGGCCAGCGGCGAGCTGGCCGCCGACGCGGATTGCCAACGCCTCGCCGAGGCCTTCTGGATCGGCTGGGAAGGCGCGGTGATGCGGGCTCGGCTGGAAGGCGGGCCGGAACCCCTGGAGACCTTCCTGACGACCTACCTGGAGGGCCTGCCGCGCTAGGCGGCCTTCTTCCATGCCATTGAATAGACGATCGGTCTAAAAAGAGGAGCCGCCCATGTTCAAGGCCATCCTGATCGACAAGCCGGACGACACCCAGCGCGTGGCGCTGACCGAACTGGAGGAGGCCCGGTTGCCGGACGGCGACGTCACCGTGCGGGTCGACTGCAGCACCCTGAACTACAAGGATGCCCTGGCGATCACCGGCCGGGGGCCGGTGGTGCGCCAGTTCCCCATGGTGCCGGGCATCGACCTGGCGGGCATCGTCGAGCACAGCGCGAGCGATGCCTATGCGCCCGGCGACGCCGTGCTGCTCAACGGCTGGGGCGTCGGGGAGATGCACTGGGGCGGGCTGGCCGAGAAGGCCCGGCTGGACGCCCGCTGGCTGATCCCCCGGCCGTCGGCGTTCGGCGCCCGGCAATGCATGGCCATCGGCACCGCCGGCTACACCGCCATGCTCTCGGTGATGGCGCTGGAGCGACAGGGCGTCGCGCCCGAGCATGGCGAGGTGCTGGTGACCGGCGCCGGCGGCGGGGTAGGCGGCTACGCGATCGCCCTGCTGGCACGCCTGGGCTATTCGGTGGTGGCCTCCACCGGGCGCCCGGAAGAGGCGGACTACCTCGAGGGGCTCGGGGCCCGGGAGGTGATCGACCGCCGGACCCTGGCCGAGCCCGGGCGTCCGCTGGCCAAGGAGCGCTGGGCGGGGGCCATCGACTCGGTGGGCAGCCACACCCTGGCCAATGTGCTGGCCGCGACCCGCTACGGGGGCACGGTGGCGGCCTGCGGCCTGGCCCAGGGCATGGACCTGCCGGCCAGCGTCGCCCCCTTCATCCTGCGCGGCGTCACCCTGGCGGGCATCGACAGCGTGATGCGGCCCTATGCGGATCGGGTGGAGGCATGGCGCCGGCTCGGCGAATTGCTGGCGCCCGAGCAGCTGGACGCCATCACCCGGACGATCGGCCTCGACGAGGCCATCGACCAGGCCGAGGCGCTGTTGGCCGGGCGGGTCCGCGGGCGCCTGGTGGTGGACATGGCGCGCTGAGCGGCGGGACCGGACCGGCGACGAGTCAGCGCAGCACGGACTCGAGCCGGGCCTGCAGCGTCTCGGCGCCCTCGTCGCCGGCGAGCGAGATGCGGTAGAAGCGCTCGTCGGTGCCGGCCATCTCGGAGAGCAGCGAGCCGAGGCCGGTGGCCCGGGTGTCGCGCTGTACCAGCAGGTCGAGGCCGCCGCCGGCGGAGGGCAGGAAGGCGATTTCCGCCTCGTCGAGGTGGCCGAAGCGGCTGCCGGGAGAGGGCTTGAACTCGAACTCCTGCAGGCAGCCGGTGGCGGGGTTCTTCCGCGAGAGTTCGAGCGGTGCGCCGGTCATCACGAAGCCGAGCCGCTCCATGGCCTCGAAGGCGGCGCGATGGATCGGCCCGGGCAGGATGCGCAGCGGATCCTTGTCCCGGGGATCCAGGGCCATGGCGATATCGGCGCGGGTCGCCACCCAGGTCCTGGGATGCTGGCGACCCACCGACAACGGCGACAGCAGCGGCAGCGTCAGCTCGAAGGGGATCCGCCGCCGCTCGCCGGCGCCGATGCTCATGGCGCCGCTGATCTCGGTGGAGGCCCAGGCATGGCCGATTTTCACCTTCTTGTCGTCGACCTCCTTGATCGCCTCGCTGGCCAGGTCCAGCACCAGGGCGTCGAGCTCCTGGTCGACCTCGCCGCCCTGGATCAGCACCTCCCCCTTGAGGACGCCGCCGGCCTCGGCGCTGTCGTGCTCCAGCAGGGTATCCACCCGCGCGCTGCCGATGCCCACGGCGGCCATCAGTTTGTCGAACATCCGTCTCGTTCCTCGTGTGCGTGTTCCATGGCTGAGCCCCCGAGTATAGCCGGCGCGCCCCCTCGCGCCGCAAGGCAGGAAAAACATCGGGGCGTTGACCCCAGGGGGCGAAAAGCACGCTGCTTTTCCAGTAGCATAGGGGCATATACGCAGCCCCGCCGATGAACGCCGCATGTCCGATCCGACCGCCGCGCCACCGCCCGATGTCTTCCCCCAACTGGTCGAACAGATGGGGTTCGCCCTGTGGTCGGTGGATGCCCGGGACTTCCGGCTGGAATACCTTTCCCCCTCGGCCGAGGCCCTCTACGGCCGGCCGGTGGGCGACTTCTACGCCGACCCCGGGCTCTGGCTCGCGGTGGTCCATCCCGAGGACCAGGGAGCGGTGGCGAGGAGCCACGACACCCTGCTGCTGCTCGGCCAGGCCGAGCGCCGTTACCGGATCCTGCATGCCGACGGCCGGGTCGTCTGGCTGCAGGATTCGGCCCGGGTGGTGCGCGACCCGTCCGGACGGCCGCGGCGCCTGGCCGGCATCGTCAAGGACGTGACCGCCGAGGAGGAGGAGCGTCGCCGGCGCGGCGACGAGCTGGCGCTGTACCGGCGCGTGGTGCGCGGCTCGAGCGACGCGATCTTCCGGCTGGGCCGGGGGCGCGACGGCGTCTTCCGCTTCCTCGACATCAATCCGGCCTACCAGGCGGCGACCGGCCTGTCGCTGGCCGACATCCTGCAGCGCGCCCCCCACGAGGTGTTCGCCGCCGACCAAGCCGATGCCATGGTGAGGCATTGCGAGGCCTGCGCGGCCTCCGGCCAGGCGCGACAGTACGAGGAGCGACTGGCGCACGCCGCCGGCTGGTACGACTGGCAGGTGCTGCTGGTGCCGATCCGTGGCCGCGGCGGGCGCGTCGAGGAACTGGTGGGTGCGGGCCGGGACATTTCCGTCCTGCGCGATGCCGAGCGCCGGCTCCGGGCCTCCCGCGACCACCTCGACCGCCTGCTGCTGACCAGCCCGGTGGTGATCTTCACCAGCGAGGCCACCGAGACGCTGACGCCGACCTACATCAGCCCGGGCCTGCACCGGCTGCTGGGCTACCGGCGCGACGAGCTGATCGGCTCGGATCACTGGCGTCGCCGGCTGGTGCATCCCGACGACCGGGAGGTGGCCGATCGCCGCGTGAAGCGCATGCTGGCTCGGGGCGGCAGCGTGCAGCTGCGTTACCGGGTGCGCCACCAGGCGGGCCACTATCGCTGGGTGCAGAGCGAGATGCGCCTGCTGCACGACGACGAGGGACGGCCCCACCAGGTGGTGGGGGCGCTGCTCGACATCCACGAGGCTCACGAGGTGACCCGCCGCCAGGAGAAGCTCAGCGAGCAGCTGCCGGGGTTCGTCTACCAGTACCAGCTCGACCCCGGCGGCCACGGCTGGTTCCCCTACGCCAGCCGGCGCAGCCAGGAGATCTACGGCGCCTCCCCGGCGGCCCTGCGGGAAGGCGACGCCCCGGCCTTCGCGGCGATCCATCCGGAGGATCGCGAGCGGGTCGCGGCGTCCATCCAGGCCTCGGCGGAGACGCTCTCGCACTGGCATTGCGAGTACCGGGTTCGCCACCCCGACGGGCACGAGCTCTGGGTGTCCGGCCTGGCGAGCCCGGAGCGGCTGGCCGACGGCGCCATCCTCTGGCATGGCTTCATCGCCGACATCACCGCGCGCAAGGAGGTCCAGCTGGAGCTCGAGGCCAGCGAGCGGCGCTATCGGCGCATCACCGAGAACATCAGCGACCTGCTGTGCCTGCATGCCCCCACCCCCGAGGCCCACTATCGCTTCGTCAGCCCCTCGGTCACCCGTCTGCTGGGCTACGACCAGGCCACGCTGGTCGGCCGGTCGCCCTATGACTTCTTCCACCCCGAGGATGCCGCGCGGATCCGCGAGCAGTCCCATGAGCAGGCGCTGGAGGGCGAGCCGGAGGCCGGCATCGAGTACCGCTTTCGGCATCGCGACGGCCACTATGTCTGGCTGCATACGTCCACCATGCCGGTCGCCAGCCACGACGGCACCGTGATCGCCCTGCAGACCCTGTCCCGGGACATCACCGAGCGCCGTCGCGCCCAGGCGGAGCTCGAGCGGCTCTCCGCCACCGACGGCCTGACCGGCGCCCCCAACCGTCGCCACTTCCTGGAGCGCCTCGCCGCCGAGCTGCAGCGTCAGGCGCGGGGCGGCCGGGCGATGGCGCTGGTGATGTTCGATATCGACCACTTCAAGCGGGTCAACGATCGCTGGGGACATGCGGCCGGCGACGCCGTGCTCAAGACGCTGGTGGCCACCGGGCTGTCCCTGCTGCGGGGCCAGGACCTGCTGGGCCGGCTGGGCGGCGAGGAGTTCGCCGTCCTGCTGCCGGAGACCGACGCCGATGGCGCCGCGCGCTTCGCCGAGCGCCTGCGCAGCGCCACCGAGGCCCTGTGCATCGAGCATGGCGGGGCGAGCATCCGGGTCACCATCAGCCTGGGGCTGACCGTGGCCAGCGGCACGGACTCGCCGGAAAGCGCCCTGGAGCGCGCCGACTCGGCGCTGTATCTCGCCAAGCGCGGCGGGCGCAACCAGTGTCGGCGCGGCTGAGGCCGCCGGTCCCTGGCGGTCGCCGGCGCGAGCCGGCATCCTGTCGGACATGAGCCGATTGCCGATCAGCGTCGAGCGCAGCTATCCGAGCGACTGCCTGAGTGACACCCATGATCACCATCAGCTGCTGGTGGGGCTGGACGGGCGCGTCGACCTGGAGGTGGAGGGTCGCGGCGCCGCGGTGGTCCCCGGCGGGGTCTGCCTGATCCCCGCGGAGGCGAGGCACCATTACCTGGGCGTGGACGCCGGGAACCGCTGCCGGGTGATGGACCTGGCGGTGGGCGACGCACGCCTGGACGCGCTGTTCGCCGCCATTCGCTTTGTGCGGCTCCCGCCCGACATGGCGAGGGAGGCCGGCGACGCGGCCCTGCTGAACGCGCTGGCCGGGGCGCCGACCCTCGTCGGGCCGCGCCTCAATCTGGCGCGGCTGACCCGGCGGGTGCTGGCCGACCCGGCGGGCCCTTGGTGCCCGGCCCGCCTGGCCGAGGAGGCGTGCCTTTCCGAGCGGCAGCTGCGCCGCCGCCTGACGGCCCTGACCGGGCTGACGCCGGGGCAGTGGCTGCGCCGTCAGCGGCTGGCGCTGGCGGCGCGCCGGCTGGTCGAGACGCCGGCCCCGGTGACCGACATCGCCCTGGCCTGCGGCTTCGCCGACGGCCCCCAGTTCAGCCGCCACTTCCGCGATTGGCGGGGCGTGACGCCCCGGGCGTTTCGGCGGCGCCATCGCTGAGCGGCGGCCGGCGAGCCCGTGGCGTCGCGCCGGCGCGAGGCGTACACTCACTGGCCCCGCCCTTCGATCAAGGTCGACGCCGTAACGCTATGAAGATCAGTCCCTTGCCTCCCCTTAACAGCCTGGTGGCCTTCGAGTCGGCGGCGCGTCACCTGAGCTTCACCCTGGCGGCCGAGGAGCTGCACGTCACCCAGGGGGCCATCAGCCGCCAGGTGCGCAGCCTGGAGGACTACCTCGGCAAGCCGCTGTTCGAGCGCGTCAACCGCAGCGTCAAGCTGACCGCCATGGGGCAGCGCTATGCGCAGTCGATCCGCCAGTCGCTGGTCGACATCGCCGGGATCACCGACGAGGTGCGCAGCTGGCAGGGCATGCATCAGATCACCGTGGCCACCACCAGCGCCATGGCCTCGCTGTGGCTGCTGCCGAAGATCGCCGAGTTCCAGCGCGACCACGACGATATCGAGCTGCGCATCGTGGCCATCGAACAGATTCGCGACCTGTCCCGGGTGGAGTGCGACGTGGCGCTGTTCTACTGTCGCACGCCGCCGGCGGCCATGCGGGCCACTACCCTCTTCCACGAGGAGGTCTTCCCGGTGTGCAGCCCGGGCTATCTCGAGCGGCACGGCCCCTTCGCGGATGCCGAGTCCCTGGCCGATTGCACCCTGCTGTCCCTGGAGGACGCCGACCAGGACTGGATGAGCTGGAAGCAGTGGTTCACCGAAGTCGGGGCGGTCTCGCGCCTGCCGCGGCGCCGGCTCAACATCAACAGCTACTCGATGCTGGTCCAGGCGGCGATGATGGATCAGGGGGTGGCGCTGGGCTGGAGCCAGCTGGTGGACGACTACCTGGAGCGTGGCCAACTGGTCCGCCCGGTGGAGACGGTGCTGCGCACCGAGGCCCGCTTCTGCCTGCTGGAGCGGCGGGAGGCCCCCGCCTCCCGTCGCGGCGTGCGGGCCTTCCGCGAGTGGCTGCTTGACACCGTGCCCCGCGAGGTGGGGGACCTGGGACTGACGTGAGGCCCGCCCATCCACGAGACGGGGCCCGGCATGCGCCGGGCCCCGTCTGGTTGGGGTGCCGTCGGTAGGCTCAGGCCTCGACCAGCGCCTCGCGGCGAGTCGGCGTGGCAGGGGAGGGCGCCGCCTCGATATCGGCCAGGCCGCTGTGGTGATCCAGCTCCTCCTGGTCGGGCCGAGCCTGGGGCGGCAGCATGGCGGCGGCCATGGGCTCCCGGCGCAGGGTGCGGTGCAGGCTCAGGGCCATGATCAGGATGAACACCGCGATCGGCAGGCCGGCGATGATCGAGGCGGTCTGGATCGTCTTGAGGCCCCCGGCATACAGCAGGGCCCCGGCGATGCAGCCGATCACCAGGCCCCACAGCACCCGGATCGGCTGGGGCGGCTCGGGGCTGCCCACGCTGTCCAGGGTGCACAGCACCAGGGTGCCGGAGTCCGCCGAGGTGATGAAGTAGGTGGCCAGCAGCATCACCGCCATGATCGACAGCACGCTGCCCAGCAGGCCCGGGTCCAGGGCGTCGAAGAGGGTGAACAGCGCCAGGGTGGTGTCCTCCTGGGTGGCCTGGAGGACGACGCCGCCCTCGAACTCGCTGTCCGAGGCGATGTCGCCACTGGCCACGGACTGCTCATGGACTTGACGGGCCTGCTGCTCCTCGAACAGCGCGCTGCCGCCGAACACCGACATCCACACGAAGGTCACCAGGGTCGGCACCAGCAGGGCGCCGCCGATCAGCTCGCGGATGGTGCGGCCCCGGGAGATGCGGGCGATGAACATGCCGACGAAGGGCGCCCAGGTCATCCACCACGGCCAGTAGAAGGCGGTCCACCAGTTCTGCCAGCCGCTGTCGCCGTTGGCGTCGCTCCACAGGCTCATGCCGATCAGGTTGTCGGCGTAGTCGCCGGTGGTCTGCAGCAGGACGTTGAGGATGTAGCGGGTCGGGCCGATGGCCAGCACGATGGCGACGATCGCCACCGACAGCAGCATGTTCCACTCCGACAGCCGGCGGATGCCCCGGCCGACCCCGGACATCACCGAGGCGATGGCGAACAGGGTGATGACGGCGATCATGCTCAGCTGCACGCCGATGCCGACCTCCACGCCGAAGACGTTGTTGAGCCCGCTGTTCATCTGGATCACGCCCAGCCCCAGGGACTGGGAGACGCCGAAGGCGGTGATCGCCACGGTGAGGATGTCCACCGTGTGGCCGATGGGGCCGTAGATGCGGTCGCCGATGAAGGGGTAGAGGATCGAGCGCAGGGTCAGCGGCAGGCCCTTGCGATAGGCGAAATAGGCCAGCGACAGGGCCACGATGATGAAGGTCGCCCAGGGGTGCAGGCCCCAGTGGAAGAAGGTCAGGCGCATGGCCGTGCCGGCGGCGGCGTCGCTCATGCCCTCGCTGAAGGGGTTGTCGGCGTAGTGCCACATGGGCTCGGCCACCGACCAGAAGATCAGGCCGATGCCCATGCCGCCGGAGAACAGCATGCTGACCCAGGACAGGAAGCTGAACTCGGGGCGCTCGTCGTCCTTGCCCAGGCGGATATGGCCGAAGCGGCTGACCATCAGGTAGAGCAGGAAGGCCAGCACGGCGGTGACCAGGCCGAGGTAGAACCACTTGGCGTTGTCGAGGACGGTGGTGGAGACCTCCTGGAAGATGGCGCCGGCCCTTTCGGCCAGCACGGCGCAGAAGATCACGAAGCCGATGACCAGCACCTTGGAGGCGATGGTCACCGTGGGGTTGAGGCCCTTGAACAGGCCGCTTTCTGAGCGCATGGCGTCACTCTCGTTTGTTATTGAGTCTGGAGACGTCGGGGGAAGGGTCCAGGGCGCGTTTACCATCGTCCGCCGATGGCTGCGCAGCTCTTTGTTGTTCACGACTCATTTGTCACCACCAAACCTCGTCGTTCACGCCGCGATCTGCACAACCACCGACTCCGGCACACCGTGCGTGCGATGGTTAACGCGCCCTAGGGTGGCCCGCTGCGAAGCCTGGGGGCTGGAGCGAGGCGGAGCAATGCATTTTTTGTCATCCTTGCATGATGAAATATCATGCTTTTGCTCGAGCATAACTCCGCTCCATGCGCGAGGACGTGATCGCATAATCCGGCGTTCTGGTTTCATCCCTTCGTCTAATAGTTGACTTTTTATCATGAGTTGATGCCGATTCATCGATTGTCGGCGCGCCGCGGCGCCACCAGACTCGCCTCCCACCAGCCGGCACCCCGGCTAGGGCCACAACAGACCAGAAATCGCCCGATACCCCGTGAGGAGGCCACGATGACCGACCTGACCCAATCCCTGATTCCCGCCCGGCAACTCGACGACGTGCTCGCCCCCATCGAGGAGGCCACCGGCATGCCCAACGAGGCCTACGTCAGCGAGGCCTTCTTCGCCGAGGAGCGCGATCGCCTGATGGCCGGCACCTGGGCCTGCGTGGGTTTCGCCAGCGACCTGGTCAAGAACGGTTACGTCAAGCCGGTCGACTTCATGGGCCTGCCGCTTTTGATGATGCGCAACAAGGACGGCGAGACCCAGGTCTTCCATAACGTCTGCAGCCACCGCGGCATGCAGCTGGTGGCCGAGGAGGGCGAGGTGCAGGGCGTGATCCGCTGCCCCTACCACTCCTGGACCTACGACCTGAACGGCAACCTGCGCGGCACCCCGCACATCGGCGGCGTCGGCCAGCACAAGGTCGACGGCTTCAAGTGCGAGAAGCACGGCCTCAAGCCGATCCGCAGCGCCGTGTGGATGGACATGGTGTTCGTCAACCTGGACGGCCGGGCCCCCGAGTTCGCCGAGCACGTGGCGCCGCTGGAGAACCGCTGGCGCGACTTCGTCGGCCCCGAGGGCTTCGAGCTGCTGCGCCGGGTGAACATGGGCGGCAACCTGGAGATCACCGTCGACTGCAACTGGAAGCTGGCGGTCGAGAACTACTGCGAGAGCTATCACCTGCCCTGGGTGCATCCGAGCCTGAACACCTACTCGCGCCTCGAGGACCACTACAACATCCAGTTCGGCGAGCACTTCTCCGGGCAGGGCAGCCTGGCCTACCGCCTCTCCGACGTGGCCGGCACCCGCCTGCCCAAGTTCCCGGCTTGGCCGAAGGACAAGATGGAGCACGCCGAGTACGTCTCCTTCTTCCCCAACGTGCTGCTCGGCATCCAGGCCGACCACGCCTTCGCCATGATGCTCGAGCCGGTCTCCGCCGGTCAGACCGTCGAGCACCTGCGGGTCTACTACGTCGGCGACGAGGCCACCCAGGACGCCTATGCGGCCTGCCGGACCTCCACCCTGGAATCCTGGCGGGTGGTGTTCGGCGAGGACATCGGCGCCGTCGAGGGCATGCAGCGCGGCCGCCAGTCCCCGGGCTTCCAGGGCGGCGTCTTCTCGCCGGTGCTCGACCACCCGACCCACTTCTTCCACCAGTGGGTGGCCCGCCGCGTGCGCGGCGACGCCGAGGCCGCCTGAGCGCCAGCCCCCTCGATACTGGAGTCCCCCCTGATGAGCACGCTCGATCGCTACTACAACTACATCGACGGCGCCTGGAAAGGCGCCGACACCTGGCTGGTGGTCGCCGACCCGGCCACCGACGAACCCTACGCCGAGATCGCCGAGGCCGGCATCGAGGACGCCGATGCGGCCATGGCCGCGGCCCGGCGCTGCGTGGCCTCCGGCGCGCTGAGTTCGGTGCGTCCGGCCCAGCGGGTCGCCTGGCTGCTGGCCATCGCCGAGGAGCTCAAGGCGCTGACCGAGGACGCCGCCCTGGTGCTGTGCCGCGAGAACGGCAAGTCCCTGGAGGTGGCCCGCGGCGAGTTCGAGGAGGCCGCCCGCTACTTCGAGTACTACGCCGGCATGGCCGACAAGATCGAGGGCACCTCGATCCCGCTGGGCGACGACTACGTCGACTTCACCAGCTATGAGCCCATGGGCGTCTCGGTGCAGATCGTGCCCTGGAACTTCCCGCCGTCGATCTGCGCCCGCTCCCTGGCGCCGGCGCTGGCCGCCGGCAACGCCGTGGTCATCAAGTCGCCGGAGATCTCGCCGCTGGCGATGACCTTCCTGATGACCGCCTGCGAGCGCGCCGGCCTGCCACAGGGCGCGGTCAACCTGCTGTGCGGCAAGGGCTCGGTGATCGGCGCCCACCTGGTCAGGCACCGCGACGCCAACCAGATCGTCTTCACCGGCTCGGTGCCCACCGGCCAGCGCATCCTGCGCGACGCCGCCGAGCGGGCCACCCCGAGCGTGATGGAGCTGGGTGGCAAGTCCGCGGCCATCGTGCACGCCGACGCCGACATCGAGCAGGTCATCGACAGCGTCAAGGCGGGCATCTTCTTCAACGCCGGCCAGGTCTGCTCGGCCATGTCGCGCCTGCTGGTGCACCGCTCGCGCCTCGACGAGGTGATCGAGCGCGCCCGCGAGCTGGCCGAGGGGCTGTCCATCGGTCCCGGCGTCGACGATCCGGACCTGACCCCGCTGGTCTCCCGGGACCAGCTCGAGCAGGTCGAGGCCATGTGCCGGCGCGCCATCGAGGCCGGGGCCACTTGTCTGACGGGTGGTGAACGTGTGGCCGGGGTGAATGGCTACTTTATGCAGCCGACCCTGTTCACCGACGTGGCCGTGGACAGCGAGATCTTCCAGGAGGAGGTCTTCGGCCCGGTGCTGGTGATCCATGCCTTCGACACCGAGGACGAGGCCGTGGCACTGGCCAACGGCACCGAGTTCGGCCTGGTGGCCGGCGTCTTCGACGGGCAGCTCGACCGGGCCCTGCGCACCGCGCGGCGCCTGCGCGGGGGCCAGGTGTTCATCAACGAGTGGTTCGCCGGCGGCGTGGAGACGCCCTTCGGCGGCGTGGGGCTCTCCGGCTTCGGCCGCGAGAAGGGCCAGGAGGCGCTCTACAGCTACGTCCAGACCCGCAACATCGCCGTCCGCGTCAAGGGCGCGTGAAGGAGGTCCCGATGAAGAAGTGGCTCTGCATCATCTGCGGCCTGATCTACGACGAGGCCGAGGGCTGGCCGAGCGACGGCATCGCCCCCGGCACCCGCTGGGAGGACGTGCCGGAGGACTGGCTGTGTCCCGATTGCGGCGTGGGCAAGGCGGATTTCGAGATGATCGAGATCACCGACGACGCGCCCGCTGCGGCGGCCGCCATGAGTCCGACGCCGCTGGCCGATGCGGTGGCCGCCCCGGCGGCAGCCGTCGAGTCCCAGGACGGGACACCGGCCGGCCCGCTGGTGATCATCGGCAGCGGCCATGCGGGCTACGGTCTGGCCGAGGCGGTGCGCGCCCGGGACGCCGAACGCGAGATCCATGTGGTCACCGCCGACGACGGCGGCCTCTACGCCAAGCCGGCGCTGTCCAACGCCCTTGCCCTGGGCAAGGACGCCGAGGCGCTGCTCGACGAGCCGGCGCTGTCCGTCGAGCGTCGCCTGGGCATCCGGGTGCATGCCTTCTGCCCGGTGGAGCGCATCGACGCCGAGGCCAAGCGCCTGCACACCCGCCTCGGCGAGCTGGACTATGGTCAGCTGGTGCTGGCCACCGGGGCCAGCCCGATCCGCATCCCGGTGGCGGGCGACGCGGGGGCGCTGCTCTCGGTCAACGACCGCGGCGATTATCGCGAGATGCGCCGCCGCCTCGATGCCCTGGAGGGCGCCGGGCGGGTGGTGATCATCGGCGACGGCCTGATCGGCTGCGAGTTCGCCAACGACCTGGCCCAGGCCGGCCACAGGGTCGAGGTGGTGGGCCTGGCCGAGCGGCCGCTGCCGCGGCTGCTGCCCGAGGCGGGCAGCACGGTCCTGCGCGAGGCGCTCGCCCGGCTCGGCGTGAGCTGGCACCTGTCCCGCTCGGTGGCCAGCGTCGCCGCCGACGCGGAGGGCTACCGGCTGACCCTGACCGACGGCAGCGAGCTGGCGGCGGACCTGGTGATCAGCGCCGTGGGCCTGGTCCCCAACGTCGAGCTGGCCCAGGCGGCCGGCGTCGACTGCGGGCGCGGCATCCGGGTGGACGATCACCTGGCCACCTCATTGCCCCACGTCTATGCCCTGGGCGATGCCGTGGAGATCGACGGCCGGCTGTTGCCCTACCTGGCGCCGATCAACGCCGGCGTGCGCGCCCTGGCGGCGACCCTCACGGGCACGCCGACGGCGGCCAGCTATCCGGTGATGCCGGTCATGGTCAAGACCCCGGCCGCCCCGGTCTGCGTGGTGGTCCCCCCGGCCGAGGCCCAGGTGACGTGGCGCGTCACCGCCACCGCCGATGGCATCGAGGCCGGCGGCTTCGATCCCATCGGGCGGCTGCTGGGCTTCGCCCTGGTGGGCGAGGCGGCCATGGCGCGGCGCAGCGACTGGGTGAAGGCCTGCGGCCAGGCACAGGCCGCCTGAGGCCCGACGAAAACTGTCTGCGCTCGCCGAGTTTTCGTATCGAGCACTCCGTAGTGCATGACGACATGCGGCGCCCTCGGGCGCCGCCTTCTTCCGAACCGCCGGGCTCGCCCGGCGATGACGTCGCGCCCCGGCGCGGCGGAGGTCCAGGATGTCACAAGCAACGATTCCCCGTGACGACAACTGCAACGGCTGGTACCAGCTGCTCGATGCCCCGACCCCGGCGCGTCGTCTCAACGCGAACGAGACCGCCGACTGGCTGGTGATCGGCGCCGGCTTCACCGGCCTGGCCGCGGCTCGTCGGGTCGCCGAGCTGCGCCCCGGCGACCGGGTGATGCTGGTGGAGGCCCTGCGGGTCGGCCAGGGCGCCTCCGGGCGCAACACCGGCTTCGTCATCGACCTTCCCCACAAGCGCGACCTCGAGGGCGACGACCTGGCGCGCAAGCAGAAGCTGCTGTCGCTCAACCGTGCCGCGGTGGACGACCTGGAGGCCCTGGTCCGGCGCCACGGCATCGAGTGCGGCTGGTCCCGGGCCGGCAAGTATCAGGGCGCGGTGGGCGAGCGGGGCCTCAAGTACCTCGACCACTACGAGGCCCTGCTCCGCGACTTCGACTATCCCTACCGGCGCCTGGAACGCGACGCGCTGGCGCCGATCCTCGGCACCCGCCACTACGCGGCGGCCATCTACACCGCCGACACCGCCTTGATGCAGCCCGCCGCCCTGGTGCGCGGCCTCGGCGAGACCCTGCCGGACAATGCCGAGCTCTACGAGCATACCCCGGTGGTCAGCCTGACCCGCAGCGGGGGCAAGTGGTGCGCCACCACGCCGGAAGGCGAGGTGCGGGCCACCAACCTGCTGCTGGGCTCCAACATCTATGCCCAGGAATTCGGCTTCCTCAAGCATCGCATGCTGCCGGTGATGACCTTCGCCAGCATGACCCGCGAGCTGACCGACGAGGAGATGGCGCTGTTCTCCACCGCGCCCCATCACTTCGGCCTGACGCCCGCCGACCATGCCGGCACCACGGTGCGCCTGACGCCGGACCGGCGGCTGATCATCCGCAACCAGTACCGCTTCGTGCCGCGCTATCACGACGACCTGGCCGAGCGCACCCGGATCCGCCGGGGGCATCGCGATTCCTTCGAGGCCCGCTACCCGGAGCTCGCTCACGTGCCCTTCACCGCCACCTGGGGCGGGGCCTGCGGGCTGTCGCGCAACTACACCGCCTTCTTCGGCAAGGTCGGCGACGACGCCTGGATGTCCGGCGTGCACCAGAGCGTCGGCGCGGCCCGGGGCACCATCTCCGGCAAGCTGCTGGCGGAGCTGGCCACCGGCCAGGACTCCAGTCAGCTGGCCGACATGCTCGCGGTCTCCGGCAAGCCGGCGATCAATCCGCCGGAGCCCTTCCTGAGCCTCGGCGTGAAGACGCGCATGCGGCAGGCGGCGTGGGCGAGTCGCAGCGAACTCTAAGGAAACGCTGATTTATTGCTGCGCTCGATGACCCACAGGGAGGTGGGAAATGCGCAGGTTCGTCGGGAACGAACCTAGCCATCCTGGCCGCCGGCGGTGCCGGGGCGCCGGTCCGATCGGAATCCTCATGTAGCAGGCTACACTCCGGTTGACTCGGAACCTTCGGTTCCTCGTCCCTTCGGGGCCATCCTCCGGATGGTTGTCGCTTCGCTCGGTTCTCCGCTCCGGCGGCGGCCAGGCTAGGCGCCCCCGCCTCTCATCGCTCGCGACATAAATCAGCGCATCCTTGTCGATGTTGCCATTTGACTTGGCGCCGCCTTGGACCTGGCGGATGCGCTGACGCCTATTCGCCCTACGTGAGCCGAAGCGGTCGCGTCCCGCTCTGCGCCGGCAGGCGCTCGCGCGATGTATTAGCGTACCCTTATCAACTATGTGATCTGAACAGGACCTTATCGTGAGCGACACCCCCATCCGCGCCATCAAGTTCGACCATCGCGACACCACCTTCCGCCATCGCGGCGGGCCGCCCGGCCACGCCGAGATCGGCCGCACCGTGGACACCGCCCTGAGCTAGACCATGGGCGCCGGCTTCGCCCGCTGGGAAGGCGCCGAGGTGGCCTGGACGGTGCTCTACGACGAGGTGATCTTCGTCATCGAGGGCGAGCTCGAGGTCACCGCCGCCGGCGAGACCCACCGCGTGACCCCCGGCCAGATGCTGTGGATCCCCGAGGGCACCGAGCTGATCTACGGCGGCCAGGCGCTGTTCGGCTACGCCCTCTACCCGGGCAACTGGAAGGCCTTGCACGGCATGGAGTGAGGTCGGGCCGCCGGCGGGCGGTCCTGGTCGTCTCGGCCCCAGCGGGCTCCCGCCGGACGGCCGTCCACGTCGCGTGGGCGGCCGTTCTCGTGGTGTTCGAGCCGCGCCACGGGAATGGCCGAAATCGACAAGTCTTCCCGGGGCGTCGCGGCGATACTGGCCGGCCGACCACGACTGGAGAGACGAGATGTCGGCTGCTTCCCCCGCCGAGGCGCGTCGCGCCACCCTGTGGGGCGCCAGTACCGTGCTCAACTGGGCGACCCTGGCGCTGTTTACCCAATGGGCCGGCCCGGTACCGCCCTTCCTGCTCACCGCGCTGTGCTTCGGCCTGGCCGGCGGCCTGGCCTTGCTGGCCTTCGCGGCGCGTGGCGAGGCGGGCGCCCTGGCCGAGGCCTTGCGCCAGCCGCCCGCGGGCTGGCTGCTGGGCGTGGGCGGGCTGTTCGGCTACCACCTCTGCTACTTCATCGCCCAGCAGACCGCGCCCGCGGCCGAGGCCGGGCTGATCAGTTATCTCTGGCCGCTGCTGATCGTCATCCTGGCCGGCTGGCTGCTGCCGGGGGAGCGCCTGCGCGGCATCCACCTGCTGGGGGGCGTCTGCGGCTTCGCGGGCGCGGCGCTGCTGGTGGGCCCCGCCGGCTTCGACTGGTCGGGGGACCACACCCCCGGCTACCTGGTGGCCCTGCTGGCGGCCTTCATCTGGAGCGGCTATTCGGTGGCGTCGCGACGGCTGT
Organism: Halomonas koreensis; assembly: GCF_031451675.1. Lineage (NCBI taxonomy): Bacteria > Pseudomonadati > Pseudomonadota > Gammaproteobacteria > Oceanospirillales > Halomonadaceae > Halomonas > Halomonas koreensis. The sequence goes on along the minus strand of NZ_JARWAK010000003.1, from coordinate 64,649 downwards.
CGCGGGTGCCCACCGCGGCGGTGGCCTGGAACTGCCTGGGCGCCGCGGGGCTGGCGCTCGCCTGCCACCTGGCCTGGGAGCCCCATGGCTGGCCGGAGGGTGCCAATCCCTGGGCCATCCTGGCCCTGGGGCTGGGGCCGGTCGGCAGCGCCTTCTTCACCTGGGATCTGGGCATGAAGCGCGGTCATGTCCGCCTGCTGGGGCTGCTGTCCTACGCCACGCCGTTGTGCTCCACCCTGGTGCTGATCGCCGCCGGCCTGGCCACGCCCAGCCCGACGTTGCTGCTCGCCGCGCTGCTGATCTGCGGCGGCGCGCTGATCGGCAGCGGCATGCTGGGCGGCCGTCAGGGCCGCAGGGCGCCGGCGGGGCGGTCCCGGCGAACAGGCAACGCCTCGCTCGAGCCGCGGGATAGAGCCTGAGTCAAGGAGAGGAGCATGGAACAGATCGAATGATCCGATTTCGCCCGGGTCGCGCCGCGCGTGGGCACCATCGTGGCGGCCGAGGCCTTTCCCGGGACGTGGCGACCGGCGTTCAATGCGGGGCGATTTCGGTGAAGCCATCGGGGTGCGCAAATCCAGCGCCCAGATCCCCGCCCTGTATACGCTCGACGAGTTGGTCGACAAGCAGGTGATCGCCGTCATCGACTTCCCCGCCAAGCAGATCGGCCCGATGCGCTCGGAGTGCCTGGTGACCGGCTTTCATCGCGAGGACGGTGCGGTGGTGCTGGCGACGCCCGATCTCGCCGTGGCGAACGGAGCGCGTCTGGCATGACGCCTGACCTTGTCGTGAGCGGGGGCCGCCCCCGCGGCGTCCCCGCGACTTGGATCAGCCCTATCGGCGCCTGGAGCGTGAGTGATCCTCGGCTTCCGCGCCGGCCATCTCAGGGACCCGGGGCGGCCGGCCGCCACTTGTGGATGCGTTCGTTGCCGAAGTCGGCGACGAAGACGCTGCCGTCCGGGGACACGTCCATGGCGATGGGGTGGCGGAAGCGGCCGGGACCCTGGCCGGTCTCGCCGAAGGCGCCGAGGAAGTCTCCCTCCGCCGAGAAGACCTGGATCCGGTCGTTGTAGAAGTCGGCCACGAAGACCCGGCCCGCCGGCCCCACGGCGATGCCGGTGACGGTGGCGAACCAGCCGTTGAAGGGGCCGTGGACGTTGCGGGCGAAGGGGCCGCCCCACATGGTCAGGAAGTCGCCGTCCGGCCCGAAGGCCTGGACCCGGTCGTTGTAGCCGTCCGCCACATAGAAGCGGCCATCGTCGGCCACGGCCACATCGGTGGGGTAGCCGAACTCGCCCGCCGCGCTGCCGCTTTTACCCGTGTGTCCCCACTGGCGCACGAAGCTGCCGTCCGGGGCGAGGCGCTGGACCCGGTGATGGTAGAAGTCAGCGACGATCACATCGCCGTCGGTCGCCACGTCGACGCCTCCCGGGGCATCGAAGCGTCCCGGCCCGTCGCCGGCCTCGCCGAGGGTGCGCAGCGGCGTGCCGTCGAAGGCGAAGACCTGGATGCGGTCGTTGAAGTAGTCGGCCACGTAGAGTTCGTCGGCGTGGAGGCTCAGGTTCATGGGGCGGCCGAGCTCGCCGGGCGCCGCGCCGGGGGTGCCGAACTGGCGCCGGAAGCGGCCCGCATGATCGAAGACCTGGATGCGCCCGTTGCGGGCGTCGGCGACGAACACCTCCTCCGCGGTCACGGCGATGCCGGTGGGGTCATCGAACTCGCCGGGACCGTCGCCCGGCCCTCCCCAGGCCGTGACGAACTCGTGGCCCGGCCCCTGGGCCGAGGGCACGAAGGCGGCGAAGAACAGCAGCACCAGCAGCGCGAGGCTCAGGGCGAGGAGGATCAGCGAGCGTAGCATGGGGCGATCTCCCGAGTAGCCTGTCGGGTTTGACCGATCGTCGCGAGAATCCCGGATTTCGAGTCAATTTTATCGATCTATAGAGGCGAATAGCGTGCTATTTAACGAAATAGATCGAATGAAGTGGGCCGAAAGACCGGGATTCACAGTAGATCAGCGTCAAGCTCGGCAGGCTCCTAAAAGTTGAAGCGAAGGCCGGCGCGCAGGATGGCCTCGTCCTCCGGCGCCGCGCCGTCGAGGTCCTGCACGACGGGCAACTGGACGACCCCCTCGATCACCCAGCGCCGGGTGACGTATTGCAGCCCCGGGGCCAGCAGCAGCCGGGTGCCCCCCGAATCGGGGGTCGCCTCCCCCTGGCGCTCATCGGGATCCCGGTGGATCAGGTTCGCCTCCAAGACGCCGTAGAGGAAGCCGGGGACGCCCCCGGACAGCGCCCGGGGCCAGAGTCGGTACTGGGCGGCGCCGTCCAGACGGGCGATGTCGCCGAAGGCGAAGCCGTCGGCCTCGGTATTGGCCTGGTAGGCGAGCTGGGCGTCGAGCTCGAGGTCCAGGGTCTGGTAGGTGACCACCACCCCGGCGAAGGGATCCCAGGAGCCGGAGCCCGGCTGCAGGGGGCGCGGCAGGCGCCCCAGGGCATCGCGGTCGTCGTCCCGGCCCGTGGGCGTCTCGAGGCCCAGGTAGGGAGCGAGGCGCAGGGTCCGGCCGGGAGCGTCGTGGCGATAGAGGGTGTAGCGGGCCCACAGCCGCAGGTCTCCCAGGCCTTCGCTGCCGCGCCGGACGCCGTCGGCCGTGAGGCGCTTGTCCAGGTAGGGCAGGGCGCCGAAGAGGGTCAGGTCGCGGCTGGCGCCGTAGCCGAGTAGGGTGACCGCGCCGCTGACCTCCAGGTCGCGACCGCCGCCGCCGGCCTGGCGATGGAGGAACTGCTGGCGCAGCACGCCATTGCCCTCCGCCACCGGCAGGGCGGTGCCGAAGGTCTGGGCCCCGCCCTGGGCCAGGGCGGGCAGCAGGAGGGCCAGGGACGCCAGCCAGGCCAGCGGGGGAACGGAGTCGCGGGTGCGCATGGCGGGCTTCCTTAGGGGGCCTCGGCGTCGAGCGCCGTGAAGTCGCCCAGGGTGAAGCCGGCCCGGTCTACCGCCATGGCCGCCTGCGGCGCCGCGAGGGTGCGGCCGTCGTCCATGGTGACGATCGCCGCCCCTTCGGCGATATCGATCTGGACATCCGCGACCCCCTCGAGCGCCAGGAGCCGTTTCTCGATGCCGTAGGCGCAGAAGGGGCAGGCCAGGCCGTCGACCTCGAGGCGATAGCGGGGTCCGGCGGCATACGCCGATGCGGCAAGAAGCAAGGTGATGACGACCAGCAGTGGTCGACGCAAGCGTCGGTGCATGTGTCCTCCTCGGAGCGTCACCCTGCACAGCAGGATAGCCGCGAGACGTCCTGGTGGAACGTCTGGGCGCAGAGCTTGAGCCCTTCCACCATGGTCAGGTAGGGGAAGAGCTCGTCGGCGATCTCCTGCACGGTCATGCGCGCCCGCAGGGCCATCACCGCCGTCTGGATCAGCTCCCCGGCCTCGCCGCAGACCGCCTGCACGCCGAGCAGGCGCCCGCCGTCGCGTTCGGCGACCAGCTTGATGAGTCCCCGGTCGTCGAAATTGACCAGGCCGCGGGGCACGGCATCCAGCGTCAGGGTGCGGCTCTCCGGAACCAGGCCCCGCGCCCTGGCCGCGGCTTCCGTCAGGCCGACGGTGGCGACCTGGGGGTCGGTGAAGATCACCTCGGGCACGGCGGACAGGTCCAGCCGGGCCTCCCCGCCGGTCATGTCGATGGCCGCGCGGCTTCCCGCGGCGGCGGCGACGTAGACGAACCGGGGCAGGTCGGTGCAGTCGCCGGCGGCGTAGAGGCCGGGCACGCTGGTGCGCAGCCGGTCGTCCACGACGATGGCGCCGCGGCGCGTCTCCACGCCCGCGGCCGCCAGGTTCAGCCCCTCGGTGTTGGGGGTGCGGCCGGTAGCGACCAGCACCCGGTCGGTCCCCAGGGGCCCGGCGTCGGTCTCGAGCACGAACGCCTCGCCGTCATGGTCGACCCGGCGGGCCTGGGTGTCCCGCCGGATCTCGATGCCCTCGGCCTGGAAGGCGGCCTCGAGGGCCTCGCCTACCGCCGGATCCTCCCGGGAGAGCAGCCGGCTGCGGGCCAGGATGGTCACCCGACTGCCCAGCCGGGCGAAGGCCTGGGCCAGCTCCACCGCCACCACCGAGGCACCGATCACCGCCAGGCGGGGCGGGATCGTGTCGCTGCCCAGGGCGGTGGTGGAGGTCCAGTAGGGCGTGCCGGCGAGCCCCGGCACCGGCGGGATGGCAGGGCGGGCCCCGCTGGCGATCAGGGCCCGGTCGAAGGGGAGGCGCCGCTCGTCGCCGTCGTCCCCGCGCACGCTCAGGGTACGGGCGTCGACGAGGCTCGCCTCGCCGTGCACTACCTCGATGGCCGGGGTGTCGGCGAGGATGCCGGCGTACTTGGCGTGGCGCAGGGCCTCGACCCGGCCCTGCCGCCGGGCGTGCAGGCGAGCGGCATCGATCGCCGGCTCGGCGGGCATCACGGCGTCGTCGAAGGGGCTCGCCCGGCGCAGGCGGGCGATATGGGCGGCGCGGATCAGGATCTTGGAGGGCACGCAGCCGACGTTGACGCAGGTGCCGCCGAGGGTGCCGCGCTCGACCAGGGTGACCCGGGCGCCGCGTTCGGCGGCCTTCAGGGCCGCGGCCATGGCGGCGCCGCCGCTGCCGATGATGGCGATATGCCGCCTCGCTTCCGTCATGGGACTACTCCGGTGGTGGCCGGCGGGCCGCCTGGCGCCGGCGCCACAGGGCATAGAGGGTCAGGGCGATGAAGCCGGCCAGTGCCGGCAGAAGGACCAGATCGAGGTAGCCGGTCAGCGCCGTCAGGCCCACCGCGCCGAGCAGGACGACGAGGACCGGGGTGAAGCAGCACAGCGCCACCACCAGGGTGCCGATCACCCCCAGGCGCAGCAGCTTGTCGGGTCGCTTCCTGGTCATTCCTTCACCGCGGCCGGATAGCCCGCGCCTGCCGAGGCTTGGCGCAGGGCCTCGAGGCCGGTGAGCTCGTCGTCATAGGTCACCACCGCCTCGCGGTCCTCGAAGCTGGTCTCGACCCGGGTCACGCCCTCGACCCGGGAGAGGGCCGTCTTCACCGTGATCGGGCAGGCGGCGCAGGTCATGCCGGGCACGTCGAGCGTCACGGTCTGTTCGGCCGCCCAGGCTGACGGGGTCAGGGTGGCGCCGGCGAGCAGCAGGATGGCGAGTCGTTTCATCGGGGATCACCGCGTCAGTAGGGAAGTGCTGAAGAAATCGGCGAGCGGAGTGAAGCGCAAGGCGCACGGAGCGCAGAAAGCGAGGCATAACATGAAGTTAGGTGAGCTTTACAGCACCACGCAACGCAGCGATTTGCCCGCGCAGCCATTTATTAAGTGCTTCCGTAGAACAGGGGCAGGACATAGGGGAACGCCAGGGCCACCAGCACCAGGGCCGTGACCACCCAGAACAGCCCCCGGTAGGCGCGCCGGACGCACGGCAGGGCGCAGGGGGCGTCGCCCCCGCAGGCCGGCGCCGGGCGATAGAGCCCCCGCCAGGCGAAGAACAGCGCCACCAGCGCCACGCCGATAAAGAGGGGACGGTAGGGCTCCAGGCGGGTCAGGTTGACGATCCAGGCGCCGGAGACGCCCAGGCCGACCAGCACCAGGGGGCCCAGGCAACAGCTGGAGGCGAGGATGGCGGCCAGGCCGCCCGTGGCCAGGGCGCCCCGGCCACGTGTCTTGTCCGGCATGGGGGCTCTCCTATCCGGGAGTTCATCACTGGGTTAAGGTTAAGTCCGTAGTCGAGTACGGAAGCAAGCCTGATGCGAGAACAACGCGAGACCCTGACCATCGGCGGCCTGGCCAGGGCCGCCGGCGTCCATGTCGAGACCATCCGCTACTATCAGAGGCGCGGGTTGCTGACGGCCCCCGAGCGTCCGGCGGGCGGCATTCGCCGTTATGGCCGGGAGGAGGTGGAGCGTCTGGGCTTCGTGAAGTCCGCTCAGCGCCTGGGCTTCAGCCTGGACGAGGTCGCCGAGCTGTTGCGCCTGGACGACGGCCTGCATTGCGACGAGGCCAGTGCCCTGGCCGAGCGCAAGCTCGGGGAGGTGCGGGAGAAGATCGCTGACCTGAGGCGCATCGAGGCTGTCCTGGCGGAGCGGGTGCGGGCCTGCCGGGCCCGGGAGGACGGCCCCGACTGCCCGTTGATTGCCTCCCTGCATGATGGGCCGGAAGGGCTCGGGGAGGCGTGACGGCGGGCGGCTCGCCCGGGACGGACAGCCCCGGGCGATATGCCATCAGGCCGGAAGGGTGACGTAGCGGGTCTCGAGATAGGCCTCGAGGCCCGCGCGGCCCAGCTCGCGGCCGATGCCGCTGGCCTTCATGCCGCCCCAGCCGAGCCCCGGCGGGGCCACCTGGTAAGTGTTGCACCAGACGTTGCCGGCGGTGAGTCGGCTCGCCAGGGCCGCGGCCCGTGCCGGATCGCCGGCGACCACGGTGGCGGCCAGCCCGAAGTCGCTGTCGTTGGCCAGCGCCACGGCCTCGTCGTCGTCCCGGACGCTGCGCGCGCAGAGCACCGGGCCGAAGATCTCCTCCCGCCACAGTCGGCTGTCGGTCGACACGTCCCGATACACCCGGGGGGCGACGAAGTGGCCGTGGTCGGGCAGGAGGACCCGCTCGGCGGTGGTCGGGGCGAGACCCTCGGCCTCGGCCGCCGCCAGGTAGCCCTCGACTCGATCCCGCTGGGCGGCGTTGACCAGCGGGCCCAGGGTGGTGGCGGCGTCCAGCGGATCGCCGGCGACCAGCTCGGCGATGGCCGCGTCCAGTCGGGCATGCAGCTCATCGGCGATGGCCTCGTGGACCAGCAGCCGCGAGGTCGCCGAGCACATCTGGCCGGCGTTGTAGCAGAAGCCGGCCAGCACCAGCTCCGCGGCCAGCTCGAGGTCGGCATCCTCGGTGACCAGGATCGGTGACTTGCCGCCGAGCTCCAGGGAGACGCCGCGGGTGCCCTTGGCCGCCGCCGCCATCACCGCCTCGCCCACCGGGTTGCTGCCGGTGAAGGACAGCTTGTCGATGCCCGGGTGGGCGGTGAGCGGCGCGCCCACACGCTGGCCGTCGCCGTGCACCAGGTTGAGCACCCCGGGCGGCAGCTCGATCGCCAGGGCGATCTCGGCCAGCGCCTGCTCGGGCAACGGGGTGACCTCCGAGGGCTTGAACACCACCGTGCAGCCGGCGGCCAGCGCCGGGGCGAGCTTCCAGGCGCTGCTGACCAGCGGGAAGTTCCAGGGGGTGATCAGCCCGGCCACCCCGGCCGGGTCCTGGTAGCGTCGCGAGACCAGGTCCGCCTCGCCGGTGGCCACCGGCTCGCCCTGGCGCGCGTCCAGCGCCCGAGCCTCGCCGGCATAGTGCCGATAGCAGGCGATGGCATCGGCGAGGTCCTGGGCGGCCTCGGCCCGCGGCTTGCCGTTGTTGCGGCTGGACAAGGCCTCGAGCTCGTCGCGGCGCGCGGCCAGGGCCTCGGCCAGGGCGTCCAGGTAGGCGCCGCGGGCCTCGCCGCCGAGCGCCCGCCAGGCCGGCAGGGCGCGCCGGGCGGCGGCCACCGCGGCGTCCACGTCCTCGGCGGCGCCGGCGGTGACCTCGGCGATCGGTGCGTCGTGATAGGGATCGGTGACCGGCAGGCGGCGCTCGCCCCGGCTGGCGATCCAGCGGTTGTCGATGAACTGATGGGTCAGTGCCTGCATGGGGCGCGCTCCGTGTCGCGAAGGGGTAGCCAGCGGCGGCGGGTCGGCTGCATGCCCGGGAAGTGGCGCTCCACCTGGCGCAGCACCAGGGTCAGCACCACCGTCAGGGCCAGGTAGATGCCGGCGATCAGCATCAGCGGCTCGTAGACCAGGAAGGTCTCGTCGCGAATGATGTTGGCGGCCTGCAGCAGGTCCATCAGGGCGATGGTCGAGACCAGCGGCACCGACTTGAGCAGCAGGATCATCTCGCCGGTCAGGGTCGGCAGGCACAGCTGGATGGCCCGCGGCAGCCACAGCCGGGCGAAGACCTGGAAGGGGCCCATGCCGAAGGCTCGGCCGGCCTCGCGTTCGCCATACGGCACGCTGACCAGGGCGCCGCGGATCACCTCGCCGGAATAGGCGCCGACGCTGAGGATGAAGGTCAGGGCGCCGTAGAAGAAGGGATCGCGCAGCAGCGGCCAGATGAAGCTGTCCTGCACGCCGGGGATGCCTTCCAGCAGCCGGCCGAGCCCGTAGTAGAAGAAGAACAGCTGCACCAGCAGCGGGGTGCCGCGGATCACGGTGCTGAAACCGCCCGCCAGCCAGGCCAGCGGGCGCGGGCCCTTGATGCGGGCCATGGCCACGCCCACGGCGAGCAGCAGGCCGCCCACGGCGGAGACGGCGAGCAGCCAGAGGGTGTTGATGAAGCCTTCGATCAGGTACTCCTGATAGAAGGGATCCTGGAGCCAGGAAAAGTCCATGTCAGGCCTCCTCGCGGATCGGCTGGCCGCGGCGCACGCGTCGCTCCAGGCGCGTGAACAGCGCCGTGGAGGTCAGGGTCATCGCCAGGTAGATGACGCCGGCGGCGGCGTAGAACAGGAAGTGGGCGCGGGTGCTGGCGGCGGCCTGCTGGACGGTGAAGAACAGCTCGCTGAAGCCGATCACGCTGATCAGGGCGGTGTCCTTGATCAGGATCAGCCACAGGTTGGACATGCCGGGCAGGGCGTTGGGCAGCATGGCCGGGATGATGATGCGGTGGAAGCGCGTCCAGGCGGAGAAGCCGAAGGCATCGGCGGCCTCGAGCTGTCCCCGGGGGATGGCCAGGATGGCGGCGCGCAGCACCTCGGTCATGTAGGCGCCCTGGACGAAGGCCAGCACGCCGACGGCGGTGACGAAGCCGTTGATGGCGACCTGGCCCGGCAGGCCCAGGGCGTTGGTCAGGGCGGTGAGCGCCTGGGAGCCGGCATAGTAGAGCAGGATGATCAGCAGCAGCTCGGGCACGGCCCGCACCGCGGTGGAGTAGGCGGTGGCCAGGCCGCGGATCGGCGCCCAGGGGCTGAGTCGCGCGCTGGCGCCGATCAACCCCAGCAGCAGGCCGATGGCATAGGCCAGCAGGGCGATCTCCAGGGTCGTCACCGCTCCCTCGAGCAGGGGACCGGCCCAGTCGAGCAGGCCCTCTTGGGAAACGTTGTTCATGGGAAAGTCGTGTCCTTGATGAGACAGGGCGGGACCGGCGGCCGTCGGGCCGCCGGGCGAGCGTCGTCGAGGACCGGGATCAGGTGCAGATGTCGATGCCGAAGTACTGCTCGGAGAGCGACGAGCAGGTGCCGTCCTCGCGGACCTCGGCGATGGCGGCGTTGAGGTCCGCCTCCAGGGCGTCGTCGTCCTGGCGGATGCCGATGCCGATGCCCTCGCCGAAGGCCTCATGGCGCGGCGCGGTGGCCTTGATCTCGTAGCCCTCGGCCTCGTCGCGCTCGAGGAACTCGGCCATGGCGATCTTGTCGGCCAGGATCACGTCCAGGCGGCCGGCCAGCAGGTCGCGGTTGACCTGTTCGGCCTGGTCGTAGAGGCGGATGTCGGCGCCGCTGTCGCGCAGGGCGCGCCGCGCATAGGTGGCGTTGGTGGTGGCGGCCTGGACGCCGAGCACCTTGCCGCCCAGGTCGTCGGGGCCCATCAGCGCCAGGTCCTCGGCGGCCACGTAGGCGCTTGGGCTGAAGTAGTAGGGATCGGAGAAGTCGATGACCCGTTGGCGAGCCTCGGTGATCGACATGGAGTTCATGATCATGTCGATCCGCCCGGCCTTCAGCGAGGGAATGATGCCGCTCCAGCCGGTGGGGGTGATCTCGCAGTCGGCCTCCATGGCGTCGCAGATGGCCATGCCCAGCTCGACCTCGAAGCCGGTCCACTCGCCCTCGGAGGAGGTGTAGGTGAACGGCGGGTAGGGCTCGGCGGAGATGCCGATCTTCAGCGGCTCGGCGGCCTGGGCGGTGGCGGACAGGCCGAGGGCGGCCGCGGCGGTCAGGGTGATCAGGGGACGGTTCATGCAGTTCTCCTTGCTATTGTCGTGTCGTGCTGGAAAAGGGGAGTCAGGCCGCCGGTGCCACGAAGCGTCGGCAGCGGGGATCCTGGCTCTCCTCGAAGACCTGGCGTGGCGTGCCGGCCTCGCCGACGAAGCCGCGGTCGAGGAACACCACCTGGTCGGAGACCTCCCGGGCGAAGGCCATCTCGTGGGTGACCAGCACCATGGTGCGGCCCTCGGCGGCCAGGTCGCGGATCACGCCGAGCACCTCGCTGACCCGCTCCGGGTCGAGCGCCGAGGTGGGCTCGTCGAACAGCAGCAGGCGCGGCTCCATGGCCAGCGCCCGGGCGATGGCCACGCGCTGCTGCTGGCCCCCGGACAGGTAGGCCGGGTAGCCGTCGCGCTTGTCGGCCAGGCCGACCCGCTCCAGGTAGTGCTCGGCGCGCTCGATGGCCCGGCGGCGGGACAGTCCCTGGACGCGCATCGGCGCCTCGGTGACGTTGCCCAGCACCGTGAAGTGGGGCCAGAGGTTGAACTGCTGGAAGACCATGCTGACCTTGGCGCGCAGCCGCTGCAGCTGGCGCCGGTCCAGGCCGACGATGTCGCCCTGGGGATTGCGGTCGAAGCGGATCGCCTCATCCGCAATCGCCAGGTCGCCCTGGTCGGGGCGTTCCAGCAGGTTGAGGCAGCGCAGCAGCGTGCTCTTGCCCGAGCCGCTGGCGCCGATGATCGAGGTGACGCTGCCCTGGGGAACCTCGAGGGAGACGTCGCGCAGCACCTCGAGATCGCCGTAGCGCTTGACGAGGTGCCGGGCCTCCACCGCCAGGCGGTCGGAGGCGTCGGGGGAGGGGGCTTGGGTCGATGATGTCATAAGCGACTCATTCGATGGTGGAAAGGGAAGCGGTGTCGGCGCCGGCGGCCTCGGCGACGCGGGCCAGGCGGCGGCAGGCGCTGGACAGGCGTGCCTCCTCGACGGTCAGGCTCAGGCGCACGAAGCCCGCGGCGGAGGGGCCGAAGGCCTCGCCGGAGAGCACCGAGACGCCCTGCTCGTCGAGCAGGCGGTCGGCGAAGGCCTGGGACGACAGCCCGGTGGCGCGCACGTCGATCATCAGGAACATGCCGGCCGCGGGGGTGACGACCTTCACCGCCGGGCAGTCGGCCAGGGCGTCGACCACTGCGTCGCGGCGCGCCCGGTAGGTCTCGCGCATGGCGCCGAGCTCGGGCAGGTGCTGGCGCAGGGCGTCGCGGGCGGCGTCCTGGATGAAGTCCGGGCAGCCGTAGAGCATGCACAGCGCCAGGTTGCTCAGGTGGCCGATCAGCGCCTCGGGGCCGAGCACCCAGCCCAGCCGCCAGCCGGTCATGGCGTGGGACTTGGAGAGGCTGTCGATGACCACGGTGCGATCGGCCATGTCGGGCAGGCCGGCGGCGCAGACGTGCTCGCCCTCGAAGATCAGCTCGGCGTAGACCTCGTCGGAGATCAGCCACAGGTCGTGGCGACGGCACAGCGCGGCGATCGCCGCCCAGGCCTCGGCGTCGATCAGCTGGCCGGTGGGGTTGTGGGGGCTGTTGAGCATGATCGCCCGGGTGCGCGGGGTGATCGCCGCCTCCAGGTCGGCCGGATCCAGGCGGAAGCCGGCGTCGCCGCGCAGCGGAATCTGCACCATGCGGGCGCCGGTGGACTGCAGCACCGCCTCGTAGGTGACGTAGCTCGGCTCGGGGACGATCACCTCGTCGCCCGGGTCGAGCAGGCACTGGGCGGCGGCGTAGAGGCCGCACTGGGCGCCGGCCATGACGATCAGCCGCTCCGGCGTGACGTCCAGGCCGCGGGCCCGATAGCGCTCGACGATGGCCTGGCGCAGGGCGAGCTTGCCCTGGACGTCGGGATAGTGGGTGGCGCCGCCGCGCAGGCTGGCCACCGCGCCCTCGACGATCGGCGCCGGGGTGTCGAAGTCCGGGTCGCCCACGGACAGCACGGTGATGTCCTCGCCGGCGGCCTGGCGGGCCAGGGCCCGGTTGTGGATGTCCCAGGCCGCGGCGCCCTCGCCGGCGATCCGTTCGGTCAGTCGGGAAAATCGCATCTCGCTCTCGCTCTTGTCAGGGGGTGTCGGGGCGTCGCCGCCGCGGCGGAGGGCCTCATGGGGCCTCCGCTCACAGGCTGGCCTCTACCGCGGCCAGGGCGTCCCCGCCGTCCTTGGTGGTCACGCCCTCGAGGAAGTCGGCCACCCGCTCGGGATGCCCGGCAAGCCAGTCGTGGGCCACGGCCTCGAGGTCGCGCTCCTCCAGGCTGTAGTCGCGGATGAACTCGCTCTGTTCGTCGGCGGAGAACACGAACTGGTCGAGCAGGCGGATCAGGTTGGGATTGGCCTCGGCATAGCCGCCGGCGACGATGGTCCTGACGTCGCTGCGGCCGTTGTCGGGGCCGTAGACGCCGGCCGGGTCGTCGAGGATGCGCACGTCATACTCCGGCACCATCCAGTGCGGCGTCCAGCCGTAGAAGGCGATCCAGCGCCCCTCCTCGACGGCGGCCTCGACCTCGGCGAGCATCCCCGGCGTGGAGGAGGGCATGGCCTCCCAGTCGCCCAGCCCGTAGGTATCGGCCTCGATGGCGCCGGCCAGCATGTCGGTGACCGTGGAGCCGCTCTCGATGCTGTAGATCGCGTGGCCGAAGCGTTCGGCGACCTCGGGGTCGGCGAACTGCTCGGCGCTGGTGATGCCGGCCTCGACCACGTAGCCGGGCACCGCGAAGCCCATGCGGGCGCCGGTGACGTTGTTGCCCAGGTCGACGATGGCGTCGGCGTCCATGGCCGCGTCGTAGCTCTCCTGCTGGGCGGGCAGCCAGCCGGCCAGGAAGGCATCGCTGTCGCCGTTCTGCAGGGTGCTGTAGCCCACCGTGGAGCTGAGCTCCTGGGTGTCGGCGGCGTAGCCCAGCGGCGCGACGAGCCGGGACAGGATCTCGCTCTTCACGGTCACCCCGGGCCAGGGCGGGACCACCAGGCGCAGGGCGTCGTCGCGATCGCCCCCGGCGGCCAGGGCGGGGCCGGCCAGGGCCAGGCCGGCGATCAGGTTCAGGGTCGTATGGTGCGTCTTCATGTACAGACGTCTCCTTATCGGAGCCGGCCGGGGCCGGCTCGTGCAGGTGTGGGGAAGCGTTTCCGATGCCGGGGCTTCCTGCCCGGCGCACCTCTCCTCCTTCGGTGGCAACGGGGGGGGCGATCAGCGAAGCGACGCGGCCCAGGCGCCGGCATCGACCTCGATGATCAGCGGGCTGTCCGCATCACGGAGCCGGCCCAGGGCGGCGTGCAGGCTCGCCGGGTCGGTCGCGCCGACATGACGGCAGGCGTAGGCCTCGGCCAGGGCGCGGAAGTCCGGCGCGGCCAGGTCGACGCCCAGGTGCGGCACCTCGCTCATCGACATGTAGCGGCGGATCTCGTCGTAGCCCTGGTTGTTCCAGATCACCAGCGCCACCGGCCGGCCCAGGTCCCGGGCGGTGCCGAGCTCGCCGAGCACGAACTGCAGCCCGCCGTCGCCGACCAGGGCGACCACCGGCTGGTCCGGCCGGGCCAGGGCGGCGCCCAGGGCGGCGGGCAGCCCGTAGCCCAGGGTGCCGAAGCCGGTGGCGGCATTGAACCAGCGCCGCGGGGCCGGCATCGCGGCCAGGAAGTTGCCGGCGTAGACCGGGCCGGTGGAGTCGCCCACCACGATGGCCTCGGGCAGTGCCTCGCGCAGGGTGGCGTAGAGCGGCACATAGGGGGCGAGCTCCGGATCGGCGGCCAGCCCCAGCGCCTCGCGGACGGCGGCGGCGCGCCCGGCGCCGTCCCGCGCGGCCGATGCCGGCAGGCGCTCGAGCAGCCCGCCCATCGCCTGGCCGGCCTCGGCGAGGATGGCCAGGTCAGCGGCCTGGTTGCGGCCTAGCTGCTGGGGGTCGATGTCGACCCGGATCAGCCGGCCGTCGAGCCGGAAGCCCTCGTCGAACACCAGGTCGTAGTCGGTCTCGCCGAGCTCGGTGCCCAGCGCCAGCACCACGTCGGCATCGGCGGCCAGCCGGCGGGCGGCGGGCAGGCTCATGGTGGCGCCCAGGTCCAGCGGATGGTCGAGGCCCAGCACGCCCTTGGCGTTGATGGTGGTGAAGGCCGGGGCGTCGAGGCGCTCGACCAGGGTCCGGGCCGCCTCCGGGGCGGCGGCGGTGCCGCCGCCGAGCAGCACCAGCGGGCGCTCGGCCGCGGCCAGCCAGTCGCCGGCCAGGGCCAGGGCGTCGGGCGCCGGGGCCGGGGGGAAGACGCGTGCCGGGGCGAGGCTCGCCGCGGGGGCCTCCGCGGCCATCACGTCCAGCGGGATCTCGATATGCACCGGGCCCGGACGGGCGGAGGCGAACACCGCGAAGGCGCGGGCCAGCACCTCGGGCAGCGCGGCCGGATCGTGCAGGGTATGGCTGAACAGGCTGACCCCGGACAGCGTCTCGCCCTGGTGGGGCATCTCGTGCAGCCGGCCCTGGCCGCGGCCCAGGGTGGCGCGCTGGTTGACGCTGGAGATCACCAGCATCGGCACCGAGTCGGCCAGCGCCTGGCCCATGGCGGTGGCGATGTTGGTCATGCCGGGCCCGGAGATGATGAAGCAGGCCGCCGGCTTGCCGCTGGCCCGGGCGTAGCCGTCGGCCATGAAGCCGGCGCCCTGCTCGTGGCGCGGCGTGACGTGGGTCAGGCGGCTCTCGCCCAGGGCGCGGTAGAGCTCGATGGTGTGCACCCCGGGGATGCCGAAGGCGGTGTCGACGCCGTGGGCCTCGAGCAGCTCGATCAGTCGCTGGGCACAGGTCATGGGGTATCGGTCTCCTCGAGGATCGCCGGCAGGCCGCCGAAGGGAGCGCGTCCCAGGACGCGCTCGACCATCGGCACGAAGTGCGCGAGCGGCAGGGTGTCGTAGTCGGGGTCGAAGCTGGCCTGGTCCCAGTCGTCGCAGAAGCGCACCGTGCGCTCATAGGCCGGATGGTCGCGGAACCGCTCCCGGGCGTGGGGGTCCAGGCCGAAGTGATGGCGGTAATGATACCCCTGGAAGAGCTCGTGATGGCGAATCATCCAGGCATTCAGCGGGTCGACGAAGGGCTCGAGGATGCCCGCGGCGATCTCGGCGTGGTTGGCCGGGGCCAGGTCGTCGCCGATGTCGTGCAGCAGGGCACAGACCACCATCTCCTCGTCGGCGCCATCGCGCAGCGCCCGGGTGGCGGTCTGCAGGCTGTGGGTGTAGCGATCCACGGGATAGCCGTGGGTGTCGCCGGCCAGGCGATCCAGGTGCTCGAGCACCCGGCGCGGGGCGTCGGCCACGTAGTCGCGGAAGCGGTCGTCGATCAGCGCCCACTCGTCGCGCCGGGCCTCGCCGAAGTGGCGGAAGCGTGCCTGATTCATGCGACCTCCTCGGTCTCGGCCAGCCGCTGGCGCAGCACCAGGCGACGGCTGGCGGTGCTGTCGCGATCCACGTAGCCCTGGCGCAGGTGGCGCACGCCGCCGGCCAGCTCGTAGGCGCGCCGGCCGTGCAGCAGGCGATAGTTGTCCATGATCAGCATCTGGCCCGGGTCCAGCTTGAGGTGCACGGTGAGCTCGTCGGAGGTGATCAGCGCATAGAAGGCCCGGCGGGCGGCATAGTAGCGGGCGAGCTCCTCGGCGGGCAGGGCCTCCACCCGCTCGGTGCGGTTGGAGTAGCGCACCCGGCTCACCCGGCCCTGGCCGTCGAGCTCGATCAGCGGGCCCTCGCTCTCCAGCCAGGTGGTCTCGTCGCGGTAGCGAAAGCCCGGCGAGACCCGGGTCAGGCAGTCGAAGGCCGCGGGGTCGCGCTCGGCGAGCAGCTGGGCGGCGCGATAGCCGTCCACCAGGGTGTTGTCGCCGCCGTCGGCGGCGTTGGTCAGGCAGTGCAGCCAGATATAGCCGGGGATGGGGTCGCGATAGGGGTTGTCGGTGTGCGGCTCCAGGCCGCGCTGGGTCATGGTCAGGTCATAGGCGTCGGCCACCGACTTGACGTCGGCGATGCCGCCCCAGTTGGTGCGCCGCAGCGGCCCGATGCGGTCGATCAACGCCTGCATGCCGTCCTCGTCGGCGGGCACGCCGGAGACCAGCACGAAGCCGACGCGATGCAGGTCCTCGAGCATCGCCAGCAGGGCGGCATCGTCGTCCCGGGCGGCGGCGAAGTCGGCGCGGGGCGGCTCGGCCAGGCTGGCGTCCCACAGGGTGCGCCCAGGCGCCACGGTGCCCCGGGAGCGCCGCTCGGCGCGCAGGCCGGCCAGCGGGAAGCGCGTGGCATGGCCGTCGCTGAAGCGCAGGGCCAGGGCATCGCCGTCCAGCTCGGCGGCGTCCAGGGCGAGGTCGAGGGGCAGCTCGGCGGCCTCGATCAGGCGCTGGCCGGTGCGCGGGTCCAGGGTCTCGGCGTCGGGGGCGCGCTCGCGCAGCCACAGGGCCGCGAACTCGCGGGTCTGATCGTCCAGGTCGAGGGTCAGGCGCTGTCCGTCGGGGGACAGCCGAGGCTTGCCGCTTGCGGTCATGGCGATGAATCTCCGGGTAATGCAGGGGCGTTATGCGGTCGTGGTCAGCGGCGCCGATGACGTGACCGGCTTTACCCTAACGTCACCCTGCCGGGGATATTTGCATAAATTCGCCATAAGGTTGATCATTCTGGTCATGATGCATGATGCCCCCCAGGCCTGGCCCTATCCGCGGCCGGACTCGCCGCCGCTGCTGTCCCCCGACCAGGCCGAGCACACCCTGGACGTCTGGCTGGTGCCCAAGTTCTCCATGCTGACCCTGTTCTGCATGCTGGAGCCGCTGCGGGTGGCCAATCGCTTCGGTCGCGATCTGTTCGCCTGGCGGCTGCGCTCGGCGGACGGCGAGGGGGTGGTGGCCAGCAACGGGGTGCGCATCGAGGTGGACGGCCCGCTCGCCACGGTGCCCGACGACGCCAGCCTGATGGTGGTGTCCTCCTACGAGGCGGAGGCCGAGGTGACGGCCCAGGACCGGGCGGTGCTGCGCCGCGTGGCGGCCCACGGCGGCTGGCTCGGGGGGCTGGACACCGCGCCCTTCATCCTGGCCCGGGCCGGGGTGCTGGAAGGCTATCGGGTGGCCCTGCACTGGGAGAGCGTGCCGGCCTTTCGCCGCGAGTTTCCCCACCTGCGGGTCAGCCACGAGCGCTTCGAGTCGGCCATCGATCGCCAGACCGGGGCCGGGGGCACCACCGGCATCGACATGATGCTGGAGCGCATCGAGCGCGACTATGGCCCGGCCCTGGCCGACGCGGTGGGCCGTCAGCTGGTGCACGATCGCCACCAGGCCGCCGACGGGGAGGCGCGCCAGGCCCGCTACGCGCGGCTGCCGCGCAGCGTGCTGCGCAGCCTGGCGGTGATGGAGGCCAACCTGGCCCAGGCGGTTCCGATCCCCGAGATCTGCCGGCTGGTGGGCCAGTCCCAGCGCCAGCTGACGCGGCTGTTCACCGCCCACTTCGGCGAGACCCCCAAGCAGTGCTATCTGGGCATGCGCCTGGATCGCGCCCAGCGGCTGCTCGCCGGCAGCCACTGCCGGGTCACCGAGGCCGCCCTGGCCAGCGGCTTCCAGCATCCGGCGCACTTCTCCCGGGCCTACCGGGCGCGGTTCGGCGAGAGCCCGCGGGAGACCGCGGCCCGGGGGCCGGGCTGAGGGGCGATCAGCGCTCCGGGGGCGTCGCCTCGCCGGCCTCCGCCAGGCCGAGTTCCAGTTGGGCGGGCTCGCTGGCCGCTTCCTCGACCCAGGTGGCGCCGAGCGGGGCGGTGCCGGCCGGCACCGCGACGTAGTGGCCGTGTTCCTCGGCGTCGGCGGCCGGGCGCCGGAGCAGGCAGTAGCCGCCGAAGGCGACCAGGGCGGCATGGATCAGCGCCAGGTCCCAGAGGAAGCCGGCGGGGCCGACGGCGTCCATCAGCAGCCCGGTGGTCAGCGGGCCGAGGATGGCGCCGACGCCCAGGGCCAGCACCAGGCTGCTGCTCGCCGCCACGGTCTGCGCCGGGGTGAGGACGTCGTTGGCGCAGGCCAGCAGCAGCGAATACAGGGTCAGGGTGGTGCCGCCGAGCAGCACGCCCAGCAGGGTCAGGGCCAGGACGTTGCTGCGGTCGAGGGCCAGCCCGGCCAGCGACAGGGCCGTGGCCAGGGCGGCCACCGCCACGATCACCAGGCGCCGGTCGGTGCGGTCGGAGAGCTTGCCCAGCGGCCACTGCAGCAGGGCGCCGCCGAGGATGAAGGCGCCCATGAAGGCGGCGACCTGCTCCACCGCCAGGCCGCTGCCGGTGGCGAAGACCGCGCCCATGCCGAAGACGCTGCCGTTGGCGATGCCGGTCAGCAGGCAGCCCAGGGTGCCCAGCGGGGCCAGGCGGTACAGGCGCCTCAGGCTCATCGCCTCAGGCGTGCCGGTGTCCGGCTGGGGGGTGTAGCTGAGCAGGATCGGCACCAGCGCCAGCGACATCAGGATCGAGACCAGCAGGAAGAGCGTCACTCCGCCGGGATCGGCGGCGTTGAGCAGCAGCTGGCCGCCGCCCATGCCCAGGTAGCTGATCACCATGTAGAAGGCCAGCAGCCGGCCGCGCAGGCGATTGCCCGCATGGCCGTTGAGCCAGCTTTCGGTGACCACGTAGAGGCCGGCATAGGCGAAGCCGGTGACCAGGCGCATGGCCGCCCAGACCCAGGGGTCGATGAACAGCACGTGGACCAGGATCGCCACCGAGGTGATCGAGGCCAGGGCGGCGAATACCCGCACGTGGCCGACCTGGCGCAGCTGGCGCGGCGCCAGGGTGGAGCCGGCCAGGAAGCCGACGAAGTAGGCCGACATCACCAGGCCGGTGACGGTGTTGCCGAAGGCCTCCTCGGCGGCGCGCACGCCGAGCAGGCTGCCCTGCAGGCCGTTGCCCAGCATCAGCAGGCCGACGCCGAGCAGCAGGGCCCAGAGGCTCCAGGCCGCGGACAGGGTGCTGGGGGAACTCCGGGCATCGGCGCGCATGGCGGTTCTCCGGCGGGGATGGGATGCGGCGTCGGCTCAGGCCTCCTCGGTGAGGCGGCGGCGCCGGCGCGCCCGCTGGATCATCCGATAGCGCGAGCGCACCTCGTCGCGCTCCATGTAGCAGCCCTGCAGCCAGCGGTGGCCGCTGGCGCCCTCGAAGGCGTCGCGGGCATGCAGCAGGCGGCGGTTGTCGAAGATCACCAGGTCGCCGGGCCGGTAGGTGAAGCGCACCGCGAAGGCCGGGTCGCGCAGCAGCCGCTGCAGGACCATCAGCGCCTCATAGGCCGGTTCCACGTCCTCGAAGGCGGTCTGCAGCGGGCCGCGCAGGAAGTCGGCGATGCGCACCTCGAGCAGCTCGCCGCGGGCATCGAGGCGGATCATCGGCTCGTACCAGACGTAGTCGGTGGTCTTGGCGGTGTTGGCGTAGCACCAGCGCACCCGGGTCAGGGTCGCCCAGGCCTCCGGGTGGCGGTCGCGCAGCGCCTCGGCCACGGCGAAGCCGTCGAGCATCACCGCCTGGCCGCCCTGCACGCTGTTCTCCAGGCAGTGCAGCATCTGCAGGCCGGGATGGTACTCGCGGGTCGGTAGGTCCACGTGGGGCGGCAGGGCGATGGAGGTGTAGGCGTTGGAGTCCGGGTCGGGCTTGGCCTTGACGTCGAACAGCTGGCCGAAGTTGGTCGGCCGCACCGGGCCGATGCGCCGGGCGATGGCCTCCAGGGAGCCGGGCTCGGTGGGCAGGCCCCGCAGCCGCACCAGGCCCTTGCCGAGCACGCTTTCCAGCGCCGGGGCGAGGATCGCCTCCTCGGCCTCGCCGCCGGGGGCGGTGTCGAGCAGCCCCGTGGCGTCGAGGGTGTCGGGGGCGGCCTCGGGGCCGCCCTGCCAGGTGGAGACCGCCACCAGCGGCGCCTCGGGGTCGGCGGTGTTGTCGTAGTCGTGGGCGCGCAGCCAGCCGGGGTGGAAGCGCAGGCGGCGATCCTCGGGGGCGAAGTCCACGCACAGCGCGCCGGCGGCGTCGATCTCGGCGCCGTCGATCTCCGGCCAGGCGGGCAGGGTGGAGAGATCCAGGATGCGCTCCCGGGTGGCCGGGTTGACGGTGGTGTCGTCGGCGGCGTTCTCGCGCAGCCAGACGCCGTGGTAGCGGCTGACCCGGCCGTCGCTCCAGCGCACCGTGACCAGGCGCGGCGTGAAGGAGACGGCGTCGAGCTCGGCGTCGATCGGCCAGGCGTCGTAGTCGGGTGTCGGCGGCAGGGCGGTGTCGGTCATCGGGCATCTCCTGAGCGTCGGGATAACGCGGCTCAGGATGCCAGCGACGGGGGCCCGGCTCGCGACAGGATTCGACGCCGACCATGCACGATTCGACAGTCGGGCCTGCCGGCGCGTCAGTCGCCGATCACCAGCCAGCCCTGATCATCGAGGTGCAGGGGGACCGGGTCCAGGGCGCAGCCGAGCCCCAGGCCGTCGACGCCCTCGCCGGTGCGGGCCGAGAAGGCGGCGTCGTGGTTGGTACAGCGCAGCCGCTCGCCGTCCTCACTCAGCACCCGTCGGCCGCGCTGGTCCAGGGGCAGGTACTGGTGGGGGCAGGCGTTGACGTAGGCCCTGATCGTGCCGTCGTCGAGACGCACCACCAGCAGCGGAAAGCCGCCGCGCTCGCCCTCCAGGGTCAGGCCGAGGTGGCCGCGCTCGGGCAGGGCGTCGACCTCGACCACGCGCGTGCCGGGGGCGGGGGCGCTGCGATACTGTTGCCAGGCCTGGGACATGAGCCAGCTCCATGTTGTCGGGATATTTGGTTTCAGATGAAACCAGTGGCCGGCGAGGCTGTCAACGCGGTCGTCGCGGGGGCTCAGCGTCGCCGGCGCCACTCGCTGGGGGGCGCGCCGCAGCGTCGGCGGAAGGCACGGGTAAAGCTGGACGCCGAGGCGAAGCCGCAGGCCAGGGCGATGTCCATCACGCTGTGGCGGGTCTCGCTCAGCAGCCGCTGGGCATGATCCAGGCGTCGGTCCAGGTAGGCCCGCTGGGGCGAGATGCCCAGGTGGCGGGCGAACAGGCGGTCCAGGCGTCGCCAGGTGAGATCGAGTTCGGCGGCGAGCTCGGCGATGCCCAGCGGCGACTCCAGGTTGGCCTCCATCAGCGCGATGGCCCGCTGCAGGAGGGGATCCGGCGGACCGGCGGGATCCCGCTGGCGGCTGGCCGGGCGACGCCCCTGATCGTGGACCAGCTGGTCGCGCACGCGCTCGGCCAGGTCGCGGCCGTGGCGACGGCGGATCAGGTCGAGGCTCATGTCGATGGCCGCGCTGCCCCCGGCGCAGGAGAAGCCCTCGGGCGTCACCTCGTAGATCGACTCCACGGCGTCGACCCGCGGGAAGCGCTCGCGAAACGCCGGCAAACACTCCCAGTGCAGGGTCACCGTGCGGTCGTCGAGCAGGCCCGCCTCGGCCAGCGCGTAGCAGCCGGTGTCCATGCCGCCGAGCACGCAGCCGGCGGCGGCCCGCTCGCGCAGCCAGGCGATCAGGGCCGGGTCGATGGCGGCCTCGGGATCGAAGCTGGCGCACACCGCCAGGCTGGGGGCCGCCGGCGCCGCCTCCATGGCGCAGTCCGCGGTCAGCGCCATGCCGTTGGAGGCCTCGACCGGCCGGCCGTCGCGACTGATGACGTCCCAGCGGAACAGGCGCTCCTCGCTGATGCGATTGGCGATGCGCAGCGGCTCGATGGCCGAGAAGAAGGCCACCATGGCGAAGCGCGGCAGCAGCAGGAAGCCGATCCGCTCCGGAGCGGGGACGGTGGGATGGAGTCTCATGGGCCTCGGGTCGGCGGCGGCGAGGGGATTCGGCCACCGATTGTAGGGGCTGCCCCGGGCGTTGCAATGCCCGCCGGCATGTCGCTTCGTGGCGACTCGATGTCGCCTTTCGCCGCGTTCCCCGCGCGCCCCGCGTCAGAATGGGGGCATCATCATCGAACGAGGAGACATCCATGCCCCATCCGCGTCCGTCACGCCCCTTCTTCGCCGCCGCCGCGCTCTCCCTCGCCGGCCTGGTCAGCGTCCAGGCCCAGGCCGAGATCGAGGAAGTGCGCTTCGGCGTGCCGCCCTGGCCCGGCGTGACCGTCAAGTCCGAGGTGGCCGCCCAGCTGCTCGAGGCCATGGGCTACGAGACCCGCCAGACCAACCTGGCGGTCAGCGTCATCCTCAACGGCGTCGCCGAGGGCGACCTGGACGTCTACCTGGGCGGCTGGTATCCGGTCCAGACCGACATGGTCGAGCCGCTGGTGGCCGACGGCCAGGTGGTCAAGGCCGCGGCCAACATCCAGGGCGCGACCTCGGGCCTGGTGGTGCCGCGCTACGTCTTCGAGGCCGGCATCACCTCGGTGGCCGACCTCGACGCCCACCGGGACCGCTTCGACGGCACCATCCAGGGCATCGAGGCCGGCACCGGCATCAATACCGCCATCGGCGAGGCGATCGACGGCGACCTGGCCGGCCTCGGCGACTGGCAGCTGCGCGAGAGCTCCACGGCGGCGATGCTGGCGCAGGCCGAGCAGAAGATGCGCGACGGCGAGTGGGTCACCTTCGTCGGCTGGGAGCCGCACTGGATGAACGTCAGCTTCGATCTCGTCTACCTGGAGGACGCCGAGGAGGCGGGGATCGCCGATATCGAGAGCACCGTCTGGACGGTGGTGCCGGCGAGCCTGGAGGACGAGGATCCGGACCTCTACCGCTTCATGACCCAGTATGTGGTCGACACCGCCGACCAGAACGACTGGGTCCACGGCTACAGCTACGAGGAGCGCCCCGCCGAGGAGGTCGCCGGCGAGTGGATCGGCGATCACCTGGACACCGTCGCCACCTGGCTGGAAGGCGTCGAGGCCCGGGACGGCCGGCCCGCCATGGAGGCTGTGAAGGCCCGCTTCGACTGATCCTGCCTTGCCGAACCCGGACGGGCCGGTCATCATGGCCGGCCCGCTCTCGTCTCCGCCTGCGCCATGCGTCTCGACTATTCCGGTCCCACCCCCGAGCCGGTGGGGTTCCTGCTACTGCCGCGCTTCTCGATGATGGCCTTCTTCTCGGCCGTGGAGCCGCTGCGCATCGCCAATCGCATCAGCGGGCGCCCGCTGTTCGAGTGGTCCCTGATCAGCGAGGACGGGGGGCCGGTCACCGCCTCGAACGGCATGACGCTGCTCGCCGACCAGGCCATCGACGAGGTGCACCAGCTGCCGTCCCTGGCGGTGTGCAGCGGGTTCGATCCCGAACGTCACCTGAGCCGGGCGCTGATGCGCTGGCTGCACCGGCTCGACGGGGGCGGCTGCGTGCTGGGTGGGCTGGACACCGGCTGTTTCCTGCTCGCCGCGGCGGGGCTGCTCGATGGCGAGCGGGTCACCCTGCACTGGGAGAGCCTGCCGGCGTTTCGCGAGCGCTTCCCGGCCATCGCTACCTCCGACGAACTCTTCGAGCTGGGCCGGCGGCGCTTCTCCTGCGCCGGCGGGGCGGCGGCCATGGACATGGCGCTGGACGTCATCGCCCGCCGCCATGGCCAGCGGCTGGCCATCGATGTCTCCGAGCAGCTGGTGCACGACCGCATGCGCACCCGGCACGACCAGCAGCGCATGACCCTGGCTCGGCGCCTGGGTACCCACAACGCGCGGCTGGTGGACGCCGTGGACCTGATGGAGCGTCACCTGGAAGCGCCGCTGCCGCTGGCCGAGGTGGCCAGGCGCAGCGGGGTGTCGCTGCGCCATCTGCAGCGGCTGTTCGAGCAGGAGCTGGGGCGCTCGCCCCGGGACTGGTACCTGGCCCTGCGCCTGGAGCGGGCGCGCCACCTGCTGGAGGAGACCGACCTGGACATCCTGGCGGTGGGGCTGGCCTGCGGCTTCGCTTCCAGCTCCAGCTTCGCCCGCGCCTTCCGCGGCCACTACGGCGAATCCCCGCGCCAGGTGCGGCGCGGCTGAGGCGCCCCGCCGGCGACGTTCTATACCTCGGCCCACATCCGCAGCAGATTCGCCAGGCTCTTCGACATCATGTCGAAGGTGCGGGTCTTGCCGTTGGCCTCGAATTCCTGGCGACGGGTGGTATCCAGGTCGAACAGGATCTCGCGCTGCTGGGGATCGCGGACCTGGCTCTGGGCCCAGCCCACCGCCGCCAGGCGCTCGCCGCGGGTCACCGGCTCGACCCGGTGCAGGGTGGAGGAGGGGTAGAGGATCAGGGCGCCGGCCGGCAGCTTGTAGGTCTGCTCCCCGGCGGTGGAGTCCACCAGCAGCTCGCCGCCGTCGTAGTGGTCCGGGTCGTTGAGGAAGAGGGTGAAGGACAGGTCGGTGCGCATCGGCCCCTGGGGCGTGGCCATCACCGCATCGTCGACATGGTTGCCGTAGGTCATGCCTTCCTGATAGCGGCTGAACATCAGCGGTTTCATGCGCCGTGGCCGCGCCGCCATCTGGAACAGCGGGTTGGACTGAAGCGCCTTGGCGACCTCCTGGCGCAGCTCGGCGATTTCCGGCTCGCGGCCGTCGGCCTGCTGGTTCTGCTTGACCGTGCGGGCATGCCAGCCGGCCGTCTCCCGGCCGTCCCGGAAGGCGGTGTCGGCGAGGGTGGTCCGGATGCGGGTCAGCAGTTCGTGGGAGATGGCCTGGTCGATGCAGAGGATCACGGGCGGCGCTCCAGTCGGAAGGATGTGGGCGTTGATTATAAACAACTGTGAATCGTTTGCATTGGCCTTTCCCGATGGGCACTCTATATTGTCTCATCGAAACCGGCCGTCATGGCCGTGCACCCTGGCAAACGCAATCATAAGGAAGCCTGCATGTCCAATAACATTCGCACCAAGCTCTGGGTCGGCGTCGGCACCAGCGTCCTGATGGGCACTAGTGCCGCCAGCTGGGCCGAGGTCGATGCCTCCGCCGATTACACCCAGGGTCCCGATACCCTGATGCTCGCCCATGCCGACCATGGCGGCGAAGGTGGTGAAGGCGGCGAGGCCGGCCACCACCACGACGGCGGCGAAGGTGGCGAAGGTGGCGAAGGCGGCGAGGCCGGCCACCACCACGACGGCGGCGAAGGCGGTGAAGGTGGCGAAGGTGGTGAAGGCGGCGAGGCCGGCCACCACCACGACGGCGGCGAAGGCGGTGAAGGTGGCGAAGGTGGCGAAGGCGGCGAGGCCGGCCACCACCACGACGGTGGCGAAGGTGGCGAAGGTGGCGAAGGCGGCGAAGGCGGCGAAGGCAGCGCCTCCTCCGACCCCTATGCGGTCTTTGCCTACCTGAACGCCTCCGCCGGCGGCGAAGGCGGTGAAGGTGGTGAAGGCGGCGAAGGCGGCGAAGGCGGTGAAGGCGGTGAAGGCGGTGAAGGCGGCGAAGGCGGCGAAGGCGGCGAAGGCGGTGAAGGCGGCGAAGCCGGTCACGCCATCGATGCCAGCAACCCCGGCGTCTACACCGCCAACCTGGCCATGATGCAGGGCCATCTGGCCGTCGCCCGGGAACTCTACCGGGCCGGCGAGGAGACCGCCGCCCAGCCGCACTTCGGCCACCCCATCCACGAGCACTACGAGGCCCTGGAGTCCGCCTTCGAGGCGCGGGGCGTCGAGGCCTTCGAGGGAACCCTGGAGGCCCTGGTCGATGCCACCCGCGAGGGCGGCGAGTGGAGCCGTCACGCCGACGCCTACGAGGACGTCCAGGAGGCCATCGAGGCGGCCATGCAGGGCGTCGATGGCGAGCTGCGCAACGACGTGACCTTCCAGAGCCGGGTCCAGCTGGCCCTGCTGCGCCAGGCCATGCATGAGTACGAGGAAGCGGTGAAGGACGGCGACTTCGTCAACGTCGTCGAGTACCAGGACAGCCGTGGCTTCGTGCTGGTCGCCAAGTCCGTGCTCGAGCAGCATGCCGACCTGTATGCCGACGGCAGCTATGGCGAGCTGCTGGCGGCCTACGAGGATGCCCTGAAGGCCTGGCCGTCCGCCGTGGCGCCGGCCTCCCCGGTGATGACGCCCGGCGAGGTGTCCGCCAGCATGTTCAAGCTGGAAGCGGAACTCGGCGAGTACTAAGCCCAGGCGACCCTGGTCGGGGAGCCAAGGCTCCCTGAAAGAAGGCCCGATCCGGCAGTGCCGGGTCGGGCCTTGTCGTATGGGGGTCACATCAGCCGACGGGCCAGGGCGGTACAGAAGTCGTCCCAGGCCTCGCCCATGGCGGGCAGGGCGGCGTGGGCGTGCAGGGCGCCGTGCCAGAGCCCGGGGGCGCGGCGGTACCCGACCTCGGCGCCGGCGGCGCGCCAGGCCGACACGGCCGCTTCCAGCGGCGCGGTGAGGGGGTCGTGCTCCACCGCCAGCACCTCCAGGAACGCCCCGGGCGGCCGGTCGGGATCGCCCTCGGGCATGTCGTCGGCGACCGCCTGCCAGAGGGCGAGGATATCGGCCCGGGAGAGCAGGGGCGCGTCGGGGCCCAGGGTCGCCGGGGTCGGTCGGCCCACCGGGGGATAGATCAGCCCCAGCGGGCCTTGCCAGCCGCCGCCGGCGGCGGCGTCCATCACCAGTCGGCCGCCGGCGCTGTCGCCCACCGCGGCCATCGGTGCCAGGGTCTCGATCGTGATACGGCAGTCCGCCAGGGCATCCGCGTAGCTCGCCTCCGGGGCCAGGCGATAGTCGACGCTGACCACCTCGCGGCGCAGGCGGGCCGCGAGGCTCGCCGCGATGCCCTGGTGGCTGCGCACCGAGCCCAGGGACCAGCCGCCGCCGTGGACGTACACCACGGCCCCCGGCGAGGCGTCGGCGGGGCGGAAGCGGCGCACGGGCACGCCCGCCACTCGGCCGTCGACGATGGCCAGGTCGCCCGGCAGCGGGGGCGCGAAACGCCCGCAGAGGCGATCGTAACGGCGACGGGCCGCCCCTGGGGGCAGCCCGTCCAGCTTGCGCAGGCCCTGCGCGAAGGCGTGGCGAAAGGCCTCGGGAGTCATCGCTCGAGGGCCGTCCGGGCCCGGCGCGACTCGCGCAGCAGCGAGACCAGTACCCCGGCGGTCATGATCAGGATGACCCCGCTCAGCGGCAGGGCGGCGGCGATCAGCGCCGTCTGCAGCGCCTTGAGGCCGCCGGCCACCAGCAGCACCGCGGCCACCAGGCCGATCACCACGCCCCAGAAGATCCGGAAGGCCTGGGGCGGATGGTCGTTGCCCAGGGACAGGATGGTGGTCAGCACCAGGGTGCCGGAGTCCGAGGAGGTGACGAACCAGCTCATCAGCAGGAACACCATCATCGCCGACAGCAGCCAGCCGAGGGTGCCGGTGCCGGCGATGCCGTCGGCGCTGGCGAACAGCGCGGCGGGCAGGTCCCAGGCGTTGACCAGCTCGACGATGCCGGCGCTGCCCGGCCCATTCGGCGCGGTCAGCTCCTGGTGCAGGGCGTTGCCGCCGAAGATCACCAGCCACACGAAGATGATCAGGGTCGGCACCAGCAGCACGCCGAGCACGAACTCGCGCAGGGTGCGGCCGCGGGAGATGCGGGCGATGAACAGCCCCACGAAGGGCGCCCAGGCCAGCCACCAGCCCCAGTAGAAGATGGTCCAGGCCTGCTGCCAGGCCGCCGGCCCCGGCTCGTCGGCGTACCATAGCCCCATGGGAATGAAGTTGGCGGCATAGTCGACCAGGGTCTCGCCGAAGGCGCCGATCAGCCACAGGGTCGGGCCGCCGATCAGGAAGGCGCCGACCACCAGCACCGAGACCCAGATATTGAGCTCGGAGATGATCTTGATGCCCTTCTGCACGCCGGAGACCACCGACAGGATGGAGACGGCGGAGATCACCGCGATCAGCGTCAGCTGGGTCGTCAGGCCGTCGCTGAGACCGACCAGGCGTTCCAGGCCCACGGCCATCTGGCTGACCCCCAGGCCCAGCGAGGTGGCGACGCCGAACACGCAGCCGAGCACGCCGAGGATGTCCACCGCATGGCCGATGGGCCCGTAGATGCGCTCGCCGATGAAGGGGTACAGGGACGAGCGCAGGGCCAGCGGCAGCCCCTTGCGGTAGGCGAAGTAGGCCAGCGACATGCCGACGATCACGTAGATCGCCCAGCCGTGCAGGCCCCAGTGGAAGACCGAGACGCGCAGGGCGTCGATGGCTCGCTCGTGGCCCACGGCCACGGCGCCGGCCATGTCGGCGTGGGGGTTGTTGGGGTAGCCGAAGGCGCCGCCGTTATCCAGGTAGAAGACCGGCTCGGCGACCCCGAAGAACAGGATGCCGATGCCGATGCCGGCGGAGAACAGCATCGAGAACCAGGCGAAGTTGCTGAACTCGGGGCGGCTGTCGTCGGCGCCGAGACGGATGCGTCCGTAGCGGCTGACCACGATGAAGGCGCAGACCGCCATCAGCAGCATCACGGTGATCAGGTAGTAGCCGCTGAAGGTGCTCTCGATCCAGCCGCGGGCGGTGCCGAACACGCTGCCGGCCACATCGGAGCCGAGCCCGGTGAACAGCACGAAGGCCAGCACCAGGCAGGCCGAGGTGATGGTCATGCCGCGGTGCATGCCCTGGAAGGGCCCGTCCTGGGCCAGCTCGGTCACCATGTAGTCCGTGGTCGTCTTGACGGGGGCGCGCGCATCGCGCTCAGGGGGCGTGGGGGGCGTTGGGGTAGCGATAAGCCGTCTCCTCTTTGGGCCGGGCCTCGGGCCGGCGATCCCGTTGCCCGCCCGGCCGCGGCCGGGCGGGATAGCGTGGCAAGGCGATGTGGCGACGTGGTGCGCCGTCAGCGCTTGGCGGGCAGGCCGATGCGGCGGCCGGCGAGCTCCGGCCAGTCGTCGCCGGCGGCGGGCAGCGCCTCGACGGCCGCGGCCACCGTCTCCGGGAAGGGCGCTGGCCGGCCGGCGTCGCTGTCGATGCCCATCAGCATCTGCTCGCTGGTGGCCAGCAGGGTGCCTTCGGCGTCGCGCATCGCGAAGAAGACGTGCAGGCGCTTGGCGTCCCGGTCCAGCACCGTCACCTCGACGGCCAGCGACTGGCCCTCGTGGGCCTCGCGGCGGTAGCAGAGGTGGGTCTCCAGGGTGTAGAGGGTGTAGCCATGGCGATCCCGCCCGGCCGCGTCGAGGCCGATGGTGTCCATCAGCGCCTCCACGCCCAGGGAGAACACCCGGGCGTACTCGGCGTCGTTCAGGTGGCCGTTGTAGTCGACCCACTCGGGGATCACCCGGGTCTCGAGCAGTGCCATCAGATGCGTCCCTCCAGGCCTTCGGCCTCGGGCCAGTATTTCTGCACCAGGTCGAGCAGCTCGACCAGGAAGGCGTCGCGGCGGCGGTCCAGTTCGGCCACCGGGCGGTCGGCCGCCTGGAACTCGCAGCCCTCGACCACCTTGTCGATCAGCTCGTCGGTGAGCTCCGGGGCCTCGAGCTTGGTCCACGGCAGCTTCAGCGCCGGGCCGAACTGCTCGAGCATGTGGCGCATGCCCTGCTCGCCGCCGGCCAGGTGGAAGGTCAGGAAGGTGCCCATCAGCGACCAGCGCAGCCCGCAGCCGTAGACCACCGCCGCATCCACCTCCTCGGTGGTGGCGACGCCGTCGTTGACCAGGTGCAGGGCCTCGCGCCACAGCGCCTCCATCAGCCGGTCGGCGATGTGCCCCTCGATCTCGCGGCGCACCACCAGCGGGCGCATGGCCAGCGCCTGGTAGAGGTCGCGGGCGGTGTCCAGTTCGGCGGGCACCGTGGCCTCGCCGCCCACCAGTTCCACCAGCGGCAGCAGGTAGACCGGGTTGAAGGGGTGGGCGACGATCACCCGGCCGGGCGCCTTCGCGCAATCCCGTTGCAGATCGCTGGGCTTGAAGCCCGAGGTGGAGGAGCCGATGATCGCGCCCGGCGCGGCGGCGGCGTCGAGGGCGGCGAGGATCTCGCGCTTGAGCTCCAGGCGCTCGGGCACGTTCTCCTGGATCAGGTCGGCGCCCGCCACGGCGGCCTCGAGGCTGTCGACGAAGGTCAGCCGCGCGGGGTCGGCCCCCTCGGCGAGGCCGAGCTTCTCGAGCGACGGCCAGGCGTTGTCGACGAAGGCGCGGGTGCGGGCCTCGGCGCCCTCGGCCGGGTCGAAGGCCACCACGTCCCAGCCGCGGGCCAGGGCCCGGGCGATCCAGCCGTTGCCGATGACGCCGGTGCCGATGACGGAGAGTTGACGGCTCATGCCTCACCTCCCGCGATCCGGCCGGTGTGCGGATCGCGCAGCGACAGGTGCGCGCGCGTCTCGGCCGGGGTCATGACGCGACCGCCGAGGTTCTCGATGATGGTCCCGGCCTTCTCGACCAGGCCGCCGTTGGTGGCCATCACGCCCTTCTTGAGATAGAGGTTGTCCTCCAGGCCGACCCGGGCATGGCCGCCGAGCAGCATCGCCTGGGCGACCATGGGCATCTGGTGGCGACCGATGCCGAAGGCCGCCCAGTTGGCGTTCTCGGGCAGCTTGTTGCGCATCGCCAGCATGGTCTCGGGGTCGGCCTCGGCGCCCCAGGGGATGCCCAGGCACAGCTGGAACAGCGGGTCGCCGTCGAGCAGGCCTTCCTGCTGCAGCTGGCGGGCGAACCAGACATGGCCCAGGTCGAAGCACTCGAGCTCGGGCTTGACCCCGGCGGCCTGCACCAGGCGGGCATGCTCGCGCAGCCAGTCGGCGGTGTTGACGTAGACCATGTCGCCGAAGTTGAGGCTGCCGCAGTCCAGGGTGCACAGCTCGGGCAGCAGCTCGCCCACCGGCTCATGGCGCTGGGCCGGGGTCTGGATATCGGTGCCCGGACCGCCGCGGGTCGGGTCCTCGGCGTCGGGCACCCAGTCGCCGCCGCCGCCGGCGGTGATGTTCATGACGATGTCGGCATCGGCCTCGCGGACGCGCTCCATCACCTCGCGGAAGTGGTCGACGGAGTGGCTGATGCCGCCGGTCTCGGGGTCGCGGACGTGGATGTGCGCGACGCTGGCGCCGGCGCGGGCGGCCTCGATGCAGTTGTCGGCGATCTGCTTGGGCGTCACCGGGACGTTGGGGTTCTTGTCGGCGGTGTCGCCGGCGCCGGTGACGGCGCAGGTGAGAATGACGTTGCGGTTCATGGGGACCTCCTTGCGAAACCTGCAGGGAGTGTCCGTCATGTCGGCGGCGTCGAATGTGCTGGAGGCGACACGAAGTTGACACGAGTCGCCGAGCCGGAGGCACTGGCGCCTATCTCCCTACGATGATCGCCGTAGGACGGGCCAGCGAGCTCGTGAGCGCATCAGGCGAGGCTACGAGCCACGACCGTGGTGGAGGCGCTGGCGCTTATCTACCCTAGGACCACCTCGCACCTCGCACCTCGCACCTCGCACCTCGCACCTCGCACCTCGCACCTCGCACCTCGCCCCTAGGCGATGTCGGCGGCCCCTTCGCCGAACATCTCGAACAGCAGCTCGCGGCCCAGGTCGGTGAGCACGAAGCGGCACTGGGTGTTGTAGGTGGCGGCCTCGCTGCGCTCCAGGGTGCGTTGGTGGGATGCCCAGTCGCGCTCCGCCTCGGCGAGCCGGCGCAGGGCGCGAGCGTCCAGGCCGCGGTGGGGGCTGGAGACGGTTTCCAGGACATGGCCCTGGCGATAGAGCAGGGCGGCCATGTTGCACAGGCACTGGCGCAGGCTGCGCCGGGCGATGGCATCGGCGGCGGTCATGCCTTCCTCGGGGTGGCGAATGTTGCAGCGCATTATACCGGGGCAGGCGGTTTCGACCAAGGTCGTAGTCTGGCGATGCGGCTGTCGTGGGTCGGCAGCAGGACGGGGCGGGCCCGCTAAGGCGTCGGCCGGGGCTGGCGCGAGCGGGAGGAAGGGCGTGGCAGAAACCGTGACGCCCCGGCAGGGCCGGGGCGTCGGGGGCTCGGGCGGCGGGTGTCGATCAGCTCTCGACGCGGCCCAGCATCAGGAACTCGATCAGCGCCTTCTGGGCGTGCAGGCGGTTGCCGGCCTCCTGCCAGACCACGGCGCGGGGGTCGTCGAGCAGGGTCTCGCTGATCTCCTCGCCGCGGTGGGCCGGCAGGCAGTGCAGGAAGAGCACGTCGCCGGCGGCGCGATCGAGCATCGCCTCGCTGACCTGGAAGCCGGCGAAGTCGGCCTCGCGCCGGGCCTGCTCCTCTTCCTGGCCCATGGAGGCCCAGACGTCGGTGGTCACCAGGTCGGCGCCCTCCACGGCGGCCATGGGGTCGCGATGCAGGGTCACGCGGTCGCCGGCGGCGTCGAGGATATCCTGGCGGGGCTCGTAGCCCTCGGGGCACACCACGCGCAGCTGGAAGTCGAACTGGCGGGCGGCGTTGATCCAGGAATGGCACATGTTGTTGCCGTCGCCGATCCACACCGCGGTGCGGCCGCGCACGCTGCCGCGCAGCTCGGTCCAGGTCATGACGTCGGCGAGCAGCTGGCAGGGGTGGTAGTCGTCGGTGAGGGCGTTGATCACCGGCACCTCGCTGGCGGCGGCGAATTCCTCCAGGCCCGCGTGGGAGAAGGTGCGGATCATCACCGCGTCGACCATCTCCGCGAGCACCCGCGCCGTGTCGCCGATCGGCTCGCCGCGGCCCA
This sequence comes from Halomonas koreensis, assembly GCF_031451675.1. NCBI lineage: Bacteria > Pseudomonadati > Pseudomonadota > Gammaproteobacteria > Oceanospirillales > Halomonadaceae > Halomonas > Halomonas koreensis. Next base: position 32,195 of record NZ_JARWAK010000003.1, on the reverse strand, counting down.
GTTGGGTGTCGCGGGGCGAGAGGAACAGCGCATGGCCGCCGAACTGGGCCATGGCGGTCTCGAAGGACACCCGGGTGCGCGTCGACGACTTCTCGAAGATCATCGCCAGGGTGCGGTTGGCGAACGGCGTGTAGGTGGGGCCGTGCGTCTTCAGGCCGTTCTTGATCGAGATGCCGCGCTGGATCAGGTAGCGCAGTTCTTCCGGACTCAGGTCGAGCAGGGTCAGGAAATGGCGGGTGGCCATGGCGTCACTCCACGGGAAAAACGTCCATCCTAGCCAGGCCCCGGGGGATGCGCAATGCGCCCGGCATCCGTACAATGGCGTCATCGACAAGGCCGACAAGCGCGCTCGGGTATTGCCCTCGGCGCTTGTGCCATCACGATCCAGAGGGAGTGCAGATGAGTACCACCGTCGAGAACATCCAGCGCCAGATCAGCGAGAACCCCATCCTGATCTACATGAAGGGCACCCCCCAGCTGCCCCAGTGCGGCTTCTCCGCCCAGACCGTCCAGGCCCTGATGGCCTGCGGCGAGCGCTTCGCCTTCGTCAACGTCCTGGACAACCCGGACATCCGCGCCGAGCTGCCCAAGGTGGCCAACTGGCCGACCTTCCCGCAGCTGTGGGTCGAGGGCGAGCTGGTCGGTGGCTGCGACATCGTCGTTGAGATGTATCAGAACGGCGAGCTGGAGCCGCTGATCAAGGAAACCGCCGCCAAGCACAAGGACGACGAGTCCGAAGCTTGAAGAGCGGCGCTTCGCGCCTGGAAGCTTGAAGCTGGAAGAAAAACACCCCCGCAGCCATGCTGCGGGGGTGTTTTCATGTGGGGTGCCTTAGCATGTTGCCGCGCCTCGCGCCTCGCGCCTCGCGCCTCGCGCCTCGCGCCTCGCGCCTCATGCCTCCTCGTCCATCCCCTGCTCGCGGATCGCCAGGTCCCAGCCGCCCAGGTCCTTGTAGCGGTTGACCATGGCGCAGAACAGCTCGGCGGTGCGCTCGGTGTCGTAGCGGGCGGAGTGGGCCGAGCTGTTGTCGAACTCGATGCCCGCCGCCCGGCAGGCGCGGGCCAGCACGGTCTGGCCGTAGACCAGGCCGGCCAGCGACGCCGTGTCGAAGCTCGAGAAGGGGTGGAAGGGGTTGCGCTTGATGCCGCAGCGCTCCACGGCGGCGTTGAGGAAGCCGTGATCGAAGGCGGCGTTGTGGCCGACCAGCACCGCCCGGGTGCAGCCGTTGGCCTTGATGGCCTTGCGCACCGGCCGGAACACCTCGCCCAGCGCCTCGGCCTCGCTGACCGCCACCTGCTGGCGCAGCGGGTCGTCCAGGCGGATGCCGGTGAAGTCCAGGGCCGACTGCTCGACGTTGGCCCCCTCGAAGGGGGTGACATGGCAGGCATGGGTGGCATCGGGCATCAGGTTGCCCTCGGGGTCCATGGTCAGGGTCACGGCGGCGATCTCCAGGATCGCGTCGGTCCGGGCATTGAAGCCGCCGGTCTCCAGGTCCACCACCACGGGCAGGAAACTGCGGAAGCGTTGTGCCATGAGTTCGCGGGCGGCCACCTCGCTCATGCACCTCTCCTTGTCGGGGAACGGGTTGTCTCGAAACGCGAGAGTCTAGCAGTTCGGGGGCGATGCGTCCCGTCGCCCGGTATTCGCGCCGGACTCGTCACGCTATACTGACCGCTTTACGTCTTTCACCGAGAGGAGCCCCAGCATGTCCGATGTCAAGAAGGTCGTGCTCGCCTATTCCGGCGGCCTGGACACATCCGTCATCGTCAAGTGGTTGCAGGAGACCTACGACTGCGAAGTGGTGACCTTCACCGCCGACATCGGCCAGGGCGAGGAAGTCGAGCCGGCGCGCGCCAAGGCGGAGGCGCTGGGCGTCAAGGAGATCTACATCGAGGACCTGCGCGAGGAGTTCGCCCGCGACTACGTCTATCCGATGTTCCGCGCCAACACCATCTACGAGGGCGAGTACCTGCTGGGCACCTCCATCGCCCGCCCGCTGATCGCCAAGCGCCTGATCGAGATCGCCAACCAGACCGGCGCCGACGCCATCTCCCACGGCGCCACCGGCAAGGGCAACGACCAGGTGCGCTTCGAGCTGGGCGCCTACGCGCTGAAGCCGGGCGTCAAGGTCATCGCCCCGTGGCGCGAGTGGGACCTCAACTCCCGCGAGAAGCTGATGGCCTACTGCCAGCAGCACGACATCCCGGTGGACTTCACCAGCCAGAAGAAGAAGTCGCCGTACTCCATGGACGCCAACCTGCTGCACATCTCCTACGAGGGCGGCAACCTCGAGGATCCCTGGGTCGAGGCCGAGGAGGACATGTGGCGCTGGAGCGTCTCCCCGGAGGCGGCCCCGGACGAGCCCACCTATGTCGAGCTGACCTACGAGCGCGGCGACATCGTGGCCATCGACGGCGAGCCGATGCGTCCCCACGAGGTGATCTCCCGGCTCAACCAGCTGGGCGGCGACAACGGCATCGGCCGCCTCGACATCGTCGAGAACCGCTACGTGGGCATGAAGTCCCGCGGCTGCTACGAGACGCCGGGGGGGACCATCATGCTGCGCGCCCACCGTGCCATCGAGTCGCTGACCCTGGATCGCGAGGAGGCGCATCTCAAGGATCAGCTGATGCCCAAGTACGCCGAGGTGATCTACAACGGCTACTGGTGGAGCCCGGAGCGTCGCGCCCTGCAGGCCGCCATCGACGAGACCCAGAAGAACGTCTCCGGCGTGGTGCGCATGAAGCTCTACAAGGGCAACGCCACCGTGGCCGGCCGCAAGTCCGACGCCTCGCTGTTCGACGAGTCCATCGCCACCTTCGAGGACGACGCCGGCGCCTACGACCAGAAGGATGCCGAGGGCTTCATCAAGCTCAACGCCCTGCGGCTGCGGATTGCCGCCGGCAAGGGCCGCCAGCAGGATTAAGGAAACGCGGATTTATTGCTGCGCTCGATATCTTGGCCGCCGGCGGTGCTCGGAATCCTCATGTAGCAGGCTACACTGCGGTTCCTGTGCTCCGGCGGCGGCCAACCTCTCTTCGCTCGCGACATAAATCCAACGTTTCCTGGCGTCGTTGTTGATCTGGAGGGTTCCGATGCTGAAGAAACTGTTGTCCGGCCTGTTCGGCCAGGGCGAGACCAAGCCCGCCGAGGCCCCCGAGGGGGAGCCGGTCGCCTACAAGGGCTACCAGATCGTGCCCCAGGCCGAGGACCTGGGCGGCCAGTTCCGCGTCAGCGGCTGGATCCGCAAGCCCGGCGGCGAGGGCGAGGCGATGCGTGAGCACCGCTTCGAACGCTCCGACGTGGTGCCTGGCCGCGAGGCCTGCGATGCCCTGATGGTCAGCAAGGCCGAGCGCTTCATCGACGAGATGGGCGACGCCCTGTTCGACGACCGCTGAGCGCGGCCCGATTCCCTCCCGGACGGCGCCCCACGGGGCGCCGTCCTGGGTCAGGGGCCTGGCATGCGCCGTGCGCCTGCCGGGACATCGCCGGCCGCCTGTCCGGCGTCAATGGCGGCGGGCGACGGGCCTGCTACGCTGGAGGCGATCCCGTCACCGAGGCTGCCGATGCGCCTGCTCCACCGTGCCTCGCCCTGGCGCACCCTGTTCGCCGATGGCGCCGTGCCCGAGCCGGGGCGGCTCCCGGCGCTGCTGTCGCCCCTGGGCGAGGCCCTCGAACGGCTGGGGGCGGCGCCCGACCTGGCCGAACTGCATGCCTGGCAGCCTAGCCTGGTGGACGCCCTGACGCGCCTCGACCTGCCCGCCTGGCGCATCGCCCAGCTGCTCAGCGATCACAATCACGCCCTCTATCGCCGCGCCATCGCGGCCTCGCTGGCCGAGATGCGGGCCCGGGGCTGGGGGAGGCCGCCGGTGGACTTCTGCGTGCTGACCCTGGGCTCGGCGGCCCGCCACGAGAGCCTGCTGGCGCCGGATCAGGACAACGCCATGATCCTGGCCGACTACCCCGATGCCCGTCACACCGAGATCGACGCCTACTTCCAGTCCCTCGGCGAGCGCTTCACCGCGCGGCTGGCCGCCGCCGGCATTCCGCTGTGCCCGGGCCATGTGATGGCGCGCTGGCCCATGTGGCGCAAGCGGCGCTCGGAATGGGACGCCCAGCTGGCCATCTGGACCGCCGAGCGGCGGGTCAAGCGGGTTCAGCAGGCCAATATCCTGCTCGACTTTCATCCGGTGCATGGCGACGCGACGCTCGCGGATGCGCTCGCCGACAGCGTGGCCCGGCACCTGCCGAGGGCCGGAGGCTTCCTCGACGAGATGGGCGCGCTGCTGGACGAGACGCCTGTGGCCCTGGATCGCCGGGGTCGGCTGGCCGGCGGCGGGGAGGGGGCGCCTTCCGGGTCGGCGGTGGACCTCAAGCATCGGGGGCTGCTGCCGCTGATCGGCGCCGTGCGACTGCTGGCAGTGCGGCATCGTCTGCGCGCCGCGGCGACTCGCGAACGGCTGTCGGGGCTGGTGGCGGCCCGGGCGCTCGAGGCGGCACGGGCCGAGGAGCTGATCCGCATCCTGGAGCGGCTCCAGGCGTTGCTGCTCGAGGCGCAGCGCGCGGCGCTCGGCCAGGGCCGGGCGCCGGACGGCTGGGTGGGCATCGACGGGTTGGGGGAGGACCGACGGCGGCTGCTGCGCCACGACCTGCGCCGGATCCGCGACCTGGTATGCCACGCCACGAAGCGATGATTCATTGCCCCAAGCAATAAGCGACAAGGAGCGAGCTACGAGGAAACCCTTTGTCGCTTGCCCAGGCGGCACACACTGTCTCGCCCCTCGCCCCTCGCCCCTCGCCCCTCGCCCCTCGCCCCTCGCCCCTCGCCCCTCGCCCCTCGCCCCTCGCCCCTCACTCCGCGGGCGCCTCCGGCAGCTCCATCACCAGGCAGGCGCCGCCCAGGGTCGGGGCGTCCTCCACCCAGAGCCGGCCGCCCAGGTGGGCGACGATGCCCCGGGAGATCGGCAGGCCCAGGCCGCTGCCGCGGGGGCGGCCGCGGATGGCGCCGTCGTCCTGGTGCTGGATCTGGTGGAACTTCTCGAAGACCCGCTCGCGCTCGTCCTCGGCGATGCCGGGGCCGTTGTCCTCCACCGTCAGCCGGAAGCCGCGCTTGTGCCGCGCCAGGGCCAGGCGCACCCGCGGCGCCTGACCGTCGGCGAACTTGCTGGCGTTGTCGAGCAGGTTGATGATCACCTGCTCGAGGCGGTCCGGGTCGCCGATCACCGGCGCGTCGTCGATGTCGATGGCCACCTCCAGGGTCACGCCGCGCGCTTGCTGTACCTGCTCGACCGCCTCCACGCCGTGCCGGGCCAGGGCCGACAGGTCGAGGCGCTCGGGGTGCAGCGTCAGCCGGCCGCTCTCGAGGCGGGCCAGGTCGAGGATCTCCTCGATCAGCCGCGACAGGCGCTGGCTCTCGCGGACCACCACGTCGAGGAAGTGCTCGCGCTTGTCGTCGGGCAGGTCGCGGTTGTCGCGCAGGATCTCGGCGAAGGCGCGGATCGAGGTCAGGGGCGTGCGCAGCTCGTGGCTGACCATGGCCACGAACTCGTCCTTGAGCCGGTCCAGCTCGCGCAGCCGCGCGTTGGCGTCGCGCAGTTCGGCGCCGATGCGCTCCAGCTCCCGGGACTTCTGCTCCAGGCGGCGGTTCATCTCCAGGGTCTCGGAGGTGGTGTCGAGGATGCCGAGGATGGCCTCCAGGTCCAGGGCCTCGCCGCGCACCACCGAGTCGATCAGCACCCGGGCCGAGGCGCTGCCCAGCGCCCCGGCCAGGGCCTGCTCGGCCCGGGCGACCAGTGCCGCCGGCGCGGGCCGGTCGTCGTCGGCGGCGTCCTCGCCGGCGAAGACCCGGGCGCCGGCGGCGGCGCCCAGGTAGCGGTCGAGCAGGGCGCGCAGCTCGCCGCGCGGGGTCTGGCCGGGCCACAGCGTGGCCTGGTCGAGCCGCGGGTGCAGGGCCTGGGTGAACAGCGCCGCCTGGGTCTGCTCCAGCGCCGAGGGGCGGGTGAACAGCGAGACGCCCACCAGCAGGCCGACGTTGACGGCCAGGCTCCACAACAGCGCATGGGTGTAGATGTCCCAGCCTTCCAGGCCGAACAGCGCATAGGGGCGCAGCCAGTCGATGCCGAAGGGGCCCGCGGTCAGCAGGCCCGCGTCGAGCCAGCCCGACTGGGCGAAGCCAGGGATCAGCAGGGTCCAGGCCCAGACCGCGAAGCCGCCCAGCAGGCCCAGCCCGGCGCCCAGCTTGTTGGCGCCCCGCCAGTACAGGCCGATCAGCAGCGCCGGGGCGAACTGGGCGGCGGCGGCGAAGGACACCAGGCCGATGGTGACCAGGCTGTAGGCGTCGCCCACCAGGGCGTGGTAGCCGTAGCCGAGCAGCAGGATGGCCAGGATCGCCAGGCGGCGGATGGCCAGCACCCGGCTGGCCAGGGCCCCCTGGCCGCGGCGCGGCAGGCGCCCGGTGCGCAGCAGCAGCGGCATCACCAGCTGGTTGCTGACCATGGTGGACAGGGCGATGGTCTCGACGATCATCATGCCGGTGGCCGCGGAGAGCCCGCCGAGGAACACCAGCACCGGCAGGCCCTCCGCGCCGGCGGCCAGCGGCAGGGTCAGCACGAAACTGTCCGGGTCGCCGCCGGCCTCCCCCAGCAGCCCGGCCAGGGCGATGGGCATCACGAACAGGTTGATCGCCAGCAGGTAGAGCGGGAACAGCCAGGTGGCGCGCCGCAGGTGGCGCTCGTCGACGTTCTCCACCACCAGCACCTGGAACTGCCGGGGCAGGGTGAGGAAGGCCAGGAAGGCCAGCAACAGGGTGCCCACCCAGCCCAGGGCGCCGCCGGGCACGGCGGAAAGGCTCAGCAGCTCGGCCAGCCCCGGCGTCTCGCCGACCCGGGCGAACAGTTCTCCCGGCCCCCGGTAGAGCACGAAGACGGTGAATACCCCCACCGCCAGGAAGGCGGCGAGCTTGACCAGCGACTCGAAGGCGATGGCCGCCACCATGCCCTCGTGGCGCTCGCTGGCGTCCAGGTGGCGGGTGCCGAAGAGGATGATGAACACCGCCAGCACCAGGGCCACCCAGAACGACTTGTCGGCCCAGAAGGGGGCGGCCTCCCGCCCCTCGCCGGCGCCCGGGGGGTAGTCCACCAGCACGGCGTGGCTCAGGGTGATGGCCTTGAGCTGCAGGGCGATGTAGGGGGTGATGCCGATCAGCGCGATCAGCGCCACCACGGCGCCGAGGCCGGCGCTCTTGCCGTAGCGGGCGCTGATGAAGTCGGCGATCGAGGTGATGCGCTGGGCGGCGGCGATGCGCACCATCTTGCGGATCACCAGGGGCGCCATGAGCATGGCCAGGGTCGGCCCCAGGTAGATCAGCAGGAAGCTGGGCCCGGTCTCGGCGGCGCGCCCCACGCTGCCGTAGAAGGTCCAGGCGGTGCAGTAGACGGCGATCGACAGGGCGTAGATGGTGGGCGAGCCGATGATCGAGCGGCCCTGCTCGGCGCGGCGGTCGCCCCAGGCGGCGATCACGAACAGCAGCGCCAGGTAGCCGAAGGCGATGGCCAGTATCGTCAGCTCGCCGCGCATGCCCTCACTCCCCGCGACCGCCTTCCGCCAGCCAGGCCGCCAGCGCGATCACCGCGGCCCAGGCCAGGAAGACGTAGAGCGGCAGGGCCAGCCCCGCGCGCTCGGCCACCAGCAGCAGCGGCGGCGTGAACAGGGCCGTGGCCAGCACGATCAGCGCGATCAGGCGCTCCTTGCGGCGGGGGGAGATCATGAGGCGCTGGCGTCCTCCCGGTCGAAGGCGCTGGCCTGCAGGGCCAGCAGGTCGTCCAGGGTGTCGATGCCCCGCGCCTCGAGGCGCGGCAGCAGCGACAGCCACAGCTCGGCGGTGACCCGGGCGTCGCCCAGGGCGGTGTGGCGGCTGCCCGGCGGGAAGTGCAGTCCGTAGCGCTCGGCCAGGGAATCCAGGTCATGGCCGTCCAGGCTAGGGTCCAGGGCCCGGGAGAGCAGCAGGGTATCGAGCACCGGCATGTCGAAGCGCGCCTCGCTGCCCGGCGGCTGGATGGCCAGCAGGTCGAAGGCGGCGTTGTGGGCGAGGATGACGGCGTCGCCGATATAGTCGCGGAAGCGCGGCAGGGCCACCGCGGGGGGCGGCGCGCCGGCCACGTCGTCGTCGGTGAGGCCGTGGATGGCGGTGCTCGCCGGGGGGATCGGCCGGCCCGGATCGACGCGCAGGTCGAAGGTCTCGCTGGCCAGCAGCCGGGCGTTGACGATCCGGCAGGCGCCGATGCTGATCACCCGGTCCCCCGCGCGCAGCTCCAGCCCGGTGGTCTCGGTGTCGAAGGCGACGATCTCCAGCGCCCGCAGGGGGCGGGCGGCGAGCTCGGCGTCCGGCGGCGGCAGCTCGGCGATGCCGAAGTCGTGGAACTCGGGCCGCGGCGCGGTGCGCGGCGGCGGCGCGCCGACCCGCTCCAGGGCCGGCAGCGGCAGGCGCAGCCGGGCATGCTCGCCGTCCGCGTCGGCCAGGCTCCAGGCGTCGCTGGCGTGCTGGCGCAGCACCTCGCCCAGGGTCGGGGACAGCGGCAGCCCCTCGAGCCGCTCGCCCCGCCAGGCGCGCAGGCGCTCCTCGCCGAGGGCGGCGCCGCGCCAGCGCAGGTCCAGGTAGACCCGCCGGTTGCCGAGGCAGACCTCGGCGTCGAAATGCGCACGGCCGGTGTGCTCGGCGAGGTGGCCCAGCAGCGCCTGCAGGACCTCCAGCAGGGCGGGGGCGTCGGCCTTCAGCCAGGCGGGCATGCCCACCGGCGTGATCTCGGGGCCGCCGTCGGCGAGCCGCTCGCCCAGCGCGGCCCAGAGGTCGTTGGACCACAGCGGCGCCAGGCGCTCGGCCTGGCGCTGCAGGGCCTCCACCGTCTCGCCGAGGCGCTCCAGTCGCTCGGCCAGCGCGCGGCCCTCCTCGTCGATGACGCCTTCGAGGCGGCGATGCAGCTCCCCGGCCCCTTCCCCGGGCAGGTGGCTCAGGGCATCGGCGGCGCTGGTCAGGCCGGCGCCGTGTCGGCGCAGGGCCGGCAGCAGCTCGGCCAGGGCGCCGCCGGTGGCCAGCTCGCCGCGCCAGGCGGCGGTGGCGTCCACCAGGGTGAGCAGGGTCTCGCCCTCGCTGCCGGGAATGCGGCGCAGGGTCGTGCGCAGCCAGCGCTCGCCGCAGGGCACCAGCAGTTCCCGGGGGCTGCCGTCCTCGGGCAGCCGGTCGAGGGTCTCGGTCAGGCTGGCGGTGGGTAGCAGCGCCTCCAGCCGCTTGCCCAGCCCCAGCCCGGGGGCGTCCTCGAACAGCGTCTCGGCGGCGGGGTTGAAGAGCAGCAGGCGGCGGTGGCGGTCGCAGAGCAGCAGGGGGGTGTCCAGCACCTGCAGCAGGGCCTCCAGTTCCTGGCGGATGCGCGCCGCGCTGCGCGCGCCCTCGGCCCGGGCGCTGGCCAGGCGGCTGCGGTCGTCGCGCCAGGCCTCGCGGATGCGGGCCAGGTCCGGGCCCAGGGCACGCAGCCAGCCCTCGGGGGGATAGTCGTCCCGGGCGTCGGGGTTGGCCACCAGCCGGGCCAGCTGTACCTGGAGGTGGCGCAGCGGCGTGAACAGCTGGCGCTCGAGCAGCAGCCCGACCAGGAAGATGGTGCCGCCGCCGGAGAAGCTGCCCAGCCACAGGGCCCAGCGGGCCAGTCCCTGGGGCTGGATCAGACCGTCCAGCCAGAGGGCGAAGAGGGCCCCGCCCAGCAGGCTGATGCCGCTCAGCAGCAGCCACAGGCCGATCAGCGTCTGGCGGCGGGGCGGGCCGGGGCGGCGGCGCCTCATGACGCGTCCTCGCCGAGCAGGGCCTTGACCGTGTCCACCAGCGCCTGGGTCGAGAAGGGCTTGGTGACGTAGTCGTCGGCGCCCAGCGCCAGGCCCTTCTCGCGCTCCACCTCGCGGCCGTGGGCGGTGAGCATGACGATCGGCAGCCGCGACCGCTCGGGATCGGCGCGCAGCCGCTCCAGGACGTCGAAGCCGCCGATGCCGGGCAGGCTGATGTCGAGCAGCACCAGGTCGGGGGCCTGGTCGGCGACCCGGGCCAGCGCCGTCTCGCCGTCCTCGGCGGTGATCACCTCGAAGCCGGCCTGCTGCATCAGGAACTCCAGTGACAGGACGATATTGGGCTCGTCGTCCACCACCAGCACCTTGGCCATGGCGCTCTCCTCGTCATCGAAGCCGTTGTCATCGTTGTTTTTCCCAGTCTAGTGACGCGTCATGGACCGGCAAAGACGACCTTGGCCCAAGCCGGTTACACTGGCCGCCCATCGCCAAGGAGGTCGAGCATGATTCGCGTGCATCATCTGGAGAATTCCCGCTCCCAGCGGGTGTTATGGCTGCTGGAGGAACTGGGCGTCGACTACGAGGTCGTGACCTACCGGCGCGATCCCGAGACCCTGCTGGCCCCGGCCTCGCTCAAGGCCGTGCATCCGCTCGGCAAGTCGCCGGTGATCACCGACGAGGGGCGGGACGGGCGCGCCGTCGCCGAGTCCGGGGCCATCCTCGAGTACCTGCTCGAGCACTACGATCCCGAGCATCGCCTGGCGCCGGCCCCGGGCGGCGACGACCGCGAGCGCTACCGTTTCTGGCTGCACCACGCCGAGGGATCGGCGATGCCGCCGCTGGTCATGCGCCTGGTGTTCTCGCGCCTGTCGAAGCCGCCGGTACCGGCGCTGCTCCGGCCGCTGGGGCGCCGGTTCGCCGGTGGCGTGGACGACAACTTCCTGGCGCCGCGCATCGCCGAGCTGCGCGACTACTGGGAGGCCGAGCTCGAGCGCGGCTCCTGGTTCGCCGGCGAGGCCTTCAGCGCGGCGGACATCCAGATGAGCTTCCCGGTGCTGGCCCTGGAGAGCCGCGGCGGGCTCGCCGGCGCGCCCCGGCTGCAGGCCTTCCTGGATCGCTGCCGGGAGCGTCCCGCCTACCAGAGGGCCATCGAGCGGGGCGGCGAGTTCTCGCTGGTCGGCGGCTAACGCAGCAGTTCGTCCTTGAGCCACAACTCGCCGCGGCCCAGCCATTCGCGCAGCGCCCGGGTGCTCTGGTGGAGGTGGTAGGCGCTCGGCCGCCAGGCGGCGAGTCCGCCGGGCGGCGGGCTGGCGAACTCGGTGGGCGCGGGCGTCACCGTCAGGCCGGCGCGCTCGAAGGCGGCGGCGGCCCGCGGCAGGTGCCAGGCCTGGGAGACCAGGGCCACATGGCCGATGCCCTCGGCGGCGAGCATCTCGGCGCTGAAGCGGGCGTTTTCCGCGGTGCTCGCGCTGCGGCCCTCCAGCCAGCGCACCGGGACCTCGAAGACCTCGCGCAGGGCCGCGGCCATCAGGCTGGCCTCGGCGCTGTGCTCGTCATGGACGCGCCCGCCGCTGACCAGGATCGGCCGGCCGCTGCGGCGATGCAGGAAGGCGCCATAGGCCAGGCGGCGCCAGGTGGCGTTGGCCGGGGCGTCGCCCCAGCCGAACTCCGGCGCCGCATAGTCGCGGCCGCCGCCGAGGATGACGATGGCCCCGGCGCCGTCCAGACGCGGGCTGGCCGCCAACGCCGGCGGCTCCAGCCCCTGGCGCAGGGCGTGACTGGCCAGCGGGGTCGCCAGCGCCACCAGGCCGCCCAGCCCGAGGACCACCAGCAGGCCGCCGATCAGCTGGCGGCGCATCCACAGCAGCCCGCCGAGCAGGATCAGCCAGGCATTGAGCAGCGGGGGCAGCAGCAGGGTCTCGAGCAAAGCCATGGGACATCTCCGGATGGTGGGGGTGGGCGAGCGCCGCTAGAGCTCGACCTTGTCGGGATACTCGCAGAGGTCCTCGATCACGCAACTGCCGCAGCGAGGCTTGCGCGCCAGGCAGGTGTAGCGGCCGTGGAGGATCAGCCAGTGGTGGGCGTCCTGGCGGAACTCTCGGGGCACGTGGCGCAGCAGCTTTTTCTCCACCTCGACGACGTCCTTGCCCTTGGCCAGGCCGGTGCGATTGGACACCCGGAAGATATGGGTGTCCACGGCGATGGTGGGCTGGCCGAAGGCGGTGTTGAGGATGACGTTGGCGGTCTTGCGGCCGACGCCGGGCAGCGCCTCCAGGGCCTTGCGGGTGCGGGGGACCTCGCCGCCGTGCCGGTCCACCAGGATCCGGCAGGTCTTCATCAGGTTCTCGGCCTTGGTGTTGTAGAGCCCGATGGTCTTGATGTGCTCCTTGAGCCCGTCCAGCCCCAGCTCGAGGATGGCCTGCGGGGTGTTGGCCTCGGGGAAGAGTCGGGCGGTGGCCTTGTTGACCCCCACGTCGGTGGCCTGGGCGGAGAGCAGCACGGCGGCGAGCAGCTCGAAGGGCGTCGACCAGTGGAGCTCGGTGGTCGGCTCGGGGTTGTGCTCGCGCAGCCGGGCGAAGATCTCGTGGCGTTTCTGGGCATTCATGGCGGTGTGCACTTCCTTCAGCGGATGGTCCCGGTGACCCGGACGCGGCGCTCCTCACGGGGCATCGCGGGCCGGCGGGCCCGGCGACGGCGCGCGAGGCGGTCGTCGATGACGTTCTTCAGGGCGATCAACAGGCCGGTGGCGAAGAAGGCGCCGGGCGGCAGCACCAGGAACAGGACGTTCAGGTCGGGGAAGACGGTGAGCTCCCAGCCGGCGGCCGCCGGCCCCAGTAGCAGGTCCATGCCGCTGAACAGGGTGCCCTGGCCGAACAGCTCGCGGATCGCGCCCAGCAGCACCAGCACGCCGGCGAAGCCCAGGCCGGTCATCAGGCCGTCGGTGGCGGCGGGCAGCGGCGGCTGGCGGGAGGCGAAGGCCTCGGCGCGGCCGAGGATGGCGCAGTTGGTGACGATCAGCGGGATGAAGATGCCGAGGATGCGATACAGCTCGAAGGCGTAGGCGGCCATCAAGAGTTCGGCGCAGGTGACGAAGGCGGCGATGATCATCACGAAGGCCGGCAGGCGCACCGTGGGAGTGACCCGATGGCGGATCAGCGACACCGCCAGGTTGGAGCCCAGCAGCACCAGCAGGGTGGCCAGCGCCAGCCCCAGGGCGTTGACCACCGTGCTGGAGACCGCCAGCAGCGGGCAGAGGCCGAGCAGCTGGACCAGGGCCGGATTGTTGGACCAGAGCCCGTCGCGGACGATCTGGCCGAGGGGCGGGGCATCGTTCATGGGCGGTCTCCGCGGTGGGGGGGAGCGAGCAGCGCGTCGCGCTCGGCGTCGAACCAGCGCAGCGCCGCGTGGACGGCCTCGACCACCGCCCGGGAGGTGATGGTGGCGCCGGTCAGGGCGTCGATGCCGCCGCCGTCCCGGTCGACGGCCCAGCCGCCGGCGGGCGGGGCGGCCAGGGAGTGTCCGGCGAACTGTCGGATCCAGTCGCTCTTGCGGGCCTCGATGCGGTCGCCGAGCCCCGGCGTCTCGCGGTGCTCGGCGACCCGCACCCCGCTGAGCCGGCCCGTGGCATCGATGCCCACCACCAGCGCGATGCGCCCGCTGTAGCCGGCGTCGGTGGCGACCGGCAGCACCACGCCGCGCAGCCGATCGCCGGCCCGGGCCTGCCACAGGGTGAAGGGCGCGGCCTGGCCGAGCGCCGGCGCGGCGGGATGGCGCCGGGCATGGTCGAGCGGGTCGCCGTCGTAACCGGCCGGAGCGACCTCGACGATCGCCTGGCGCTGGGCGGCCTGGCGGTTGTTGGCGATGCGCTCGGCGGTCAACGCCCGGGTCACGGCCACGCTGCCGGCGGTGATCAGGGCGAAGGCCGCCAGGCCCAGGGCGGCCCGGGCCATGGCGCGGGGCAGGGCGCTCATCGGTCGTCCTCCCGGGCGGCGATGCCCCGGGTGGCGGCGGCATGGCCATAGGCCCGGGGCTCGGTGTAGTAGTCGAGCAACGGGGCGGCCAGGTTCATCAGCAGCACGGCGAAGGCCACCGCGTCCGGGTAGCCCCCGAAGGCGCGGATCAGCACCACCAGGGCGCCGATGCCGGCCCCGTAGAGCCAGCGGCCGCGGCGGCTGGTGGCGGCGCTGACCGGGTCGGTGGCGATGAAGAAGGCGCCGAAGACGGCGGCCCCGCCGAGCAGATGGAAGAGCGGCGAGCCCTGGTGGCTGGGGCTGGCCGCGTAGAGCAGGGCGGCCAGCAGCGCCAGGCTGGCCAGCATGGCCGCGGGGATCTGCCAGCCGATGATCCGCTTGTAGAGCAGCAGCGCGCCGCCGGCCAGCCAGGCCAGGGCCACCTGGCGCCAGGCGGTCAGCGCCCCCTCGGGCAGCGGCGAGGCGGCCCAGAACTCGGCGGCCATCAGCCCCTCGGGCTTGTGCTTGAAGGCGTCCAGCGGGGTGGCGCCGCTCAGCGCGTCCAGGGTCTCCAGCGTGGCCAGGCCGGCGAACTGGCGCAGGACCTCGCCGAGGGGCTGCGCCTCGGGCCCGACCAGGCCGGTCGGCGCGGCCCACAGGCTCATCGGCACCGGGAAGGACACCAGCAACACGGCGTAGCCGACCATGGCCGGGTTGAAGGGGTTGTGCCCCAGGCCGCCGTAGAGCTGCTTGGCCACCACGATGGCGGCGATCATGCCGGTCAGGATCAGCCACCAGGCGCTGCCCGGCGGCAGGCTGGCGCCCAGCAGCACGCCCGTGACCAGGGCGCTGTTGTCGGCCAGGGTGGCGCCGGCCGGACGACCCCGCAGGCGCAGCACGGCGGCCTCCAGGCCGACACCCAGCGCCGCGGCGAAGGCCACGTTGGTGAGGACCCCCCAGCCGAAATGCCAGCTCAGGGCGGCGATGCCCGGCAGGGTGGCGATCAGCAGCCAGCCCATCACCGCGGCGGTGCCGGCCGGGCGTCGCGAGGGCGTCTGGGCGGCGTGCATCAGGCTCATGGGGTCTTCTCCTCGGCATCCCGGGCGGCCTGCAGCCGGGCCTCGGCCGCCTGCAGGTTCTCACGGGCGGTGGCCAGCTGGGTCTCCAGGTCGGCGATCACCGCCGGGTCCTGCTCGCCGCCCTCGGCGGCGCGGGTCAGGGCCTTCTGGGCCTTGCGCTCGGCGGCCCTGGCGGCGGTCTCGGCGATACGCAGCCCGCGCAGGTCGGCGGCGGGCTCGGCCGGCTGTGCCTCGCCGGCGGGGCGCCGGCGAGGCCGGGCGGCGGCCTGCTTGCGGGCCGCGCGGCGGGCCTCCTTCTCGGCCGCCTCCCGAGCCAGCCGGGCCTGGCGGAACTCGAAGCGGTGGCGGGCGTGGTCGGCCCGGGCCGCCTCGCGGCGCCGGGCGCGGATGGCATCCTTGCCGGCCCGGAAGTACTGGGCCAGGGGGATGTGGCTGGGGCAGACGTAGTCGCAGGCGCCGCACTCGATGCAGTCGAAGAGGTGGAAGCGCTCGGCCTTGTCGTGCTCCCGGCCCCGGGCGAACCAGTAGAGCTGCTGGGGCAGCAGGCCCGCCGGGCAGGCTTCCTCGCAGGCCCCGCAGCGGATGCAGGGCTGCTCGGGCGGCGGGTCGGGGAGCTCCTCGCGGGTGGCGGCGATCAGGCAGTTGGTGGCCTTGACCACCGGCAGGTCGAGCTCGCCCAGGGCGCGGCCCATCATCGGGCCGCCCATCACCAGGCGGTGCAGGGCCGGGCGCGCGAGGCCGGCGTCCTCCAGCAGCTCGGCGATGGGGGTGCCGAGCCGGGCGACGACGTTGCCGGGACGGGCCAGGGCCTCGCCGGTCAGGGTCACGACGCGCTCCACCAGCGGGCGGCCGTCGCGTACCGCGGCGAGCGCCGCCCGCAGGGTGCCGGGGTTGTGGCAGTGGGCGCCGACGTCGGCGGGCAGGCCGCCGCTGGGCACCTCGCGGCCCAGCAGGCGCTTGATCAGCTGGCGCTCGCCGCCGCTGGGATAGCGGGTGGCGATCACGCGGATCTCGGCGGGCGTGTCGTCATGCCCCGAGGCCGCCAGCGCCGCTTCCAGGGCGGCCAGGGCCTCGGGCTTGTCGTCCTCGATGCCGACCAGGATGCGCGCGGCCCCGGCCAGCCGGGCCATCATACGCGCGCCTTCGAGCACCTCGGCGGCGTGATGGCGCAGCAGCAGGTCGTCGGCGCTGATGTAGGGCTCGCACTCGGCGGCATTGACCACCAGGGTATCGACCTCGTGCAGCTCGCGGATGCGCGCCTTGACCTGGGCGGGAAAGGCCGCACCGCCGAGGCCCACCACCCCGGAGGCGTCCAGCCGGGCCAGCAGGGCGTCGTCGTCGGTGGCTCGCCAGTCCAGGGACGGCAGGGTCCACCAGTCGTCCTCGCCCTCGGCGTCGATGACCACACAGGGGCCGCGGCTGCCGTCGTGCAGCGGCCGCTCCTCCAGGGCGGCGACCCGGCCGGTCACGCTGGCATGCACCTCCGCCGAGACCAGGCCCGCGGCCCGAGCCACGGGCTCGCCGGTACGCACCCGCTGGCCGACCCGGACGCAGGGCTCCGCCGGGGCGCCAGCATGCTGGGCCAGTGGCAGCACCACCCGGGCCGGCCGGGCCGCCTCGCGCAGCGGCGCCCGGGTGGCCCGGGCCTTGCGGGTCGGTGGCGTGATGCCGCCGGGGAAGTCCAGGCGCTCAACCATGCCGGGCCTCCCGGTCGCTAGCGATCAGCGCGCCGTCCCGGGCCGGGGTCGGCAGCACCGGGCGGTGCCCGGGCCCGGCGGGCAGGGGCGTGGCGGCTTCGTCGGCGGCGGGACGCGGCAGCATGTCGATGCAGTCCACGGGGCAGGGCTCCACGCACAGGTCGCAGCCGGTGCACTCCTCGGCGATCACGGTGTGCATGTGCCGGGCCGCGCCGAGGATGGCGTCCACCGGGCAGGCCTGGATGCACTTGGTGCAGCCGATGCATTCGTCCTCGCGGATGAATGCCACCCGGGGAGTGTCCTCGGCCTCGCCGTCCAGGGGCAGCGGCTCGCGGCCCAGCAGGTCGGCCAGGGCGGCGATGGTGGCCTCGCCCCCCGGCGGGCAACGGTTGATCGCCTCGCCCTCGACGATGGCCTCGGCGTAGGGGCGACAGCCCGGATGGCCGCACTGGCCGCACTGGGTCTGGGGCAGCAGGGCGTCGATCCGCTCGACCACCGGGTCGCCCTCGACCCTGAAGCGCTCGCCGGCGAAGCCCAGCAGGGCGCCGAAGGCCCCGGACAGGCCCACCAGGGTCAAACCGGCGACCAGGATGCCGTTGTCGAGCAGGGCATCAAGCATCGGTGAGGCTCCCACTCATAGTTGCACAAGACCCGAAAAGCCCATGAAGGCCAGCGACATCAGGCTCGCCGTGATCATGGCGATGGCGGCCCCCTGGAAGGGGCGCGGCACGTCGGCGGTGGCCAGGCGCTCGCGCAGGGCGGCGAACAGCACCAGCACCAGCGAGAAGCCCACGGCGGCGCCGAAGCCGTAGAGGGCGGCCTCCAGGAAGGTCGAGCCGCGGTTGAGGGTCAGCAGGGCGACCCCGAGCACCGCGCAGTTGGTGGTGATCAGCGGCAGGAAGATGCCCAGCACCTGGTGCAGCAGGGGGCTGGTCTTGCGCACCACCAGCTCGGTGAACTGCACCACCACGGCGATCACCAGGATGAAGGCGATGGTGCGCAGGTACTCGAGGCCCAGGGGGGCGAGCAGCAGATGATGGACCAGGTAGCTGGCCACCGAGGACAGGGTCAGCACGAAGGTGGTGGCCAGCGACATCCCCATGGCCGACTCCAGCTTGCCGGAGACGCCCATGAACGGGCACAGGCCCAGGAACTGCACCAGCACGAAGTTGTTGACCAGTGCGGTGCCGACCAGGATCAGGAAGAAATCGGTCATCGGTATCCCAGCGTCGAGTGACGAGCGACGGGCTGCGAGCCGGCCGGCATCGCCTTCGCCGCTCGTGACCCGTCGCTCGAGGCTTGACCGTCAGCTGACCCGCTGGCCCGGCTGGGCGCCGGAGTGGGGCTCGAGCAGGTAGATGCCGTCGTCGTCGCCGGCGGCCAGCACCATGCCTTCCGAGACGCCGAAGCGCATCTTGCGCGGCGCCAGGTTGGCGACCATCACCGTCAGGTGGCCCTCCAGGGCCTCGGGGGCATAGGCCTTGCGGATGCCGGCGAAGACGCTGCGGGTCTCGCCGCCTAGGTCCAGGGTGAGCCGGAGCAGCTTGTCGGCGCCCTCGACGTACTCCGCCTTGGCGATGCGGGCGATGCGCAGGTCGACCTTGGCGAAATCGTCGAAGGCGATCGTCTCGGCGATCGGCTCGTCGGCCAGCGGCCCCTTGGGGGTTTCCTTGAGCTTCTGTTCTTCCACCAGGTCCTCCTTCGACGCCTCGATCATGGCGTCGATGCGGTCGCGCTCGACCCGGGTCATCAGCGGCTTGAACTTGGCGATCGGGTGATCGAGGAGCAGTTCCTGGCGGCTGTCCCAGTCGAGGCTGTCGAGTTTCAGGAAGGCGCGGGCGCCCTCGGCCATGGCCGGCACCACCGGCGCCAGGTAGACCATCAGCTGGCGGAACAGGTTGATGCCCACCGAGCAGATGTCGAGCACCTCCTGCTCGCGGCCTTCCTGCTTGGCCAGCACCCAGGGCTCGGCCTCGGCGATGTAGGCGTTGGCCTCGTCGGCCAGCTCCATCACCTTGCGCATGGCGCGGCCGAACTCCCGGGCCTCGTAGTGCTCGGCGATCTCGTCGCCGGCGGCGACGAAGCGCGCCACCAGCTCGGGCTTGGCGCAGTGGGCGGAGAGCCTGCCGCCGCCGAGCTTCTTGACGAAGCCGGCGCAGCGGCTGGCGATGTTGACCACCTTGCCGACCAGGTCCGCGTTGACCCGCTGGGCGAAGTCCTCGAGGTTGAGGTCGAGGTCGTCGACCCCGGCGGTGAGCTTGGCGGCGAAGTAGTAGCGCAGGTACTCGGGATTGAGGTACTCGGCGTAGGTGGCGGCCTTGATGAAGGTGCCCCGCGACTTGGACATCTTGGCGCCGTTGACGGTGACGAAACCGTGGCAGTTCACCGCCGTGGGGGTGCGGAACTCGGCGCCGTGGAGCATGGCCGGCCAGAACAGCGCATGGAAGTAGACGATGTCCTTGCCGATGAAGTGATAGACCTCGGCGTCGGAGTCCTTGCGCCAGTAGGCGTCGAAGTCGATGCCCTCGCGCTCGCAGAGGTTCTTGAAGCTCGCCAGGTAGCCGATCGGCGCGTCCAGCCAGACGTAGAAGTACTTGCCCGGGGCGTCGGGGATCTCGAAGCCGAAGTAGGGGGCGTCGCGGGAGATGTCCCACTCGTTGAAGCCGGACTCGAACCACTCCATCAGCTTGTTGCGGATCTGGGGCTGGACGTGGTCGTCGTCGATCCAGCCCTGCAGGAAGCGGGCGAAGTCCGGCAGCTTGAAGAAGTAGTGGGTGGAGCTTCTTACCTCGGGGGTGGCGCCGGAGATCGCCGAGAGCGGATCGATCAGCTCGGCCGGGGTGTAGGTGGCGCCGCAGGCCTCGCAGTTGTCGCCGTACTGGTCGGGGGTATGGCACTTCGGGCAGGTGCCCTTGATGAAGCGGTCGGCCAGGAACAGCCCCTTGACCGGGTCGTACATCTGCTCGATGTCACGGGTGGCGATGTGGCCCTGGTCGCGCAGCCGGGTGTAGATCAGCTCGCTGAAGTGCCGGTTCTCCTCGGAGTGGGTCGAGTGGTAGTTGTCGAAGGCCACCCCGAAGCGCGCGAAGTCCTCCTGGTGCTCCCGGCTGACCCGGTCGATCAGCGCCTGGGAACTGATGCCCTCCTGCTCGGCGCGCAGCATGATGGCGGTGCCGTGGGCGTCGTCGGCGCAGACGTAGTGGCAGTCATGGCCACGGCTCTTCTGGAAGCGCACCCAGATGTCGGTCTGGATGTACTCCAGCAGATGGCCCAGGTGGATGGCGCCGTTGGCGTAGGGCAGGGCACTGGTGACCAGGATCTTGCGCGGGGCGGTGTTCGACATGGTGGCTCTGAGGTTCCCGTAAGCGTGGATCATGGCGGCCGACTCGATGCCCGGGCGACGTCGAGGCCGTCATGCGAAAGGTCCGTGAAATCAGGCTCCCGATTGTAGCATCTTCCCCGCGCGCTGCATCCGCCGCCGGCGCCCTACACTGAAGGCAAGCGATGGCGTCCCGGGCGGGGCGCCTCGTGCGACGGGCGGCCCGTGGGGGCATGAGGATGAGCGCGGTCAGGCGAGCCTGGCTGGGCGCCGCGGCGTTGTTGCTGCTGGTGGCGCTCGGCCTCTGGTTGTATCGGCAGGGACTTCTCGATCCCGGGCGGCTGGAGCGGCTGAGCGTCGCCCTCGGTCCCTGGGGGCCGCCGATGCTGGCCGGGGTGATGGCGCTGACCGTGGTGGTGGGGCCGATTCCCACCATGGTGGTGAGCGTCGCGGCGGGCATGCTCTATCATCCCCTGGTGGCCTTCTCGCTCAGCATGCTGGGGGCCCTGGCCGGCGCCGGCATCAGCTTCTGGATCGCCCGCCTGCTGGGGCGACCGCTCATCGAGCGTCTCTTCCGCGGCCATGTGGCGCTCTTTCCCCAATGCCCCCAGCACATCCTCTTCGCCATGGTGCTGCTGGCGCGGCTGATCCCGGTGGTCTCCTTCGCCCTGGTCAGCTATGCGGCGGGGTTGACCGTGCTCACCACCGGGCGCTTCCTGCTGGCCTCCGGCCTCGGCATGGCGCCCATGACCCTGCTCTACGTCCTGGCCGGCAAGGGCATGGCCATCGACAGCGGCTGGGCGATGGGGGTGGGGCTGCTGGCGTTCTGCTTCCTGGTGGCCCTGCCGACACTCGTCGACAGGGGCTGGATCCCCGTGCCGGAACGTTGGAAGGGCTTCATCGAGCATCTTCGCCATCCTCGCTAGCCTGGGTAACAGCGATGGCTGATCTGCGAGGTGGCGTAGCATGAGGCGATGGGGGCTGTTGGTCGTGCTGTTGGCGGGGAGCTGGCTGGGGCCGGCGGGCCCCGCCCGAGCCGCGGACTATCCCGAGAACCCCCTGGTGGCCGAGGCGACGTTGTTCGCCTCCCATCAGGGCGTGATGCGTTTCGACGGTGGCGGCGACGCACCCCGCTGGCGGGCCCTGGCGGGCGAGCAGACCTTCGAGCCGGTGCGGGCCGGCGGTCGCCTGCTGGTCGGCACCAGCGCCGGCCTGGTCGCGCTGGAGGCCGGCAGCGGCGAGCCGTTGTGGCGCCGCTTCGCCGATGCCACCGTCTTCTCGCCCACCCGGGACGGCGAGCGGGCCTATGCCGCCGCGCGAGACGGCGAGCTGCGCGCCCTGACCGTCGCCGGCGGCGAGCTGCTCTGGACGCGTCGCTTCGAGGGCTGGATCTATCCGCCGGCCCTCCAGGACGGGGTGCTGGTCACCGGCGGCCAGGGGGCGACGCTGACGGGGCTCGACCCTGGCTCGGGCGCCATCCGCTGGCAGCGCGCGCTGGGCCAGGAGCTGGTGTACCGCCCCGTGGCCGGCGGCGATGCCGTCTACGTGACCACCTTCGCCGGCGAGGTGCTGGCCATCGACGCCGCCTCGGGCGAGGTGCGCTGGCGCCGACGAGAGCCCGTGGCCGCCACGAGCCCCCGGGTCGGGAACGGCCGCCTCTACCTGCCGCGCTTCGACGGTGTCCTGCGGGTGCTCGACGCGGGCACCGGCGAGCCCCTGGCCCGGCGGGCCCTGGCGGATGACCTCATGGCCGTCCATCTCGACGAGGGCGGCATCGTGGTCACCCATGCCGACGGTCGCGTCGCCGTGCTTGCACCGGACGACCTGGCCATCCGCTGGGAAGGGGCCCTGTCCGGGCCGCCGGCGGTCGGGGCCCGGTTGATCGACGGACGCCTGCTCGGCGTGGTCGGGCCGGAGGGGCGTCTCGAGTGTCGCCGTCTGCGCTCGGTGCAGGGAAGCGCCGAGTCCTCCTCCTTCGGGGGAACCGCTTGTCCCTGATGCAGAAAGAACCGGCTTGCCTGTAAGGTTCGGCCGTCCCTGGCCACCAACCCCTGCAAGCCTCGATCTCACAAGACCGACAAGACGCAATGGAGGTCTTCCATGAACATGAAGACGATGCTCGGGACCATCGGCGCCGGCCTGCTGCTGGGAGCTCAGGCCGCCTCGGCGGCCCCCTTCGGTGGCGAGGAGGACACGGCCTATGCGGCCTCGCTCTGGAATGCCCTCACCGAGGCCAACCTGGTCGGCGAGGGGCGCACCATGTCCGCCCCCTACACCGGCCAGCACCCTCATGGGGCCATCCTCGACACCATCGACGGCGAGGTCACCGTCGAGGGCACCACGGGACCGGTGATCATCAAGCGCAACTACGGCGGAGAGGGCGTCACCCGGCAGGCGGTGTGGAACGCTCCCGATGACTACCTGGGCGCGGTGACGGTGATGTTCAAGCGCGAGGGGTACGATCCCGACAACCACGACTGGTTCTGGGTCAAGTACCTGCCCAGCGGCGAGCTGGCCACCAACCCCAAGGGCGTGCCGCTGGCCGGGCGAGTCGCCAAGGGCATGGACCAGGGCTGCATCGCTTGCCATAGCGCCGCCCCGGGCGGCGACATGGTGTTCGGTCACGACCGGATCCAGTAAGGCGCCTCGGGCAGGGGGTACCCTGCCCGAACCGCGCCGCGCCGCGCCCGTCAGCGGCTCCCTCAGCCGGCGGGCGCGGCGCGCCGATAGACGCCGAAATGATGCAGGCCACGATCCGCCAGGTGAAGCGCCTGCATGCGGCTCATCACCCCCTGGTCGCAGTACAGCAGGTACTGCCGGTCGCCGGGTAGCTGCGGCGCGCGCTCCTGCAGCTCGTAGAAGGGGATGCGCATCGTCGGCACCTCCGGGAGCTCCAGGGGCGATGCCTCCTGCTCGTCTTCCCGGCGGATGTCGATCACGCAGGGCGCCTCCAGGCGGGCCAGCGTCTCGGGGGAGTCCACAGTCAGCACCTCGGCGGGCGCCGGGGGCGCCTCGTCGGCAGCCGGCGCCAGGCGATCGATGCCGGTGGTGGTGGCGGCCTCCAGGGCGGCCTCGAGGACGCCGTAGTCGAATTCGGCCTCGGCAGCGGCGATGGCCTCGGCCGGGGCCTTGTTGTGCGGGCGACGGGAGATCACGCCGCAGTACTCGGGCATCGTCTCGGCGAAGCGGGCGGTGTCCAGCCGGCGCGCCTGGTCGATGATGTCCTGCTTGTCGTCGGTCAGCACCGGGCGCAGGATCGGCATCTCGCTGGCGGCGTCGATCTGCCCCAGGTTGGCCAGCGTCTGGCTCGAGACCTGGGCGATGGCGTCACCGGTCACCAGGGCGGGAATGCCCGTCCGGCGAGCCATGCGGTTGGCCGCCCGGACCATCATCCGCTTGAGCACCACCCCCATCAGGCCATCGGGAATCGAGCGCAGGATCTCGCCGACCACTCCCTCGAAGGGCACGGAGATGAACTTCACCTTGTGGGAGGCGCCGTAGCGGGCCCAGAGATGGTGGCTCACCTCCCGAACGCCGGCTTCGTGGGCCGGCCCCCCGAGATTGAAGAACAGGAAGTGCGTCTTCACGCCGCGACGCATCATCTTCCAGGCCGCCACCGGCGAGTCGAAGCCGCCGGAGATCAGCGCCAGGGCCTGGCCCTGCATGCCCAGGGGGTAGCCGCCGAGCCCCTGCCAGCGGGCGCGGATCACCTGAAGGCGGCGATCGTTGAGCTCCACCGGCACCACCACCTCGGGATGCTTCAGGTCGACTCGGGCATCGGCGGCGGCCGACAGCAGCCGGCCGCCCAAGTGACGCTCGAGGTCGGCGGAGGTGAAGTCGTGGTGCCCGCGGCGTTTCGCCGTGACCCGGAAGCGGCGCCCGGCGACGGCCGAGCGCCACACCGGGACGATGCGGTCGGCGGCCTGGTCGAGGGACTCGAAGGTCACTTCCTCGGTGGCCAGGATCTGCTGGATGCCGGGGATCCGGGTCAGGGCGTCCTCGATCTCCGCCACGGCGTGTTCGGCGATGCCGTCGGGCAGGCGCACGCGGATGGCATCCCACTGGTCCTTGACCCGCACGCCGGGGTCGAGGCGGCGCAGGGTGTTGCGGATGTTGGCCGTCAGGCTGCGCGTCATCTGCTGACGGACCGAGCGGGACTTGATGGTGATCTCGGGATGGAGCTTGAGGAGGTAGAGCATGCGGGCAGGCGTTGAAAAAGTGTCGGGCCATTGTATCAGCTGCGCCCCGCGGGCGCAGGCCGGGTAGGCGACCGGGCGCCGCCGATCGCCTCCCGTCACGGGGCGTCAGTAGAGGGCTTGCTCCTCGCGAACCACTTCCTTGAGCAGCTCGAGGAAGAGGCGATCGGCCTCCGAGTGCTCGGCGGGATCCTCGGGGATATGCACGCTGGTGGTCTCCGAGATCTCGTTGGCGATGCGCGCCATGACCTCCGCCTGGTCGCCCTCGCCCAGCCGCTCGCGGGCGATCAGCAACGACTGCTCGAGGATCCGCGGGTCCTGCAGCAGTTTCTTGATGAAGCCGCGTAGCTCGTTGATGACGCGGGTCTTTTGAATCTCCGATGAGGACATGCCGTTCTCCTTGTGCGGACCGGAACGATTTTACGCCGACGATACCATGTTTGGGTCCTGCGGTGAGAGCGCCATGGCGGGCGGCCCCCCCCCGATGCCACGGGCCTCCGTGGCGCACGGGCCTCCGTGGCGGGGTAGCAGATTCCTGGTGCGTTGAACCTGGCTTTGCTGGCAAACCCATCAAAGTCAATTACGCTATGTAACAGAGTGTATTCTAATACAGCGGCACGAGCCGGTCGGGTGTCTCGCCTCAGTCGTTGCGGAGTGGCGAGGCGCCGAACGGGTCGTTGCCGGTTGGGGGAGGGGCCAGCTGCCTGGCCGAGACATGCCGAGGGGCACGGCCAAGGGCGTCGCGCCCATCACCGGACGATGACAATAACGAAGGACAATGAGGGTAGGTATTCGCCATGATTCGCCCGAGCATCACCGCATCGCCCCGCGCTCGCGGGAGCCGTTTCGCCCTGGGGCTGGCCGCCGGCGCGGGGCTCGTCCTGATGCCCATCGCCGCGGCGGTGGGCCAGTCCCTGCCCGCGGGGCTGTCGTCGCCCGGCTCGGCGGATCTGCGCGGGGTCGTCCAGGAGGCGATTTCCACCAATCCCGAGGTGCAGGCCGCCTGGCGAGAGTTCCAGGCCTCCGGCCATGATCGCCGTGCCGCCTGGGGCAACTACCTGCCCAGCGTCGACGTCAACGCCGGGGTGGGGCGCGAAGACCGGGAGAACGACGCCCGGGGCAGCTACGACACCGACTATGCCGAGCTGACCCTGACGCAGATGCTCTATGACGGCTTCGCCACCAGCAGCGAGGTGGAGCGACTGGACCGCGCCCAGTTGGTGCGTTACTACGAGCTGCTCGGCGCCAGCGAGGAGACGGCCCTCGAGGCGGTGCGCGCCTACCTCGACGTGCAGCGTTATCGCGAGCTGGTGCGTCTGGCCCAGGACAACTACCGCAAGCACCTCGAGGTTTTCAACCAGATCGAGGAGAAGGCGATGTCCGGGGCCGGACGCCGGGTGGATCTCGAGCAGATCAGCGGGCGCCTGGCCCTGGCCGAGTCCAACCTGATGACCGAGGCCTCGAACCTGCATGACGTCACGGCCCGCTATCAACGCATCGTCGGCGAGCTGCCGGCGGCGTCGCTGGCCGCGGCGCCGACCTTCGGCGAGCGTCTGCCCGGCGACGTCTCCCAGGCTCTCGAGCTGGCCTTCCAGGGCAATCCGGACTTCCATGCCGCGATCGAGAACATCGCCGCCTCCCGCGCCGAACGCGAAGGCACCCGCTCGGCCTTTCACCCGCAGCTGGACCTGGTGGCGCGCACCGGGACCTACAAGGACGGGGACACCGGCACGGTGCTGAGCCCGGACGAGCGCCAGGATCGCCACAGCGTCGAGCTGGTGGCCAGCATGAACCTGTATCGCGGCGGCAGCGACCTGGCGAGCTTCCGGGCCGCCAGCGATCGGGTCGAGCAGGCCATGCACCTGCGCGAGAAGGCGTGCGTGGATGTGCGCCAGACCACCCAGATCGCCTACAACGACACCCAGCGGCTGCGCGAGCAGCTCGAGTACCTGAACCAGCACCGCCTGTCGACCAACCGGGTGCGGGGGGCGTACCAGCAACAGTTCGACATCGGCCAGCGCAGCCTGCTGGACGTGCTCGACACCGAGAACGAGTACTTCGAGGCCAGCCGCGCCTACGTCAATGCCCAGTACGATACCGCCCTGGCCGATGCCCGGACCCTGGCGGCCATGGGCCAGCTGATGCAGACCCTGGAGGTGCGTCGCGCCGACATGCCGACCCTGGCCGAGCTGGGCAGCGACGGCGTGGCCCTGGAGCCGGAGACGGTCTGTCCCGCACCCGGCCCCACCGGCTACACCCTGGCCGACTTCACCGGCGGCATCACCGCGCCGCCTACCCGGGCGCCGGATGTCACCCTCTCGGCGGATGCCCTCTTCGAGATCAACAGCGCCGAGCTCAGCGCCGAGGCTCGCCGCGAGCTGTCGTCGCTGGCCGAGCAGATCCGCGGCCGCGACGACCTGGTGCGGGTCTACATCGCCGGCCACGCCGACTCGACCGGCACCGATGCCATCAACGAGCCGCTGTCCCGGCGCCGGGCGCGCAGCGTCGGCGATTACCTCGTCGCCCAGGGCGTGGAGGCCTCGCTGATCCAGACCGAGGGGTTCGGTTCCCGCCAGCCCGTGGCCAGCAATGCCACCGTGGAGGGGCGCCGTCAGAACCGCCGCGTGGAGGTCACCCTGGAACGGGTCGGCGAGAATCTCGACATGACCCGCCGCGCCATCGGTGGCGGCGACTCCCATGCGGGCTGAGCGGCCGCAGGGCATTGAGCCCCGCACCCGCCGGAAGAGGTGCGAGTGACACAGCGGGAAGCGATCGACGATGGCATGGCGGCCGATCCGGCCGTGGGGGACGAGCTGCTCGAGTGCCTGGTGACCATCGCCCGGTCCCATGAGCACGAGGTGAACCGCGAGTCCCTCACCGCCGGTTTGCCGCTGGAGGAGGGGCGTCTCACCCCCGGGGTGTTCCCCCGTGCCGCGGACCGCGCCGGCCTGTCGGCGCGGCTGGTCCGGTCGCGCCTGGTGCAGCTCAACCCCGAGCTGTTTCCCGTCGTGCTGTTGCTCGAGCCCGGGCGGGCCTGCGTACTGCTGGGCCTGGACCTGGCGTCGCGCCGCGCCCGGGTGATCTTTCCCGAGCTCGGGGAGGCGGCCACCGAGGTCGAGCTGGATGGCCTCCAGGCCAGCTACAGCGGTCGGGCCATCTACGTACGGCCGCGCTTCCGCTTCGACGCCCGCGGCCCCGAGGTCAAGGAGACCGCCGGGCGGCACTGGTTCTGGGGAGTGATCCGCGAGAACCGCCGCCTCTATCGCGACGTCATCCTCGGCTCGGTGGTGATCAACCTCTTCGCGCTGGCGATGCCGCTGTTCGTCCTCAACGTCTATGACCGGGTGGTGCCCAATCACGCCACCGACACCCTCTGGGTGCTGGCGGTCGGCGTCTTCGTGGTGCTGGGCTTCGACCTGGTGCTGCGCCTGATGCGCAGCGCCTTCGTGGACCTGGCGGCCAGCCGCGCCGACGTCAAGCTCTCGGCGCGACTGATGCGCCAGGTGCTGGGGCTGCGCATGGCCGCGCGGCCGGCCTCCACGGGCTCCTTCGCGTCGATGCTGCAGTCGTTCGAGTCGGTGCGCGCCTTCATCGGCTCGGCCACGGTGGTGGGGCTGGTGGACCTGCCCTTCGTGCTGATGTTCGCGGCGATCATCGCCCTGATCGGCCCGCCCCTGGTGATTCCGGTGCTGGCGGGCATCGCCTTCGTGCTGCTCTATGCCCTGGCCGCCCAGGGCAAGCTGCACGAGCTGTCGGAGACCACCTGGCGGGCCGGCGCCCAGCGCAACGCCACCCTGGTGGAGTCCATCGCCCAGCTCGAGACGCTCAAGGCCCTGCGGGCGGAGAGCCGCATCCAGGGCATCTGGGAGCGAGCCTCGGCCTATCTGTCGCGGACCAGCGCCCGGCTGCGCCTGATCAGCTCGTCGGTCACCAGCGTGGCGCTGTGGGCCCAGCACAGCGTGGCGGTGGTGGTGGTGATCATCGGGGTCTACCTGATCGTGGCCGGGGAGCTGACCCAGGGTGGGTTGATCGCCGCCTACCTGCTGTCGTCCCGGGCCATGGCCCCGGTGAGCCAGGCCGCCGCCCTGCTGGCGCAGTACCACCAGGCGAGCACGGCCCTGCAGTCGCTGGACGGCATGATGGCGCTGCCCGTCGAGCGGCCGGAGGGGCGCCACTGCGTCGACCGCCCGGTCGTCCAGGGCGATATCCGCTTCGACGGGGTGCACTTCCGCTACCCCGGCGAGCAGGTCGAGGCGCTGCGCGACGTCTCGCTGCGCCTCGCGCCGGGCGAGAAGGTGGCCATCCTGGGGCGGGTGGGCTGCGGCAAGACCACGCTGCACAAGCTGCTGCTGGGCCTCTACGAGCCCGGCGCCGGCGGCGTGCGCCTGGATGGCGTCGACGTGCGCCAGTACGAGCCCGCCCAGCTGCGTCGCCACTTCGGCTATGTACCTCAGGACGTCAGCCTCTTCCAGGGCTCGCTGCGCGACAACATCGTCGCCGGGGCGGGCAGCGATGTCGTCGACGACCAGGCGCTGCTGCGGGCCATCCGGCTCGCCGGGCTGGAGCCCCTGGTCGATGGCCATCCCGAGGGCGTCGACCTGGAGGTCGGCGAACGGGGGCAGCGGCTATCCGGCGGGCAGCGCCAGCAGGTGGCCATCGCCCGGGCGCTGATCCAGGATCCGCCGATCCTGCTCCTCGACGAGCCCACCAGCGCCATGGACCATTCCTCCGAGGAGGCACTCAAGGCCCGCCTGCGGGAAGTGGGCGAGGGCAAGACGATGATCGTCATCACCCACCGCACCTCGCTGCTGTCGCTGGTGGATCGCATCCTGGTGCTCGACGCCGGTCAGGTGGTCGCCGACGGCCCGCGCGACAAGATCGTCGAGGCGCTGCGCAAGGGCAAGATCGGGAGGGCTCGCTCATGAGCCAGTCGTCCCGCAGCGCCGAGCAGCGCGGCTTCGAGGCCATCGGGCGCTTCTCCCGGGTGGGCCGCCGGCCCTTCCGGCCGTTCATGGATCGGCTCTTCGCCCGCCGCGTGACCGCGGCGCACCTGGATCGCGACTGGGAGGCCGACGCGGACTGGGCCCGCCTGCAGCAGGAGCCGCTGCGGGCCCGCTGGCTGCTCTACATCGTGGTGCTCGCCGTGGCCACGCTGATCGCCTGGGCCACCCTCGCCCCCATCGACGAGGTCACCCGGGGCACCGGTCGGGTGATCCCCTCCAGCCAGCTGCAGAAGGTCCAGTCCTTCGACGGCGGGGTGGTGCAGGAGATCCTGGTGGAGGAAGGCGATCGCGTCGCCAAGAACGAGCTGCTGATGCGCATCGATCCGACGCGCTTCCTGGCCAACTTCCGCGAGAACCGGGCCAAGGCCGAGTCCCTGGAGGCCAGGGCCGAGCGGCTGCGCGCCCTGGTGACCGATTCGCCGTTCACGCCCTCGCCGTCGCTGGTCGAGGAGGCGCCGAATATCGTGGCCCAGGAGCGCGAGTTGTACCGCAACAACCTGGAGGCCCTGGAGGAGCAGAAGCGGATCCTGCGCGAGCAGCTGGCGCAGCGTCGCGCCGAGCTCGAGGAGGCGCGGTCCCGGCGCGATACCGCGGCCCGCGAGCTGGGCATGGCCGGCCGCGAACTCAACCTGACTCGTCCGCTGCTGGACTCCGGGGCGGTCTCCGAGGTCGAGGTGCTGCGGCTGCGTCGGGAAGTGACCCGGGCCCGCGGCCAGCGCGACCAGGCGGCCGCCCAGGTGGAGCGGCTGGAGGCGGCCATCGAGGAGGCCCAGTCGAAGCTGCGCGAGGTCACCCTCGAGAAGCGCAACGAGTGGCGCAACGAGCTGTCCCGGACCCTGGCCGACCTGGGGGCGCTGGACGAGTCCAGCGAGGGCCTCGAGGATCGGGTCCGGCTGGCCGAGATCCGCTCGCCGGTGGACGGCATCGTGCAGCGGCTGGCCATCAACACCCTCGGCGGGGTCGCCCAGCCGGGCCAGGAGATCGTCGAGGTGGTGCCCACCGACGACACCCTGCTGGTGGAGGCGCGCATCGCGCCCCAGGACATCGCCTTCTTGCGTCCCGGGCAGCCGGCCACCATCAAGCTCACCGCCTATGATTTCGCCATCTACGGCGGGCTCGACGCCGAACTGGTGCACATCAGTCCCGACACCATCACCGACGACGAAGGCAACACCTTCTATCTGGTGCGGGTCAGGACGGTGGCGGGGGACAGCGACCACGAGGCGCTGGACGTGATCCCCGGGATGACCGCCCAGGTCGACATCCTGACCGGCAAGCGCACGGTGATGCAGTACCTGCTCAAGCCGGTGCTGCGGGCCTGGGACAATGCACTGGGAGAGAGGTAATGCAACAGCGCTTCGTCTGCACGGTGCCGGACCTGCTGCCCCGCTGGCGCGAGGCGTTCCCGCATGCCGAATGCGTGACGCCGGCCCGGGCGACGGAGCGGAGCGGCGCCGATCTGCAGGCCTGGGTGGTGATCGAGCCGGGCCAGGACTGGCCCTCCCTGGTGGGGGCCCTGGCCGGTCGCGGGGTGGTCGTCAGCGTGCTGAGCCATTCGCCGGACGCCGCCGAGGCCGGCCGTGCCCTGGCCGCCGGGGCACGGGGCTATGCCCACGCGCTCTCGCCGCCGGAGCTGCTGCGGCAGGTGGCCTTGGTGACCGCCAACCAGGGGATCTGGGTCTGGCCGGAGCTCATGGCCCGAGTCGTCGGCGGGGTCTATCAAGCCCTGGGCGGCGAGGCGAGCCTGGACGACGACCTGCTGGCGCCCTTGACCGATCGCGAGCGGGCCGTGGCGCGGGCGGTGGTGGAAGGCAACCCCAACAAGGCCGTGGCCAGGCAACTGGGCATCACCGAGCGCACCGTCAAGGCGCACCTCGGCGCGGTCTTCCGCAAGCTGGGGGTGCGCGACCGCATGCAGTTGATGCGCAAGCTGTCCCGGCATCCGGAGTGAGCCTGACGGCGCCACGCCGGGCGTTTACGTTTCGTAACCTGTCCTTCGGTCCAATACCCGGGACCGCCTCCCTGACCTAGCTTGTAGGCATCCAGCGCCGATGCGCCCGTGGTGTGGCCTCGGCAGATGTCGATCAAGGGGGAAGGGAACGATGACCATCGCAACCGTGGTATCCATCACCGGCCAGGCCTGGGCGCGCGACGAAGCCGGCAACCTGCGCGAGCTGAGCGTCGGCGACGCCCTGCAGGAGGGCGAGACCCTGGTGACCTCGGACAACGGGCGGGTCGCGCTCGACTTCGGCGACGGACTGGAGCCCACGGTGATCGAGGGCGGGCAGGAGGTCGCGATGACCTCGGATCTCGCCGCGGACGAGCCGGTGGCCAGCGAGGAGGCCAGCGCCCAGGACGATGACATCGAGGCCCTGCTGGCGGCCATCGAGGAAGGCGAGGGCGACCTGCTCGAGGATCTTGACGCCACCGCGGCCGGTGCCGGCGCGGCGGGCGGTGTCGAAGGCGGCCACGGATTCGTTCGCCTGATGCGCATCACCGAGGGCGTCGATCCGCTTGCCTATCAGTTCGGCGCCAATGCCCTCGATGGCGCGGACCAGGTCGAGATCGCCCCGAGCATCGTCGCCGAGGAGGATAGCGTGCCCACGGCCGGCGAGAGCAGCGCGCTGGTCGATGACGAGGGCCTGGCAGGCGGCATCGACGGCGGGGTCGGCGATGACGTCGGCCAGGGCGACGAGACCACCTTCAGCGGCACCCTGGACTTCGCCTTCGGTGGCGACGGGGCGGGCAGCGTCAGCCTGGCGGCGATGGATGGCGCGACCGGGACGGTGGGCACCGAGTCGGTGCGTTACGCCTGGGACGGCGCCACCGGCACCCTGACCGCGACCGTGGACGGTGGCGCGCGGGATGGCAGCGAGCTGTTCAGCGTGGTGATCACCGATGCGCAGAGCGGCGCCTACACGGTCACGCTGCATGACAACGTGCTGCATGCCTCGCTGGATGGCGAGGCCGGGGATGACACCGAGAACGACGCCACGGCGGCGCTGACGTACACGGTGCAGGACGCGGACGGCAGCAGCGCCAACGGCACGCTGACGGTGCGGTTCGACGACGACCTGCCGACGGCCAGCGCGGAAGCGGACCAGTCGGTCGCCGAGGGCGATACCG